>JBKOUI010000042.1:0-5917 GCA_046723315.1 Pseudomonadota bacterium | reverse complement strand
GGCGACGACCGCGTGCGGGCCGCGTATTTGGGTATTGGCGCCTAGCACACAGGGTGGGTCAGGCGCGCTTACCGCTCTTCCAGCAACGCAGCAACGGGCCGTCTGCGCCGAACACGGGATCCTTCGCAGGGAGTGGCACCTTGGGAATGGATTGCAGCGCGCGCGCGTGCTCCTCTTCTGAGCCGGTGCATTCGTCGTATTTTCCTTCCGGCGGATAGGCGCCCACGACGAGCAGATCGTCGCTCGCCGAAACAGCCTGATGGCCGGTGCCGGCCGGCAGGATGGCAACATCGCCTGGTCCCAACTCAAATACTCTGCCCTTGTCTCCGCCGAAGCGCACCTTCGCATGACCGCGCGCTATTCCGAGGACCTCGTGCGTGCTGGAATGGTAATGGACGTAGTCGTAGATGCCGTTGCGCCAGGCATCTCCCCACCCGTTCTCCTCGAAAAGCTGCTCGAATGCCGCCGCAGGGTCGCCCTCCTCCGGCAAGTCAATCGGGGTGCGATAGTGTATGAACGGCAGCCTGCAATTATTGGGAACGCGGCCGTCGTCGACAAACATGAACTCGTGCGCTTTGCGCTCGCGCACGCACTGCTCCACCTGTTCCGCAGGAAGGCGTCCAATTCCGGTGAGTGTTTCGAATGTTTTCTTCAGGGCCTCACGCAGATACATCGCAGCCTCTCCCGCTTTACGGTACAACCGATGCACGCGCTGCCGGTTCCGACAGGGGCACGTCGAGATAATCAAACTACCGGCGCGTGGTCCATTCGTATTTGGCTAAAGCAAAGAAGGGAAGGTCATGTTGGCAGGCAGGGGGGCAGCGGTTACCGGCTCGACCAGCGGCATCGGACTGGGTATCGCCAGGGCGCTGGCGGCGCAGAAGGTCAACGTCATGCTCAATGGCTTCGGCGAGGCGGGCGCCATCGAAAAACTGCGCAAGGAGCTTGCCGCGCAGCACAATGTAAACGTCGCGTATTGCGACGCCGACATGTCGAAACCAGGCGAAATCGCCTCTCTAATCGCGCGCAGCGAGCGCGAATTCGGTTCTCTCGACATCCTTGTGAACAATGCCGGGATCCAGCATGTCGCTCCCATAGAGGAATTTCCTGACGAGCGGTGGAACGCCGTCATCGCCATCAACCTCTCGGCTGCCTTTCACGCCATCAAAGGCGCATTGCCGGCAATGAAACGGCGGGGCTGGGGGCGCATTGTCAATATCGCCTCCGCGCATGGGCTTGTCGCGAGCCCCGAGAAGGGCGCCTACGTGGCGGCCAAGCACGGCCTGGTCGGCCTGACCAAGGTAGTCGCGATCGAGACGGCGAACAGCGGCGTCACTTGCAATGCCATCTGCCCTGGCTGGGTGCTCACGCCACTTGTGCAGAAGCAGATCGACGCCAGGGCGGCACAGGCCGGCATTGCGGTCGAGAAGGCGAAGGAGGATCTGGTGCGCGAGAAGCAGCCCATGCTGCGTTATACCTCGCCCGAGCAGATCGGCGCCCTCACGGTGTTCCTGTGCGGCGACGACGCCGCCACGATCACGGGCGCTGCCTTGCCCATCGACGGCGGCTGGACCGCGCAGTAGCGGCACTGGCCTCCAAGTCGTCATTGCCGGGCTTGACTCGGCAATCCATTTTTATTGCGAAGAAGATGGACCCGCGGGTCAAGCCCGCGGGTGACGACGCCATCGGGATCAGATCACGTATTGGCGCAAGGGCGGGTAGCCGTTGAACCCCACGGACGAATAGGTCGTGGTGTAGGCTCCAGTCGCCTCAATGAGCACTTTGTCGCCAATCGCAAGGGAGACCGGCAGCGGATATGGGTTCTTCTCGTAGAGCACATCGACCGAATCGCAGGTGGGGCCGGCAATGATGCAGGGCGCCGTTTCGTCTCGATCCCGTCCGGTACGAATGGGGTAGCGAATGGACTCGTCAATCGTCTCGGCGAGGCCGTGAAACTTGCCGATGTCGAGATAGACCCACCGCAGCTCGTCCTCGGGCGAGCGCTTGGCGATAAGCACGACCTCCGCCTCGATCATGCCCGCATTGCCGACGAGCCCGCGCCCCGGCTCGACAATGGTCTCGGGAATCGCGTTGCCGAAATGCTTGCGCAACGAGCGGAAGATCGCCTTGCCGTAGCTTTCCAGCTTGGGCGTCTTGCGGACGTAACGCGCAGGGAACCCGCCGCCCAGATTGACCATGGCAAGGGTGATGCCGCGCTCGGCGCAGGTGCGGAAGACGGCTGCGGTCGAGGCGAGCGCCCGATCCCATGCCTCGATGTTGTGCTGCTGCGAGCCGACATGGAATGAGACGCCATGGGGCACTAGTCCCTGCCGATGCGCATATTCGAGGATGTCGGCGGCGTATTCCGGTTCGCACCCGAACTTGCGGGACAGCGGCCATTCGGAGCCGGTGCCGTCGCAGTGGATGCGGCAAATCACGCGCGCGCCGGGCGCGGCCGCCGCGACCTTGTCGATCTCCGCCTCGCAATCGACTGCGAACAGATTTATGCCGAGCTTTGCTACGGCCGCGATCTCGCTAGTCTTCTTGATGGTGTTGCCATAGGAGATGCGCTCGGGCGTTGCCCCGGCGGCAAGCACGGCCTCGGTCTCGCTCACCGACGCCACATCGAAGCTCGAGCCAAGCTCGGCGAGGAGTTTGAGGATCTCCGGCGCCGGATTGGCCTTCACGGCATAGAAGACCTTGGTATCAGGGAGCGCCTTGGAGAATGTGAGATAGTTCTCGCGCACAACGTCGAGATCAACGACGAGGCACGGACCGTCTTCGTGGCGCTGCCTGAGGAATTCGCGGATGCGTGCAGTCATCTCGACGCTGCTCCCTGCCCGGAATGGCGATGTGATCGCCTGGTGAACCTCCTGGACGCATGGCGCTCGCGAGGAGCGAGCCAAGCGTCACTTCGAGTGTTGCCTTGGTCCGGATTAGGGAGTGATCCCGTTCCGCACGCCCGGCAAGAAGGACAAGCCTCTTCGGTGATCCGGCTGTTCGCCGGCGGTACCAAAAAAGCCCGCTCCGTCGTTGCTTTAAGCCGCGTCCCCCGTGGAGAGCGGGGTGCGCCGGTTCGCCTCCGGCTGGCGATCGCATGAGCAAGGAAGTGAGTTCACTTCCTTAGGCGGCTGTCCGGCCTCTTGTCCGGATGCCCACCGATCACCACACGGCCACAGGCACGTGCGAAATTGGGCGATTCCCAGATAAGCGAATTTGCCTCGACCTGCAAGACAAACGTCTTGCGAATGCACCGGAAGATTCGTCTCTCAATCGTCATGCCCGGCTTTATGCCGGGCATCCACGAAGTTGGTGATGCAGTAAAGACGTGGGTGGCCGGGACAAGCCCGGCCATGACGGGTTGCTCTATTCAGGTGTGCGTCGTGAACGGCTCGACGCGCTGCGCATTGCGCATGAAGGCAACCATGATCGCGATGCCGCAAAGGAAGAACAGCGCCTGCATGATGTGAACGCCATAAGACCCAAGCTCGAAGAGGTTGCCGACCGCCCAACCGGCAGCAAATGCCGCACCGAAGACCTCGGCGCCGATGAGAATGGCCGCACTAATTACGGTCAGCACGTTCTGCCAGGCGATGCGCCGGCTGCCGGCGCCTTCACGCGGATTCATGGCGTTGCCCCAACTCAGGCAGCATCGCGCGCAGGCTTCGTGTCGAGAAGGCCGGCATCGACCAGCGCAGCGCGGATGCGGGCCACCTCGGCGCGGGCGAGCTTCACCAGCGGCGGCCGCACGGTGGCCCGCGGCAGCCGGCCAAGCAGCACCAGCGCCTCCTTCATGCGGTTGTGCATGTCGGCCCAAGGATGGGCATAGAAGGCGCAGGCGAGCGGATAAATCCGGTCGTTGAGCCGCTGCGCCTCGAGGAGGTTCTTTGCCTGCACGGCCGCAAACAGCTGCGCCTGCAGATCCGGTATCACGCTCCCACTGCCCGACAGGAGCCCTTTGCACCCCAGAACGAGCGAGCTCAAAAGCCACGCGCTGTGCGTGGTGAGCACGTTCACCGGACGCGGCAAGCCCTGCAGGAGCCGGACATGCATCTCGTGTTGCGGGACGTTGCCACACCAATCCTTGATCGCCCCGAAGGTGCGGACCTCTTCGGCAAGCCGCAAAAGCGCCTCGCGCGGGTAGCCCTGACCGGTTGCGAGCGGATATTGGAAGCCGATGATCGGCAGATCACTCGCGTCCGCGATGCGCTTGAAATGGGCGACGGCCATGTCGGCCGATTGCCCCAGCGTGAACGGAGCCGGAGGAAACACCAGCAGGGCGGCGGCGCCGTGCGCAGTTGCCATGCGCGCAATGCGCGCGGCCTCGATGCTCCCGTCGGCCCATATGCCGTTGACGAGGGGGAGCCGATCCCCGATCTCCTCCTGCGCAATGTCGAGCACCCGCTGCTGCTCATCGAAGGTGCAGGAGGCGACTTCGGTGGAGTGGGCATTCACCGTGATTGCCGACAAACCCTTGGTCGCCGCGACCTGCCGCAGGTGCGCGCGGAAGCTGTTCTCATCTATGGAGAGATCGTCATGGAACGGCAGCAGCACCGCCGGAATCACGCCATGCGGCAGGTAATTTGAATGACGGCCCATGATTGAGTCCTTGGCTACAGCCCGGGTCCGGTGACGAACAGGATTTAGCCTTCTACCTAGGCCCCGGCGTTGCGAAGAGCAACTCTTACGCATGCCATCACACCAGAGTGAGAGTTATTGAGCATCGCACTGCAGACGGCATTATAGCCGCCTCACAAGAACGGAGGCTTCCATGTCCAATCTCTCGCGGAGAACCATTCTGGGTGCGGCCGCAACGGCAAGCATGTCGGCAAGCGGCGATGAGACGGTGGCGCAGAGGCAGCCTCCATACGGTCCGACTCCCAAGGTGCTCGACGGCCGCGAGCTGCCCTCTTTCCGGTTCGCCCTGGGAGCGGTGACCCCGAAACGATGGGACGGGGGCTGGGCCTAGGAAGCCACTGTGGCGCAATTTCCCGTTTCGGAGAAACTTGCCGGCGTGCTGATGTCACTGACGCCGGGCGGATTGCGGGAGCTGCACTGGCACGCGAACGCGGCCGAATGGGCCTATGTGATCAAGGGACAGTGCCGCGTCACCACGATCGATCCCGAAGGACACTCCCAGATCGCCGATTTCGGCTCCGGAGACGTCTGGTATTTTCCGCGCGGCTTTGGCCATTCGATCCAGGGCATCGGGCGCGAAGACTGTTTGTTCGTGCTCGTCTTCGATAACGGCTATTTCTCCGAATTCGGCACGTTCAGCATCACCGATTGGCTCGGGCACACGCCGGCCGACGTGCTGGCGAAGAATTTGGGTGTGCCCGCCGAAACATTCGCGAATTTTCCAAAGTCCGAAGTCTACATCGCCCAGGGCCCGGTCCCGCCGCCGCTTCCGCCCGATCCGACCGCCGGCACAATCAACACCGGGCCGCTTACCCATCGTTATCGTCTGCTCGCGCAGCGGCCCGAAACATTTCCTGAGGGCACCCTGCGGCTGGTGTCCGAGCGTCAGTTTCCAATCTCGAAGACGATGACCGGCGCGATCATGCGCATCAAGCCCGGCGGCTTGCGCGAGCTGCATTGGCATCCCAATGCAGATGAATGGCAATACTACCTTTCGGGCCGTGCCCGCATGGGAGTTTTCGGCTCGCATGGGCGGGCGCGCAACGAGGAGTTCGGACCTGGCGATGTCGGCTATGTGCCTCAAGGTTACGGGCACTACATCGAAAATACAGGCACCGACGATCTCGAGTTCCTCATCGTGCTGAACAATGGCGATTATCAATCCATCTCCATCACTGCCTGGATGGCCGCAAATCCGCATCTCCTGCTCGCCACCAATTTCCGCGTGCTCGAGAGCACGTTCGAAAAATTCCCGCGCAAAGAACGCTTCATGCCGTAG
>JBKOUI010000262.1:0-8497 GCA_046723315.1 Pseudomonadota bacterium | reverse complement strand
GAAGAAACGACTTCGGCGAGAGCCGCCCCCACGATCGATAGGGCAAAAATGGCAATTCGGGCCATGGCGCCGTAGCGCCCGACTAAGGACCATCCGCCCATTACCAACCCCTCGTAGCCCCCTAAAGGTAGTCCCAGACGGCCCTCACGGCCACTCTGATTTATTTAGGGATTTGCTGTTTCTGGCTGCACCGTTGCCAATCAGCACCCCCTTGGCACGCGCTTCCGGTAGCCCAATAGACTTGCCGTGGACCTCGGCTATGATCGCCGCGCATCCCGGTTCTCTGAAAACGAGGTAGAGGCCCCGCATGTTCCCCGTCGGCGACGACAACACACAGCGGCGGACTACCCCTTACGTCACCTACGCCCTTGTCGGCCTCAATATCCTGGTATTCTTCATCGAGCTTTCCGGCGGCGACCGGTTCATCGAGGACTGGGCCTTCATTCCGGCACGCTTTTCCGGCAATCCTGAGACCAACGCAGTCACGATTTTCTCGGCCATGTTCATGCATGGCGGCTGGCTGCATTTGTTCGGCAACATGCTGTTCTTGTGGATCTTCGGCGACAATGTCGAGGATCGCTTCGGCCATATCAAATTTCTCATCTTCTACTTGCTGACCGGCATCGCCGCGACCTTCTCGCAATACGCGGTCTCGCCGGAATCTGGCGTTCCCAATGTCGGCGCCTCGGGCGCGATTGCGGGCGTTCTCGGCGCCTATATTCTGATGTTTCCGCAGTCGCGCGTGAATGTCCTGCTCGGGCGGCAGATCGTCGCCATGCCGGCCGTCGTGGTCCTTGGCCTGTGGATCCTGCTCCAGCTCGTGAGCGGGGTCGGCACCATTGCCTATACCGACGAAAGCACGGGCGGCGTGGCTTATATGGCGCATATCGGCGGCTTCGCCGCAGGCTTGGCGATGACCTTTCTGTTCCGCGGACGGAGCGAGTCAGGCACGGTCACCTGATGGCTGCGCTCACGTCATGCCGATGAAGTCGCGCTTGCCAATATTCACGCCGCAGCGCCGCAGGATGTCGTAGGCGGTGGTGACGTGAAAATAGAAATTGGGCAGAGCAAAGTGCACGAGATAGGGCTCGCCCTTGAACCGCATCTCCTGCCCGCCGACCGGGAGCGTGATGTCGCGCGTCTCCGAGCCGTCGATATCCTTGGGCTTGAACCCTTCGACGAACTTCACCGTCTTGGCGATGCGCGCCTTGAGCTCGGCGAGCGTCTTCTCCTCGTCGGCATATTTGGGAACCTCCGCTCCTGCGAGCCGCGCGGTGGTGCCTTTGGCAAAGTCCGCCGCGATCTGGATTTGATTGGCGAGCGGCAGCATGTCCGGAGCAAGCCGCCAATTGACCAGCACCTCCGGTTCGATGTCGCGCTCTGCGGCGAAGGCCTCAGCCTTTTCCAGAATCGCCGTGAGATTTTTCAGCATGTGCAGAAATGTTGGAACTGAGGCCGAGTACATTCCGAACGACATGGCGCATCACCTTCATGACAGGCTAAGAGGAAGGGCGCGACCTTAGCAGCGGTCGCGCTCGATGCATCATCACGATCAGGCGAGCGAGGGTGTCATGGAGGGCAGCACATGCGGGGAAATTCGCGAGGAACCATTGCTGGCGTAAACCGGCGCCACTTGGTCGCAGGCGCGCTCGGCACACTTGCGCTGCCGATCGCCAGAGCGCTGTCGCCCGCGGCATCGAACAGCCGGCGACGGAAGAGGACGTCCGCTTCATGCGCATGGCCATCGAGGAGGCTGTACTTGGCGATTTTCCCTTCGGCACGGTGATCGTACGTGACGGTGAGGTGCTCGCGCGTGGCCGCAATCTCGGCAAGCAGGAGAAGGACCCGACGGCGCATGGCGAGATGGTCGCGATCCGCAACTTCCTGAAAGAGCACGGCCCCGATCTCTTGAAAGGGACGACGCTCTATACCTCGGGCGAATCCTGCTCGATGTGCATGGGAGCGATCATCTGGTGCGGCATCGGTCGCGTGGTATTCGGCGCCTCGATCGCGCAGCTCGCTACCAAGATCGGCCAGATCATGGTGACCGACAGCGAGATCGCGGCCAAGACGCCGTTTCTCGACATTGCCATTACCGGCGGCGTTCTCGCCGAGGACTCATTGAGGCTGTTCAAGTAGTGCGCTCGAGGGAGTCCACGGCGGAAATGCCTGCACGATTGGGGCGAGGTCGCGGGCGTCGTCCCAATCGCCGCCCTTGCGGGTGAGCCCAAGCCGCACGATGACTAGATCGCGCGACGGCACAATGGCGACGACCTGTTCGTCATGGCCGAGAAAGTAGTAGGCGTCCTCCGGCATGGGCGGAACACCGAGTTGAGGCGAATTCGGCAGTTTCAGCCAAATATGCGCGCCGTAGCTGCCGTCGGCCCGGGCCCGCGAAGGTCCGCGGCTATAGACCACCCATCCATCGGGAAAAAGCGACTGCCCCTGCCAAACGCCATCCTGGAGGAACAGGAGCCCGAGCCGGGCGAAGTCGCGCGCCGTGGCGTAGAGGAACGAGGATGCCGTGAAGGTGCCATTGGCATCGGGCGCGAGCACCGCGCTTCTCATGCCGAGCGGACCGAACAAGCGGTCGTGCGGGAAACGAAGATATTCGCTCTCTGACGAAAACGACTGGTGCAAGACGCGGGAGATGATCTCGGACGTTCCGCTTGAGTAGTGCCAATGAGTGCCGGGCAGATAAGCGAGCTCCTTTGCAGCAGCGAATGTCGCTTGGTCCGGCTCGGCGAACAGCATCTGCGTGACGTCGGCGAGTGGATCGTCGTAGTTCTCGTCGAAGGCAAGCCCGCTCGACATGCGCAACAGGTCATCGAGCGAGATGTCGGCACGCTTGTCGCCTGGCCCGCGCCACGCGGGCAGCAACCCCTTGTCGGTGACGGCGAGCTTGCCGTCTTTAATTCTCAGGCCGACCAGCACATTGAGCGCGCTCTTGCTCATCGACCAGCCTGCGAGCGGCATCGTGGCATCGAAGCCCGGCGCGTAACGCTCGGCGACGATGCGCCCGTGGTGCACCACGACGAGCGCGCGCGTGCGGCGTGGATGCAGAGGGTCCGGCTCGGCGAAGACGGCGGCGACTGCCTTGTCGAGCGCCGCCTTGTCCACTCCTTGGTCGAGGGCGCCGAGCTCGACGCGCTCGCCGGCAGGCCACAGCGCGTCGCCGTTGGCAGGCGGTGGATCGGCGAGCAGGCCTGCCGCCTCGGTCTTGAGTTCGTCCTCGCTTCTGCCGTTGAGCAGCGTGCATCCGAACCCGTCGCGGAAGATCGCCGTTTGCGATGCAAAGCCGGGGATCGACGCGGTCACCCGCTTCTTGTCGAGGTCGACGGTATGGAAGAAGAGAGCGAGAAGCTCGTAGCCCGGACCGCTCAGCTCTTGGGCCACGATGTCCCCTTCTTTGCGATGGGAGACGAACAGTCCCGAGCAGAGCATCTCCGCGGTGTAGCCGGCGCCAACGAGGGCAGCGCGGTAGAGCGGATGTTCGGCGGCGGCGAGGACGGCGACGATCGTCGCCCCCATCGCCCATCCCCAAATCCGGCGCTTCGAAATTCGTGCCATGGGCGCCACCTTGGTCTATCCCGCTGGCGGCGGCTAGCTGCACACGGTGTCGCGCAGCGAATGAAAAAAATTTTACTGAGAAACTGGTGCCGCTGGAGAGATTTGAACTCCCGACCTTGGCTTTACGAAAGCCCTGCTCTACCCCTGAGCTACAGCGGCGTTGAACTCTGCTGTCGCGCGCCCGCGTGACTTAATGCCATTGCCTAAGCGATGCAAGTTCGGGCGCCGGCCCCGCTCGCTAACGGATTTGCGCCGTGCGCAGGCGCTCGAGCGCGCTCGGGGCCTCCTCGGTCTCCGTTTGCGGAACGCCTGGGTCGTCAGGAGCATGCGCCGGCACGAAGATGGCCGGCTTCTCCTTCGGCTCGCCTTTGGCACGGGGCGCCTCTCTTGTCGTCGCGTCCCTGCCGTCTCTTGCGCTTGGCGGAACCGACTCAATCGTATGAGCGGGTTCAGCCAGAGTCTCGACGCGGGGTGAGGCGAGCGCCGGTGTTTCTGCGGCTTGCGGCGGGCTAACGAACAGGTGCTCTTCAATCAGGAGGCTGTCATCGCCGCGGCCGATGGCATCGACCGGTGCCTTCCATTCGAACGCATCGACCGCACCCGTCACCGGCGAGACCGGCAACCAGCGGTCGGAGACATAGCCGTCGGCAATCCAGGCACGGTCGCGCGGCGCGCGCACGGCGCGGGCAAGCCACTCGCGCTCGCGGCCTCTGTCGCCGAACTCGCCCGCTTCGATGCGCGCCATCAGCGCACAGATGCGCGCGGGCGGACGGCCATCGACATAGGGGGCGAGCGCATTGCGCGCCTCTTGCCACTCATGCGCCTCGATTGCGGCATTGGCGACGGCGATCGGACCTTCGATGTCGTTTGGCGCAAGACCCGCGAGGTGCTTTGCCCGTTTCACCCGTTCGCGCGGGGGCTCGCCGGGCTTGGCATGGACATAGACGAGGGCCAGGTCCGGATGCGGCGAGAGCTTCCAGGTGCGCGAGATGAGGCGCGATGCTGTCCGGCTCTCGCCCTTGGAGGCAAGGATGCGGCCGGCGATCTCGGCGGCGGGCACGAGCGAGGGCGCCAGCCGCAGTGCCTCGTTTGCGAGCGCGAGCGCCTTGTCCGGATCTGACACCTCCCTCTCGCGGGCTTCTGCCGTTAACAGCACGGCACGGCGGCGCACCGCGACATCAGGCTCGACATGCCCGTTTTGGCGGGCAATGGCGAGCGTATCGAGCGCGCCTTCGAAATCGCCGGCACGCGCCTGCAAGTCGAACAGGGCATTCACGCCCCACGAAAGCTTCGGATCGCTCTTCACCGCCTGCTCGGCGAGCACCTGGGCCGCGATATTGTCGTTGCTGCGCTTGGCTTCGAGGAAAAGTCCCCGCACGCCGAGAAGATGCGTCTCGGAATCGTCGAGCATGGCCTCGAAGGCGCGCCGGGCTGCGGCTTTATCGCCTTTGAGCTGCGCGGCCTGGGCTTTGAGCAGACCGGTCAGAGGCTCGCGCGGAAGATTGCGCGCGGCGATGCCTGCATAACGCTGCGCCAATGTGCGGTCGCCGACGCCGATGGCCAGAAGCCCGCGGGACAGCGCGTCGTAGCCCTCCCGCTTGCGGCGCTCTCTCGCGTGAGCGGCAATGGCAGCGGGACGGGTGAAGAGATAACGCAGCACGCCCCACAGAAATACGAGAAGCACGATCAGAGCGATGATGGCGAGGGCGCCGACGAGTGCGCTGGTCTGGACCTGGTAGCCTAGCCACTCGACGGTGATCGCGCCAGGATGGCCGGCAAACCAGGCGAAGGCTAGCGCCGCCACCACTACACACAGAACAAAGATGAGGACGCGGATCATGGCGGCTTAAGGTTGCGCGGGCTCGCCGCCTCCGCTCACCGAGACGAGCAGGATGCTTTCGAGCCGCTTCAGAGTTTCGTCCGCGCCAAGCCGGGCACGCGCCTGATCGAGCCAGCCTGATAATGCGTCGCGCGGCGCCCCCTGTAGCGCACCGACTTCCTTCACCGCCGCAGCGAGGTCGCCTTTATCGAGTGCAGCTTCGGCGCGCGCCAGCACGGCGCTCGGCGTGTCGCCGGTCGCCGCCTCGTCGACGCGGCGGATCTTCACGAGCGACTCCGCGCTGGTCATCAGGTCGTCGAGGAGCGAATCGTGGGAGTGAGGGGGAGCAGCCGCGACAAGGGCCGCGTCCTTGGCAGCGTCGAAAGAGCGGGCAAGCTCAGGCACGGTGGGAATGCCCTTCTCGGCATAGGCGGGAAGCGTGCCCAAATCGGTCGCCGAAGGCGACAACGTGCTGATTGTGTCGAGCTCGGTGGCAAACGGATGGCCTTCGCTGACGGCAGCCCTGAGATTGGCGAAGGCTATGGCGACGGCAGCAGATTTCGTTTCGGCGGCATCCTTGCTCGCGGCAGTGGCAAGCTCGGGCAGCGCCGTCTCAAGCTTGTTCACCCGCTGCGACAGCGCCGAAACCTCTGCACCCAGGTCGCTATTGTCACCGGTGCCAAGCTCGGCATCCGCCAGAGCTGCGACCTTGGCCTTGAGCTCGGAGATCGCGCTCTGCATTTCCTGAATTGTCGAGGCGTTGGTGCCCTCGCTCGCGAGCGCAGTCTCGATCTTGCCCTGCAGCCTTTGCTCAGCCTCGTTGATCTGCTGGCTCACCGCGGCGGCATCGGCGACCGAGCCGCCCTTCTTGGCAGCATCAGCAAGCGTCTTCAGCGACGTTTCGAGTTGGGCAACGCGGGTTTTCAAATCGGAAAGATCAGGGGACGGCTCCTTGGGCTGTTGCTCGAGCGCCTTCACCCTCGAGTCGAGCGCAGTGATCTCCTCGGTATTTCCCTGTGGCGCCGGTGCTGATTCGAGTTTGGCAATGCGCTGATCGAGCTTGTCGAACGCGGGAGCGGTGTGGTCGGTTTTGCCGGAAGGCAGGCCCCAGGCAAGCGCCAAGGCAATAATGCCAACCAGCCCGCCAAGCACGCCAGCGGCGAGATGGGTAACAAAGCTTTTCAGCTCGCCCAGGGTCGCGCGCGGCGGCGGACCGTCCTCCTTAAAATCTTTCTCCTCGGTATCCTGAGGTGTAATGAATCCTTCGTCGCCGGCGGCGCCTGGTTCCCCGTCAGGCTCGGTGCGCGCGGGTTCTTCGCGCGCTTCTTCGTTCGCGGCCTCGACCGAAACCTCGGTCGCTGTCCCTTCAATGGTTTGCGCCGGCCGTTTACCTTTGCCGCCGCGATCCTGATCGCTGAAGGGATCTGCCATCACGCTTAACCCTCAATCTCCAGCAGATTTGCCTACGAGGATGCCGCCCCGGAGTCCAAGAGCGCAAGAACGTCTTCCTCGCGAGGTCCGGCGGCAACCCGGACCTCAAACCCGAGCGGCGCCACGGCCTCTGCTACCGCTTGCGACAGGCAATAGCAAACAGGACCGCTTTCTTGCCTTACCCTGCCGTGCCTTTCAATCAGCGAGGCAAAGGTCCTCGCCGTGCGTGGCGACAAGAGGATCGCGCCATCGAGCTTGCCGGCCTCAAGCAGGCTCAAGGCTCGCGGCGGAAGCGCTTGCGCCGGGACCGCCCGGTATAGCACAGGCTGGCGCAGGGTGAACCCTCGTGCTGCAAGCGCCGGTTTCAAGTCGTAGGCGAGGGTCTCGCCGGCGAGATGCACCAACGTTCCGCGCTTCGGATTGAGCCTGCCGGCGACCAATTCGACCAGGTCTGCCGCCCTTCCGGGGCCGGTGATCACTTCGGTAAAGCCAAGCTCACGCGCAGTGCGCGACGTTGCTTCGCCAACGGCAAACAGGGGGAGCTTGCGGGCATCCTCAAGCTCGCGCCGAGAGACAAGTGCGCGCAGAGCGTTGCGGCTGGTAACGATGAGTGCCTGCGCGCCGGCGAGGTCGACCGGCACGTCGCGCGCGAACTCAATGTTGAGCAGCGGGGCAAGTACGGCCTCGTGTCCGCGGGCGGCAAGCTCCTCGGCCTCGCGGCTCGCATCTGGTTCAGGTCTCGTAACGAGGACGCGCATTAGACGAGCTTCGCGACGAACTCTGGGCCGGCGCGGGTGACAAGCTCCTCGCCTGCGTCAGCGCCGAGCTTTCTCGCGTGCTCGGCCGCTCCGGTCAGCTCTACGCCGTACGATTCCGTGCCGTCGGGCGAGAGTATGAGCCCGCGCAAGCGCAAGATTCCGTGGTCGATCTCGGCGAGCCCCGCGATCGGTGTCTTGCAGGAGCCGTCGAGGACGCCAAGAAAGGCACGCTCGCAAGCGACGGTGGTTGCTGCGCGCTCGTCATTGAGCGCCTGGAGAAGCTCCCGCGTTTGCGTATCGTCGCTGCGGCAGGTGACGCCGATGGCGCCTTGTGCCACCGCCGGCAGCATCTCGTCGGTCGATAGAATTGAGGTCGCGTGCGAGGTGAGCCCTAAGCGCTCGAGACCAGCGAGAGCGAGAAGCGTGGCATCGGCTTGTCCCTCGTCAAGCTTTCTCAATCGCGTCTCGACATTGCCGCGGAAATCGATGACGCGCAGACCGGGATGCAGTCGCCTCACTTGCGCCTGCCGCCGCAGCGAAGAGGTGCCCACCGTCGCGCCTTCGGGAAGATCGGCGAGCGACGGCGCTTTGTTGCTGATGAAGGCGTCGCGCACGTCGGCGCGTGGCAGCACGGCGGCGATGCAAAGCCCGGCCGGCAGATCGGTGGGCAGGTCTTTCATCGAGTGCACCGCCATGGCGACATCGCCACGTAGCAGCGCCTCGTCGATCTCCTTGGTGAACAGCCCCTTGCCACCGAACTCGCGCAACGGCTTGTCCTTGATGCGGTCTCCCGACGTGGTGATGACGCTGAGATCGGCCTCGCCCTCGAAAAGCTCATGCGCCTCGATGAGACGCGCGAGCACATGCCGCGCCTGCCAAAGGGCGAGCGGGCTGCCTCTGGTGCCGATCAGGAGCGGGT
>JBKOUI010000177.1:0-14584 GCA_046723315.1 Pseudomonadota bacterium | reverse complement strand
ACGATCTCGCCCTGTTGCGGCTTCTCCTTGGCGGTATCGGGGATGATGATGCCGCCCTTGGTCCTGTCGTCCTCCTCGATCCGGCGTACGACGACGCGATCATGCAATGGACGAAACTTCATCTTTCTCTCCTCCAGCGATTTTGTGATGTCTCTCGGCGCACCCGGTGCGGACGCACCTGTCGCGGCTATTTAGATCGCCAATTTAGCACTTTCAAGACGAGAGTGCTAAGCCGCTAGCAATAATTCTGGTCTGCTGCCAATACCCTGATTATGCTTAAGAAATGCGCTTGCCGCAACCAAGCTCGACGGTTAACACTTAAAAGGTTGAAAGAGTCGAAAACGACCGGACCAGCAGGACTTGAGAACATGGACGCTTCCTTCGCTCGTCAACTCGAGGGCTTCTCGCTGACCACAGCAGAGATCCTCTACCGCCTGCCAGACCATCCGAAGCTTTTGCAGAGCTATATCTGGCAGGACTACGACCTCGCGCCGCGCTTCCCGAAGCTCGTCGACTTTCTCGATTTTTGGGACGCCAATCTCGATGGGGCGCTCTACCGCATTCGCGTGGCGCATCGGCGGCTGATCTCTCCGCGCGAGTTTCGCTTCGTGGACGGCGAGCTCCTGCTGCATTAGCAGCCCGCACACCAAGCCCAGGGCAGTTTCCATCTAGGCCGGGACGACCGAGACGTTGATGCTGTGCACGGCGCAGCTCTCGGCGAGATCGGCCTTATTTCCTGGATTGAGCGCGTTGACGTTGCTCGCGGTGCCGTTTGCCGTCCACCGGCTCTTGTGGGCGAGGACGACGCCCATCGGCACTTCGGCCGAAACAGTGAGGCGTAGCGTGAGTGCGCCGGTTTGATTGCCGAGCTTCACGCGGGTGCCGTCCTCAAGCCCGCGCGCATGGGCTTCGTCGGGATGCATGAAGGCCTGATCCTCCCCGAGTTGCTTGAGCACCTTCGGATCGTTGCCGAAGCTGCTGTTCATGAGCCATTTCGTTGCCGGAGACAGGAGACGAAGCTCTCCGTCCACGGGCCGCGCCTCGGCCGAGGGGAAGGGAGCGCGTGGGAGTCCTGCTTTGATGAAGGCGCCGCCGGCGAGCTCGATCTTTCCCGACGGCGTGCGATAGTCATGGCGCTCGAACTGCACGACCGGCTCCGCCGGATATTCGATCGTGCCGACCTCTGAGAGCGCTTCGAACGTCAAGCCCGGCTTCGCCTGATCGAGCAGTGTAGCGATCGTGTCCGCGTCGGTCTCGAACAGCTCGGGATCGGTCAGTCCCATGGCTTCCGCGAGACGCCTGAAGATTTCCTGATTGGGCAGCGCCTCGCCAAGGGGCGCCACGGCCTTCGCTTGCGCCGAGATGCTGGCGTTGAAATAAGACAGGACCACATCGTCGAATTCGAGGAAGCTCGCAGCCGGAAGTACGTAGTCGGCGTAGTTGGCGGTCTCGGTCTGGAACAGGTCGAGCGTGATTTGCAGAAGATTTTCGCGCTGGAGCGCCCGACGCAGCCGTTGCTGCTCGGGGCTTGATACCGCGATGTTGTTGTTCCAGGTGACGAGCGCCTTAGTCTCTGGCGATTCCAACCGGCCCGCGAGATCCATATGGCTGATGGTCTGCGCAGATTTGGGCTTGAGGTGCGCGGCGGTCAGATAGCCGGCGTCGACGCCGCGCGTGTCCCAGCCGTTGAGATAGAGAAAGCCTGCACCGTATCTGCCGAGATTGCCGGTGGCGGCCGGCAGCAGCGCGACGGCGCGCATCGCATTGCCGCCGAAGGTCTGGCGCTGAAAGCCTTGGCCCATCCATAACAGGGACGGCCCTGTCGCATAGAGCAGGGCGGCGTCTTCGATGAGGTGAGCCGGCACGCCGGTCATGGCTTCGCCCCAGGCAAGGCTGCATTCCGGCAATTGCGATTCGATCTCCTCCCAGCCTAGCGCATGCGTGGCGAGGAAGCTCCGATCGACGCGGCCTGCGGCGGCAATGACATGCAACATCGCGAAGGCGAGCGCGCCATCGGTGCCGGGATAAAGCTGCAGATGGATATCTGCCGCCGCTGCAGTCTCATGTCGAATGGGATCGACCACGATCTTGGGGACGCTCGTCTCGCCAAGCCAATACTGATGCACATGCGGCGCCGAGGCCGACGGATTGGCGCCCCAGATCATTACGCAGTGAGAGCCATCGATCGTGCGCGGGTCGAAGCCACGCGTGGATTCGCCGTACATCAATTGCAGCGCAGCGTGTCCTGCCTTGTTGCACACCGTATCCGGGTCGACCTCGGTCGCGCCCATACGATTGAAGAACCGCAAGGGAAAGCTGCCGGCGATCAGCGAACATGTTCCCGTGTAGTGGGTGTGCAGAATCGCCGAGGCGCCGTCCTCGGAACGGATTGTGTTGAGACGATGTGCGATATCGCCGAGGGCCTCGTCCCAACTTACGGGCTGGAACCTGCCCTTAGCTTTCGGCCCCGCGCGTCGCAGCGGGCGCGTTAGCCGTCTGTCCGGATCGCGCCAGACCCCGTTGTAGCCAATCGAACATTTGCCGCACAGCGCGCCTCGACTGATGTGGTGGTCGGGGTCGCCGACCACGTTGATCACGCCGTCGGCCGAAGTCTTCACCACTATGCCGCAGGCGTCGTAGCAATCTCGCGGGCAGGTGGTGCGGATTTGGGTGGCGTTCCTCATCGCTTGTCTTCCTCGCGATGAGCCAATGTACAAACTTGGCGGCGCTTCGCCAGTTCTAACTCACGCGCTTAGCCGCGCGCATTGGTTCCGGCCCCTTCTGCGACGAGCCCGGCCAGGACGAATAAATTGCGATTTGGGACTTCGGCTAACGCCCGAACTCGTAGATGTGGGCCTTCTCGCTGTCGAGCACAGGTCTCAGCGAGCGGAACGCCTTCGGGTAGAGATAGAAGGGCACGCGCGGGAAGAGGTGATGGACGAGGTGGAAGTTCTGGAACATGTAGAGCGAGTTGGCGACCGGCTCCAACACCTTGCCCTTGAACCAGAACACGTTGGTGTCGCGATAGCGCTCATTCACCTCGTGCGGCTTGTGGGTGAGATAGGCGAAGAAATAGATGATCATCGCCGACCCGATGATGTGCGGAAAGATCCACAGCATCAAAACCTCGCGCCGATAACCCATCAGCGACAGGCCGAGCGCGACGCCGTAAAGCAGCGCGTACATGGTCGCGATATGAATGGTAAGTGGCCGCATGCCGGGGATGTGGGCATGGAAGGCGATGTGCCGCCAGAAATAGCGGTGATACCAGAACACGATGGTGAAGCAGCGGAACAGGATCTTGAACGGGCCTTGCACCGCAACCCAATGGTCGGGGTCGATCTCCTCGTTATTGGTGTCCCGGTGATGCGCGAGATGCATGTATCGGAACGCCTTGTACTCGTGCAGCAGGATCGCGCCGCACACATAGCCGACGAGGTGATTCAGCCAGAGATAGTTTGAATCCCGGCCTGCGATATTGCCGTGGCAGGCCTCATGCAGCGGCGTCTGGTCGGCGTAGAGGATCAGCGAATTCAGAATGAGCCCGAGCCAGAGCGGGATGATGTGCATGGTCGCCAGCGTGGTGACCAGCGCGAATGCACTCACGATGCCAAGCGCAAGGAGCACGGTCGGCCACGCCACCATGCCCTGATAGGGCCTGACCAGGCCGAGCGCCTGGCGGTCGGCCGGCACATTCGGCGAATCACGGGGTGTTTCGATTTCCGGGCCAATTGCGGCGGTAAAATTCATACTCCAAGAGTCCTTCTCTTCATCCCCAATCCCACGGCAAACGCGGGGTTCCCGGCCCGCGCGGCCCAGCCTTCTTGTTCGGACTCATCCCGGAGCGGTTTATTTCGCCTATGAGCCTGCCTCAATCAAGACACAATGGGGCGGGCTCCGCGGCCGAGTTGCCGCAGGGGTAAACGCCGCGTCAAAAAAAACGTGAAATTTTAAGGGGATCAGCGCCGCCCTGTCGGGTGCGTGGGCTCGTCGCGCGGTCAGCAAGCAGAATCTACCCGGGCCCGCGCGAGTGCCGGCCCGGGCGGTCAGATCTTGTCGCTTAGCCTAGCGGCAGAAATACCAGCCGCCGTCAGCGCCCTGGAAGTAGCCCGTGTTGGGATTGAAATACGGGCCGTGCAGGTTGCGGCAATAGTGGTACCAGCCTGGGCTCCATGGCGGCGGGCCATAGGCCGCCGGGCCGTAATAGGCCGGAGGCGGCGGCGGAGCCACATAGACGGTGGATGGCGTGAGCGCGCTGCCGACCACAGCGCCGATACCGAAGCCGAGCAGGCCTGCGCCGACGGCGTTGCCGTGGCCGGCCTCAGCCGGCGCGGGCATCGACAGCGCAAGCGTGCCGACCAGCGCCGCCGCGGCGATGGCTTTCAAGAGTCCTTTGGTCATTGTCTTGTCCCGTTAGCCGAAGAGAGCCCGCGACGCGCGGGCGGAGGGTGCCCCAGTGATTTGGGATTATTACGTTTTGCACCTGCTTTTTGGCAAAATAGAGCCTTCAGAATGAATCAGCGGTTAAGCAATTCGCGGGTGTGCTGAGCAGTCGGCGCATGCGCAAATAAAAAACCGCCGGGCACGGGGCCCGGCGGTCTCAAAGTCAGTCAGTCGCGCTTAGTTGGCGAGCTGGACGTTGGCGGCCTGCTTGCCGCGGCCGCGGCGGTCGTCCTCGATCTCGAAGGAGACCTTGTCCCCCTCGTTGAGGGCGGGCACGCCACTCCGCTCGAGAGCGGAAGCATGCACGAATACGTCCTTGCCGCCATCCTCGGGCTGAATGAAGCCGAAGCCGCGCGCATGATTGAAGAATTTCACTGTGCCGTTGACACGAGCCATGGGGAATTTCCTTTCCCGTTGAAGTTTCACACAAACGGGCCAGAGGCTCCCGAAAGGGGAAGCCTTCGGCGTCTTGAGATGTCAGGAAAGGGTCGTGCTCTTTTGAGGCGCGATAGTCACTTGCCGTCGTCCAAGTCCGCGCCCAAAGCCTTGGGCGCCCGGTCCAAGGAGCATGGGGGAAGTAGGCGGGCTTGGCAAGCCCGAAGTGGCCTCGGCGATCACAATCTTATGGTTCGAATTCGTACCTAAACCGCACATGAACGGGAGGATCAGAGAGGGTTCAGCCGCGAAGTCCTAAAGCCCGAGTCACGGTGCGCGAGAACGCGCTCCGCCTGCTCGGAGGCTTCGCCATGTTGAGAAAGATCGTTCTCGTCCTGCTTCTCGCCGCTCTCGCCATGCTCGTGGCGCGCCTCGCTTACAATGCGCCGGTGATCCAGACACGGGTCGTGTTGACCACTGACGTGAGCGCAAATTCGGACCCTATGCCCTTCATGTATGCCGGCGTCCGCGGCTAAGGCCACCGAACCAGAGGCGGCAGGGAGGAGAGGATCGCCTCGACATTGCCGCCGGTCTTGAGCCCGAAAATGGTGCCGCGGTCGTAGAGCAGGTTGAACTCGACGTAGCGCCCGCGCCTCACGAGTTGCTCCTTGCGATCCGCCTCGGTCCACGGCGTGCCGATGTTGCGTCCGACGATCTCGGGATAGATGCCCAGAAAGGCGCGGCCGACCTTCTTCGTGAAGGCGAAATCCGCCTCCCAATCTCCCGTGTCGAGATAGTCGAAGAAGATGCCGCCGATGCCGCGCATCTCCCCGCGATGCGGCAGATAGAAATATTCGTCGCACCAGCGCTTGAAGCGGGCGTAATCGGCCGACGCCTCGCCGTCGCAAGCTGCTTTCATCGCCGCGTGGAAGTCGCGTGAATCCTGATCCTCCTGCGTGCGCCGGCGCGCAAGCACCGGCGTGAGATCGCCGCCGCCGCCGAACCAGCCCTTCGACGTCACCACCATGCGCGTGTTCATATGCGCGGTCGGCGCGTTGGGATTGACCGGGTGGGCGATGAAGGAGATGCCGCTCGCCCAGAAGCGGGGGTCCTGGTCGGCGCCGGGAATGTGCTTGGCGAACTCTGGCGCGAAGGTGCCGTGCACGGTCGAGGTGTGGCAGCCCACCTTCTCGAACACGCGGCCAGACATCATCGCCATGAGGCCGCCGCCTCCGTCGCCACCGGCATGATCGGTGCGGGCCCATGGCTTGCGCGTGAACCGCCCCGGTTGCTTGTCTTTGCAGCCGGGCAGACCTTGCGCCGCGTCCTCGATTGACTCGAGGCTTGCGCAGATCAGGTCGCGCAGCTCCTCGAACCAGGCGCGAGCGCGCTCCTTTCTTGGCTCAAGCGCAGCGTCCAAAGGGACTGACACATTTGGCTGTTTCGGCGCTTTCAGGTCCATCGTGCTTCGCGCTTACGTCCTGGCGCGCTTGCGGTCAATGTCCAGCAAATCGATGCTACCTCCTGGCCTCTGCGGAGTTTAGCGAATGCGCCAATTTGCCCGAAACCGGCGCTGGACAACATCGGGCCCTGATGCAAGAAAGCGTCACAAAAGAAGGCCGGACCGCGGCCCGAGCAGAGGCAAACCCCAAGGCGCGTTGGGTTTGGGCACGGCCGCAAGGCTGGGGGGCTGGAGCTATTAGCCTCCCGTTTGCGGCTGTTTTGACATGCGGTTGTCGCTTGGGAGCGCTTTTCTCCCAAGCTTAGACTGAGGAGCTTTTGGCCCGATGGCCAACAACGAAACTCCCTTTGATCCTTCCCTGATGGACGACGAACAGCCGACGCGGCGCGATGTCATTCTCATCGCGGCGGGAGGCTTTGCCGCGATCGGCGCGGTGGCCGCGCTATGGCCCTTGCTCGACCAGATGAACCCCGACGCCTCGGCGCTCTCGCTCGCCACCACCGAGGTCGACATCTCGCATGTCGATGCCGGGCAGGCGATCACCGTGATGTGGCGCGGCAAGCCGATCTTCATCCGCCACCGCACCGATGCCGAGATCGCCAAGGCCAAGGACACGCTACTCTCGGATTTGCCGGACCAGCTCGCGCGCAATGCCAACCTACCCGAGAACACGCCGGCCGATGACGCCAACCGCGCCGCCAAGGATCGCGAGCCGTGGCTCGTGATGATCGGCATCTGCACCCATCTCGGCTGTATCCCCAAGGGCCAGTCGGTCGGCGACTACAAGGGCGAGTTCGGCGGCTGGTTCTGCCCGTGTCACGGCTCGCAATACGATACCGCCGGCCGCATCCGCAAAGGCCCTGCGCCGCAGAACCTCGCCATTCCGCCCTTCGCCTTCGCCTCGGACACCAAGATCAAGATCGGATAGAGCCCGTCATGGCGCATCCCTCGACCTATAAACCGGGCAGCCGTTTCGAAGCCTGGCTCGATGCGAGGCTCCCGATCACGCGGCTGATGCACAATCAGTTCCTCGCTTACCCGACGCCGCGCAATCTTAACTACTGGTGGACCTTCGGCGGCATCCTCACCTTCATGCTCGCCGTGCAGATCGCGACCGGCGTCGTGCTCGCCATGCACTACGTGCCGACCGCGGACGGGGCGTTCGACAGCGTCGAGAAGATCATGCGCGACGTGAATTGGGGGTGGCTGCTCCGCTACACCCACGCGGTCGGCGCCTCGATGTTCTTCCTCGCCGTCTACATCCATACCTTCCGCGGCCTCTATTACGGATCCTACAAGGCGCCGCGCGAAGTGCTGTGGATCTTGGGCGTGCTGATACTTCTGCTCATGATCGCCACCGCCTTCATGGGCTACTCGCTGGTGTGGGGGCAGATGAGCTTCTGGGCGGTGACCGTGATCACCAACCTGTTCTCATCGCTCGACATGGTGATCTCAGGCCTCGGCACCGCGCTGGTGCAATGGATCTGGGGCGGCTTCTCGGTCGGTGCGCCGACGCTCAACCGGCTCTACAGCCTGCATTACCTCCTGCCGTTCGTCATCGCCGGCGTGGTCGTCTTGCATATCTGGGCGCTGCACATTCCCGGCAATAACAATCCGGCCGGGATCGAGGTGAAGTCGACGCGAGATGTCGTGCCGTTCCACCCGTACTACACGATCAAGGATGGCTTTGCGCTGGTCGCTTTCGTGCTGCTGTTCGCTGCGCTCGTGTTCTACGCGCCGAACCTGCTCGGCCATCCCGACAACTACATTCCGGCGAACCCGCTGCAGACCCCGCCGCACATCGTGCCGGAATGGTACTTCCTGCCGTTCTACGCCATCCTGCGCGCGATCCCCAACAAGCTGCTCGGCGTGATCGCGCTGTTCTCCTCGATCGCGATCCTGTTCTTCGTGCCTTGGCTCGACACGTCTAAGGTGCGCTCCACGCGCTACCGCCCGATCTACAGATGGTTCTTCTGGCCGTTCGTGGTGACGTGCGTTGCGCTAGGCTATTTCGGCTCGCAGGCGCCTGAGGGCTGGTACCTCATCTTTGGGCGCATCTGCACTTTCTACTATTTTGCCTTCTTCCTCTTGGTGATGCCGCTGGTCGGGCTGATCGAGCGCCCGCGCGCTTTGCCGGGAAGCATCACCGAGTCAGTGCTCGGCCGCGACGAAGAGCAACCGGTGGGCAAGACGCCGCCAAATCCTCCGGTGCGCGCGCGAGCACGCGAGGAGGCCCTGTGATGCGCTTCTGCCTGCTCGCATTGCTCCTTGCGCTCGTCGTGCCCAGCGCAGCACTGGCGCAAGACAACACCAATCATGCGCCCGAGATCGCGCATCAAAGCTGGACCTTCTCGCCGCCGTTCGGCACGTTCGACGACGCCCAGCTCCAGCGCGGCTTCGAGGTCTATCGGACCATCTGCGCGAACTGCCACTCGATGCGGCTGCTGTCCTACCGCAATCTCGGCGAGCCCGGCGGTCCCGAATTCCCGCCGAAGAAAGTCGAGGAGATTGCCTCGCAGGCGCAAGTACCGGACGGCCCGAATGATAAAGGCGAGATGTTCCAGCGGCCGGCGCGGCCGTCGGACCATTTCCGCTCGCCGTTTGCCAATGAGCAGCAGGCGCGCAATTTTAACAAGGGCGCGCTGCCGCCTGACCTCTCGGTTATGGCCAAGGCGCGCGAGGGCGGCCCCGATTACATCTATGCGATCCTCACCGGCTACACCGACCCGCCCAAGGGATTCGAGCTCGCGCCGGGCATGCAATACAACAAGGCGTTCCCCGGGCATCAGATCGCCATGCCCCCGCCGCTCAGCGACGGCGCCGTGACCTATGCCGACGGCACCAAGCCCACGCTCGACAACTATGCGCGCGATGTGTCGGCCTATCTGATGTGGGCGGCGGAGCCTAAGCTCGAGGAGCGCCACAAGACCGGCATGCGGGTGATGATCTACCTCATCGTTTTTGCCGTGATCATGTATCTCGCCAAGCGCACGGTGTGGGGCCGGCTCCATCGCCGCGACGCCACCCACACCGCCTAGGCTCGTCTTTAGGAGTGACTTTCCCACTTAACGTTGTCATCGTCCGCGCACGCGGACGATCCAGTAACCACTGCCGCTGATTGAATGGCAGCGCGGTGAATACTGGATGCCCGCTTCCGCGGGCATGACACAGGAGTTGGTATGACGCGCTTATTGCTTGCCCTTTGCCTCGTCTTCGCCGCTTTGCCTGTGCTCGCCGCGGATGAGCCGACGCCGCCGCGCGACATGACTGTGCTCACAGTCGGCGGCATGATTGGCAAGACCAATCGCGGTCCTCTCGACGCGAAGCGCGACAGCCTGCTCACCTTGCAGAAGATCGACTTCAAAGAGGCTTTCGCCTTCGATCGCGCCACGCTGCTCTCGCTGCCGCAAGGGACGGTGACGGCGCAGCCTCGCGAGTTCGATAAGCCCGCCACCTTCAGCGGTCCGTTGCTGCGCGAAGTGCTCGGCTATCTCGAGGCGGCGCAAGTCAAGACGACGTTCGTCGCGGTGAACGGCTATAGCGGCTGGCTCGATCCCGACGACATCAAGTCGTCGGACTGGATTCTTGCGCTGTCGGCCGACGGCGTGCCGCTGGGCTTAGGCCAGCAGGGCCCCATATGGCTCATCAACACCCGCGCGGCCGATTTCAAGCCCGACGAGACGCATCACGCCCACTGGGTGTGGGCCGTGTTCTATGTTCGCGTTGGTGATTGACTGCTTTGCTCACTCCTATGGACGCCCAAACTCGTCATGGCCGGGCTTGTCCCGGCCATCCACGAATTGCAACAATGCCAATCCATGCAAGGCGGTTGGGTTTACATCATCACCAACAAGCCAAACGGCATTCTTTACACAGGAGTGACCAGCCATTTGCCACAACGCATCTGGCAACATCGCGAGGGACTCACACCGGGTTTTTCGCGCCGCCACGGTCTCAAGCGCGTGTTTGGTGCGAGCACCACGGGACAATGATTGGCGCGATTCAGCGTGAGAAGAACATGAAGCACTGGCCTCGGACATGGAAAGTCCGGCTCATTCTGGCGTCGAATCCCGATTGGGATGATCTGTACGAGTCGACCAATCAGTAAATTCGTGGATGGCCGGGACACGGCGCATTGCGCCGGCCCGGCCATGACGGGATTGTTTTTGAAGAGGATGGGATACACAGAATGACCAAAGCAGTGCTTGGCGTGATCGGCGGCTCGGGACTTTACGACCTGCCGGGGCTGAAGAACGTGCGCGAGGAGCGCATCAAGAGTCCGTGGGGCGAGCCGTCGGCGTCGCTCAGGATCGGCGACATCGACGGGCTCCCCATCGTGTTCCTGTCGCGCCACGACAAGGGCCACCGGTTGTCGCCTACCGATATCAACTACCGCGCCAATATCGACGTGCTGAAGCGGGCAGGGGTGACCGACCTCATCTCGCTCTCGGCCTGTGGCTCGTTCAAGGAAGAGCTGACGCCCGGCACCTTCGTGCTGGTCGATCAGTTCGTCGACCGCACCTATCACCGCGCCAACTCCTTCTTCGGCAAGGGCTGTGTGGCTCATGTGTCGATGGCGCATCCGGTCAGCCCGCGCCTGCGCATCCATCTCGCCGAAGCGGCGAGAACCGAAGGCATCCAGATGGTGCGCGACGGAACCTATGTCTGCATCGAGGGCCCGCAATTCTCCACGCTAGCCGAGAGCCTCACCTACAAGGACCTAGGCTACTCGGTGATCGGCATGACCAACCTGCCGGAGGCCAAGCTCGCCCGCGAGGCCGAGATTTGCTACGCGACCGTCGCCATGGTCACCGATTTCGACTGCTGGCATCCAGACCATGACGCCGTTCAGGTCAGCGACATTATCAAAGTGTTGCTGGCCAACGCCGACAAGGGCGCGCGGCTGGTGGCGCGGCTCGCCCGCGACTTCCCGCGCGAGCACGAGCCTTGCCCGATTGGATCGGACCGCGCTCTAGACACCGCGATTATCACCGCGCCGGAGGCGCGCGACCCCGAGCTCCTGAAGAAGCTTGATGCCGTGGCTGGCCGGGTGTTGCAGGGCTGAGCAATTGCGGCGGTGACGTGGCCGCGTCCTCTCGGCATCGCTGGCGAATTCGCCAGCTAGTCAGCCGCCTCGCGTTCGACTATAGGCTCTCTTTCTCGCGGGCGCGGCGCAGTTTCTAGCCTTGAAGAGGGAGGCCCTGGATGAGTTTGATTGCCGACATTGATCTCAAGGACCTCATCCGCACCATACCGGACTATCCCAAGCCCGGCATCATGTTCCGCGACATCACCACGCTCCTCGGCCACGCCAACGGCTTCCGCGCCTGCGTCGAGCAGCTCGCCCGCCCCTTCACCAACCGCCGCGTGCAGGTGGTGGCCGGCATCGAGGCGCGCGGCTTCATCCTCGGCGGCGCGGTTGCCGACCGCTTGCGCTGCGGCTTCGTGCCTATCCGCAAGAAGGGCAAGCTGCCGGGAAAGGCGATCGGCCAGGATTACGAGCTCGAATACGGCATCGACGTGATCGAGATCCACGAGGATGCCATTGGCGCTAACGAGCCCGTGCTGCTCGTTGACGACCTGATCGCGACCGGCGGGACGGCGGAGGCAGCGGTCAAGCTCCTGCGCAAGCTCAAGGCCGACGTGGTGGGCGCAGCCTTCGTCATCGACCTTCCCGACCTTGGCGGCTCGGCGCGGCTCACGAAACACGGCATCGAGTGCCACACCCTGATGTCGTTCGAAGGCGACTAGGTCGTTGTCATTCCCGCGAAAGCGGGAAATCCAGTACCCCCTGACTCTTGCGCCTAGCGCGCCTACATTGATTACTGCATCGCCCCGCAAGCCGGGCGATGACACGGAGAGAAGTGCCTGGGCATGAACATCAACGGCAAGCATTACCGTACCATCTGGCTCAACGATGACGGCTGGTCAGTCGAGATCATCGACCAGACCAAGCTGCCTTTCGTGTTAGAGACCGTGACGCTGCGGAACCTCGATGACGCGGCGCGCGCGATCAGGACCATGCAGGTGAGGGGAGCGCCGCTGATCGGCGCCACCGCAGCCTATGGCGTAGCGCTTGCGCTGCGCGCCGACGCCTCAGACGAGGCGGTCGATCGCGCTTGCGACCAACTGGCCGCTACTCGCCCCACGGCCATCAATCTCCGCTGGGCGCTCGAGGAGATGAAGAAGGCGGTGCGCAACCAGCCGCGCGACAAGCGTGTTGCCGCGGCTTACGCGCGCGCCGCCGAAATCTGCGACGAGGACGTCGAAACCAATCGCAGGATCGGCGAGCATGGGCTCGGTCTGATCCGCGCGCATTCCGACAAGAAGGGCGGCAAGCGCGTCAACATTCTCACTCACTGCAATGCCGGCTGGCTGGCGTGCGTCGATTGGGGCACTGCGCTTGCGCCGATCTATCGCGCCTTCGACGAAGGCATCGATTTGCATGTCTGGGTGGACGAGACACGCCCGCGCAATCAGGGCGCCTCGCTCACCGCCTTCGAGCTCGGCGCGCACGGTGTGCCGCACACGCTGATCGCCGACAATGCCGGCGGCCATCTGATGCAAAAGAGGCTGGTGGATCTTTGCATCGTCGGCACCGACCGCACCACGGCGACTGGCGATGTTGCCAACAAGATCGGCACCTACTTGAAGGCGCTCGCCGCCCGCGACAACGACATTCCCTTCCTCGTGGCCTTGCCCTACCCGACCATCGACTGGAGCCTCGATGACGGCAACACGATTCCCATCGAGGAGCGCGACCCCGACGAGGTGACCGACATCGCCGGCCGGCTCGACGATGGCCGCGTTGCTACCGTGCGTGTTGCGCCCGAAACGACGCCTGCCGCCAATTACGGCTTCGATGTTACCCCGGCGCGGCTTGTGTCCGGGTTCATCACCGAACGCGGCGTCACCCCCGCCACCCGCGATGGCCTCGCCACGCTCTATCCCGAGCACGCCAAGCGCTCCGCGGCTTAGCACGATTCCGGGGCTAAAAGCTCAGGGCCGTCGATCGAAGATGGCGTTGAAGGCGCCGGCGCTCTGCCGGCATTCGCTTTCGTTGGAATAGACGAAGCCGTGGGCACGCATGCGGCCGACCACGTCCTGCACAAGATCGGGGCGGGCGAAGTCGATCTCGATGACCACGGAACGGAGGGCGCTCGCAGAGAACAGAGCATCGCCGCCGGCGACGATATCGCGCTCCAAGCCGTCGACGTCGATCTTGACGTAGCTCGGAACGGGGAGGCTCTGAGCGAGGTCACCGAGGCTGAACCCGACTGCGCCCTGCTTGAAAGTTGGTTCGAACGGTTTGCCCTGATAGTCGGTCGCCGAGCCAAAGTTGCAGAGTGCCGCGCCGAACTCGGTGCTCGGCATATAGAGTGTATCGAGCCCACTCTTTTCGGCGACAGCGATACACAAGGCAGTCACATCGTCCTGTAGCCCGTTGATTTCGATGTTGCGGTTGAGCGTCAGATAGTTCGCCGCCGCCGGTTCGAAGGCCACGACGCGGCTCTTTCTCTTTATCGCGGCATAGAGCGTGTAGCTGCCGACATTCGCGCCAACGTCCCAAAGCAGGGCACCCACGGGCAGGCGATCGAGCCAGGCGATGGTCGCGGGCTCCTTCCTGAGCACTTTGAGCGAACGGCGGAATGCCGCGAGCGTGGGGCAATACATTTGCACCTGGACGCCGTCGCCATAGTCGACGGCGTAGATGGCGATCGAGGGGTCGAATTCGAACTTGGTCTTTGCCGTCACGAACCTGCTCTCATGTTGCATCGCCGGGCAGGTAACAATGATACCATCTCGGGTGTCTAGCTCGATCCGGGATGGTCTAGAGGAGCAAGGGCGATGAGCGAACAGGAGCTTCTTGCCACGGCCGGCAATTTCGCCATCGCCATTCTGCTTGGCGCGCTGATCGGCGTCGAGCGCGAGAAGCGCAAGAGCGAAGAAGGCGACGGCGGCCATGTCGCCGGGTTACGCACCTTCACCTTGCTCGCTCTCTTCGGTGCCGTGGCCGGATGGCTCGAGCGCGAAACCTCGGCGCCGTGGATGCTGGCCGCAGCCATCCTGATTGTCGGCGCCCTGGTCATCGTCGGCTATTTCGTCAATGCCGAGCCGGGACGTGGCGGCAAAGATCTGACCACCGAGATCGCGGCAATCGTCGTGTTCCTGCTCGGCGCCATGGTCATGCTCGGCGACCAGGCGCTGGCCATTGGGCTTGGCGTCGTGACCGCCGCGGTGCTTGCCTATAAGCAACCGCTGCATGGTTTCGTCGAGAAGCTCGGCTGGGACGACGTCTATGCC
>JBKOUI010000341.1:0-6729 GCA_046723315.1 Pseudomonadota bacterium | reverse complement strand
GTCTTTCCTTGACGATGTAGAGCATGAATTCAGGCGAGTTATTCCACACATAGACGTTGCCGAGATCCTCGGGCATCCAGCGCCAGCGCTCCATATTGACGATGATGCGCTTGACGTCCTTGTCGCTTGCCGGTTTGGCGTCAGCTTCTTGCTGCGCGCTGTCTGCGTCCTTGCCGCGTGCCTTGAGCAGCGCCTGCCGGAGGCGGGCGAACTGCTCGTGCGTAGGGTGAAGCGACTGAAGATAGGTATCCGGCGCGCCGGAGGCGGCAATCTCGGCCAGGACCTGTTTCGGATCGCGCAATGGCGGCACCTGATCGAGCTTGTCATCAAGGTCGAGCGGAGTCAGCCGCCCGCCACGGGCAAAGCGCGCATATTTCAGGATGGCGAGGTCGAGCTTGAGCTCCGCAACTGCCTCGGCCTCGGGGTTGGCTGGCAGGTCGCCAGCGGCCGGCAGATCGAAAGCAGAGGCATCAAGACCCCAATCATCAGCCTCAGAAATTGCGGACAGAGCGCTGAGCCCTCTCGCCGAGAACCCCATGTCAGTCATCCATAACGGCCCGCCCGTCCTCGCCTTGTAGAAGCCCTCGAGCGCAGCGAGGTCATCGGGGTTGGCGCCCTTGCGCGAGGCCGGATCAGTCAGCTTGGTGCGAATCAGCGTGACCACCGGGTCGGTTACCGGCGACGGCTGTGCGGCGGGATCAGACGATGCCGGCGCCGGTGAGCTTGCCTCGGCTGCGGAGGCTCGGAAGCGGAGGACGTAGGTTGGTCCTCGGCGCGCGCCGCCGGGGCCGCCAAGCCGAAGGCGGCGCATAGAACTGCGGCGATGAGGTAGACCCCGCGCATCCCCCCCTCTTGATCCGGGCAAAGTTAGCCCGAGAGGCGGCCCTTCGGCCACCCTGATCTGACAGGTGAAAGGAAGCAGAGATAGAGTTGAATCGGCGTCGAAAATGAGGCCTAGGAGCCGCTTTTCTTCGGAGCAGCGTCGGCCTCGATGTCGTGAACCTTGCTGACGAGGTCGTTCAAAGAGCCGCGACAGAATTCGCGTGCATCGATTTTGGACGTCTCTTTCATCATCTTGAAGGCCTGATTCTTGTTCGACACGGCCTGCTTCACGAGCTTGTCCTTGTTGATCGAGGTATCGCGTTGCATGTAATAGGCCTCGATCTTGGCCATGGCATCCTTCGCCTTGGCTGCGTCCTCAACCGAGAGCTGCTCGCGTTCGGTGCAGTCCTTAACCACCTGATATTCGGTGTAGTAGTTTCGCAAATAGACCGAGAGGCCGGCATGAGCGGCGAATGGCAATAGGACGCCGCAGCAGGCGAGCAGCAAGCGAGCAGTGAGTCGAACCATGTCAATTTCCCCGGGGCCGGCGTCGCGAAGACGCCGCTATGAGCGCCCTGGCCGAAGCGCCTCAAGCGGTATTATCGCCCGGCCAGGTTAAGAAAGACGGTGCGGTTAAAGGCCACCGTCGTTTTGCCCGCCTCATCTAGCCGGTTCTCGCGCAGGTTTCGAGTCCCAAGCGTGCGTCTTTTGTCGAAAAGCGCGGCAGAGGTTCAAAAAAGCCACAGCGGCATGATGTCCCGTCACTTGATGCGGTAGACGAAATTGTAGGCATCGCCTTTCGTGCCACCGGCGCTCAAAGGCATCTCCCCGAGCGCGCCGGCAAACTCGCCGGTGCCGCCGGTGATGGCGAACACCGAGTCTCCGCTGTCGAAGAATGGGCCCTCGACCGTCAATTGCCCCTTGTCGAGCGTCAGCGTCCAGAAGCATTCCCAGGCCTTGCCGCGAACGGTGCGGAAGCAGATGCCCTGATCCGTGCCAACCTTGTTCTTGTCGTCGGCATCGAAGACCTCATTCGAGAAGGTGAGAATATCGCCCGCGCTATCGCCTGACGCTCCGGTATCCGTCACCGCATCAGTTGTGGCGTGCTCGACCAGCTTGATCTCCTGTGCGGCGAAGGCCTCCGGATGCGCAACCAAGAGCCCCGCCGCAGCAACCGGGATGATGGCGAGCAGGCGAAAAGACGGCAGATTTGAGCAGTTTGGCATGACAACCTCCCCTGAAGCGGACTGAAACTCGGTAGCGGCAACGCCAGGCGGCCGCGGATGCGCAGTATGCCACGTTTTCCGCCGAAACCGTGCGGTTAGCGCCGTGCTAATGCGCCGCCACCTTCTCGCGCGTACGGGCACGCTCGTCGTGAAGATCGGTCCTGATGCGCGGCAGCGCATCAGGATAGCGCTGCTGGACGAAGGCGATCATCTTCTCCCTGACCTCGCAGCGAAGATCGAATGCCCTGCCCGCCGTGCTCGCACTGACCAGCATCCTGATCTCCATCGTGGTCTCCTTGAAGTCGGTGACCTGGAGGGCGACGACCCGCCCATCCCAAAGTTTCGATGCGCGGGTGATCTCCTCGAGTTTCTTCCTAAGATCGGCGACCGGCACGGTGAAGTCGACATAGAGAAAGATGGTGCCGATCAGGGCCGCGCTTTCCCGCGTCCAATTCTGGAAGGGCTGTTCGATAAAAAAGCTCAGCGGCACGATCATGCGCCGCCAATCCCACAGGCGAATGACCACGTAGCTTGAGGTGATCTCCTCGACATTGCCCCACTCGTCGTTGACGAGGAGGGCGTCGTCGATGCGTATCGGCTGGGTGATGGCAAGCTGCACGCCGGCGATGAGGTTCTTGAGCATCGGCTGAAGCGCGAGGCCGACGACGATGCTAGCGGCGCCGGCAGAGGCGAGCAATCCGACGCCGTACTGGCGCACGCTGTCGAAGGTCATCAGCGCTGCGGCAAGCGTGAGGATAACGATGAGCGTGCGCGCTATACGCTCGAGGATACGCGACTGCGTAACGTGCTTGCGCGCCAGCAGATTGTCTTCCGAATCGAGCTTGAAGCGACGGAGATAGATCACGAGCCAGACATGCAGAGCGGTGAGCAGGAACCACCCCGCGACGAGGACGATGCCGACGATGGTGCACTGACGCACCGCCGCCGCTTCGTCGCTCGTGAGCGGCGCCGCCGGCCCCGCAATTGCGACGGCGAGCAAGACCATGGCGAGCCGCGACGGGCCGCGCGTCCGCGACACAAGCGAGCGGCGAAACAGGTCTTGGCTTCTGACCGCACGCTCAAGGGCGATATAGACCACGCTGTGCAGCCACAAGGCGAAGACCACCGCAGCAACCAGAATGATCAGACTCGTCGCCCAATCCGGCAGCCAGTCGATGCGAAGGTTATACGATGAAAGAAATTCGGTGATGCCGTGCATGCACTATCGCGCGGCCCCGTCGCAGGCCGATTCTGAAATGCGGTCCGCAGGGCTAACGGATTTGGCAGACGAAGGTTGCAGGGCGTTGCATTGGTTCTGCCCTGAGTGAGGCAGAGTGCCGCGTCTCTAGAATAATTTTCTCGTGACGAGACACCGCTGGCCGCGGCGAAATCGCCTATGTATTGTGCGTCACGAGAGTGAAATCGGGTTTAGAGGCAGGCAGTTGCGAACACAGATCGTGGGGAGGATCTGGACGAGTCTCGCGCTCGCCATGTTGAAGCATCTGCCGGCAGAGCAGCGCGCCGGCCTGGTCGATGGCCTGCTGAGCCGTCCAGCAGTTGTTAAGACGCCGCACGGCCCAATACGCTTCCTCAATCATGGCCGTCTCAGCTGCGGGCGGGCGCTCTCGATTCTCACCAAAGAGCCGGACTCGCTCAAGTGGATCGATGCCATGCTTCCGGGCTCGGTGTTCTGGGATATTGGCGCCAATGTGGGTGTGCTCACGCTTTATGCCGCGACCCGCGGAGATCTCCACATTTGGGCGTTCGAGCCCGCGGCCGTCAATTACTACAACCTGGTGGCCAACTGCGAGCTGAATGGACTCGAGCACCGGGTGCGATGTCTTCAGATCGGTTTCAGCGACAAGTCCGGCATCGAGGACCTGAATGTCTCGCAGCTGATGTCGGGCGCGTCATTCAGCTTCAAGGAGAAACCGCGCCAGGAAGCGAGGGGTCATACATCGGTCCAAGCCGTCGCGCTTTGGTCGATCGACGACTTCATCGCGCGCTATGATGCGGCTTGCCCGAACTACATCAAGATCGACGTGCCTGGCCTGACGCGCGCGATCATCGCCGGGGCGTCGCGGACGCTGGCGCGGCCCGAGCTCATGGAAATTCAAGTCGAGGTCAGAGAGCACGGCTCTGGCGGGAGGTACGTCATCGAATTCCTGGCAAAGCATGGCTTCAACATCCTTCGCCGGGGCATGAAACGTGGCGGGCAGATCCAGGGCGATCTGGTGTTCGCTCGCGACGATGCGGCAAGGTGAGGCGGCGATGCGGTCAGCGGCTCGCCTTATTTCGACGGCAACACATGAATGTCCGAACGCAATTGATCGCGCGATGATGTCTCCCTTGCCGACCAGCCAAAGAAAGCACGATAGCCTATTTGCTGGGCTCGCATCCCGTGCCTGCGCTATCGCTGCGGCCGCGCTGATCTCGGGACACGCTCTGGCTCAGGGGGCGATGGCTCCGCCTCCTGTCACTGCGAAATCCGTTTACGTGGTCAATGCCTATACCGGACAGCCGCTTTACCGCAAGAACGAAGACGAGGTTCTCAGGATCCTCAGCATAACGAAGCTGGTCACGGCCTATGTCCTGATGCAGCGCATGGGTGGACAACTTTCCGACACCATGACCGTCACCCAGGGCGATCTGACCAGCGGGGCCACTGCAGGGTTGCGCAAGGGCGATGTGTGGAGCTTGCGGGATTTGCTCTATGGCATGTTGCTTGTCTCCGGAAACGACGCAGCGCTCAGTATCGCCGACGACGTCGGGCGTTCCCTCCTCGCCAAGGAAAAGAAGAAGGGAAGCCCGATCAAGCGTTTCGTGCAGGAGATGCAAACGACCGCCGCGGCGCTTGGTGCGACGCATACGCAATTTGCCGATCCTTACGGCCTCTCCCCGTCAAACGTCTCGACGGCGCGCGACGTGGCGATGATCGGCAGCACCGTGTTTCGCGATCAGCAATTGCTGCCGTTCTGGCAATGCGCTCGGCGGACGCTGAAGATCGGCGGTCCGAATGCGCGGACCATTCCGCTCGTCAGCACCGTTGAGATGATCGGACAGGACGATATTCTCGGCGCCAAGACGGGATCGTATATCGGCAAGAATATCTACCATCTCGTGGTGGGATGGCGCGCACCGAACGGGCAGACTATCGTCGCCGTGGCGTTGGGCAGTGCAAGCGACGCTGCCCGTTACGACGATATACGTGCGATCATCGCGGCGCTGCCGCAGGATTTTCCCGAGCTGGCGGGGTCAACCGAGGCGTCCGTCCGAGAGACCGCTAGAAGCTGCCAATAATCGCGTTACCAAAGCGATGATCAGTCGTTGAACTTCGGCGGCGCAGAGTTGACGCGCTTGTAGGCTCCAGAACTTGAAACATTGAGGCCCATTCCGCAGGTCCCATCCTGCGCGACGTCGAGCTTGCCGGCAGCGAATTTGAACGACAGCGTGCAGTCCACGTCTTGATCGACGTACTTTGCGCTGTTCCCCATCAGCGGAACGTCGCCTGACACTTCGCCGGTATTCTGGCCGTACGTCGCATTGATCGAGAACTTTATCTTTCCGGCTGTTTGCACAATCAACGCTTCGCCGCCCTTCATCTTATATGTCCCGGTAAAGTCTCCTGACGCCGAAGGGACGGCTGTGGGCCCGCTGAGCGCGGCGATACGATCGGCATAGGCTTTCTTGAGGCAAGCGGCATCAGCGCATTGGTCGCGCGACGAGAGCCAAGCCTTCTGCTCCGCCTCCAGCGCCGCATTGCCGCCGGTGGCACGCGCGGCCTTGTAGAGACGCGCCAGTTGATCGTCCATGCTGGACAGCTGCTTATCCGAGCAGATCGCCTTCTCGACGAAGCTCGAGGCCTTCGCGCAGTCGAAGCTCGCGGCCTGCGCTGAAGGCATTAGAACGAGGCATATAGCGGCCGCCCATGCTATTGCCCGCATAGCGTGTTTCTCCCCTCTCCTCGCCAAAACCCATGATAGCGGAGTTTCGGCAGCCTGACGCGATGCCCGGAAGGGCCCAAATTCGAGGAAAGTAGGCAAATTTTCATGTATTCGAGGGTCTAATTCGCCGCGCTAGCGCCACGGTTTTGCGCTATTTCTATGTAACGGCAGTAACGACTAACGTGGGGGACACACGTTGAGTCTCTTCGCCGCAGGGCTCGCTCTTCTCGTTCTTCTCATCGCGTCGTACAGCGGACGCAACACTTGGATTGCGCTCGGCTCCGTGGTGCTGTCGATGGCCGCGCTCATCGGCGTTGTCTTTGTCGCGGCAAGCCACGATCCGGGCGAAATGCGAACGAGACTTGCCTGGGTCTCAAATGAGCTTTCCTCCGTAGCCGACCAACGGACCGTTGACGATCTCAAGGCGGCGCTCGAACGGCTCTCGTCTGCTCTGTCTTGCGACGCAGGACCGAAGCCTGGATGCGAGAAAGCTGCAAGCGCGAAACCACCCGCCACAGCACCCGAGCCAGTGCAAGCTGCGGCAACTGCCGCCACCACGAATTGGCTCGAGCCAGAACGAGACCCCGAGCCGGCAAAGCAAGAACCCCCTACGCAGGAGCTCCCCACGCAAGAGCTTGCGAAGCCTGCGTCAAAGGGCTCGTCGCCGGTTGCCTGGCGTCTAGACGATTCCAACGCCCAGGTTTCATCGGACGGGTCCAACGGATTCTCAATCGGCG
>JBKOUI010000224.1:0-9330 GCA_046723315.1 Pseudomonadota bacterium | reverse complement strand
TAAGGGTTCTGCCTTAAAGGGGCATCGGCCGACGCCGGCGCCCCTGCATCTCCTGCATGCGAGGAACCGGCCGCTTCCGCAGATCGTTTCGCTACGGAACGCGTACCATCAGCGACCGGGCGGGCTTAACAATTGCGCTCGTGCTCACCTTAGCGGTTTGGGGAGCCGGCATGGCTGTCATTATTTGGGGAGCGCAGCCGCTGTCCCTCCAGACGGCAGTGGAAAAGCTGCGCCTTCTTCTGGTGCATGCCTGAATGTTACGAGCGGGGTTTAGGAGGGGATGACTGCGGAAGGGGCGACTGCCAAGCGGCGAGCTGACGGTCGGTGCGGTCGAGCTCGGCAGCAAGCACCGCCCATTTTTGCGCAATGTCCGAAAGTGCCGCGGCTAACTCCGGTGTGGCCGCCGTCGCGGCCAATTTGGCGCAACGCTGGGCTCTTTCCCGGCACTCTGTTGAATTGGCTGGCATGATAGCCTCCCGCTGTTTGCAGCGAGGCATGGCTTATGCGCGCCAAACTTCTCGCTGCCGTCGGGCATGCGCTTTGACTGCGATGAACTCGCGCTGATTCCCTCAAGCTTACAAACCCGGCTGACGCCGGGTTGTTCCGAAGGTGCTCACTCAGCGAATGCTGCCCACATCAGCCCAATGATCGCAGCCATGGCCAGCCAAGGAAGCAAGTACTTGATGCGGCTGCCTTTGTTCGGATCGTTCTGCATCGTCTGTCCTTCACGTTAGCTGCGCGCAATTAAGATAATGGAACGTGGCGGCATTAGGCCGGCGCAGGGGTCTTCGGCTTGAATAGGCAGATGTCGTTGATGAGGCAGCGCCAGCATTCCGGCCGGCGCGCCTTGCACACATAGCGGCCGTGTAGGATCAGCCAGTGATGGGCGTTGTGCTTGTAGCACTCGGGCACGATGCGATTAAGCGTAAGCTCGACTTCTAGCGGCGTCTTGGCGGGCGCAAGCCCAGTACGATTGGCAACCCTGAAGGCGTGCGTGTCGATGGCGATGGTGCTCTGCCCGAAGGCGACGTTGAGCACGACATTGGCAGTCTTGCGCCCGACGCCGGGCAACGCCTCGAGGGCCTCGCGAGTGTCGGGCACTTTGTTTGCATGCTGCTCGATGAGCGCTTTGGAGAGCGCGATCAAATTCTTGGCCTTCGAGCGGTAAAGCCCGATCATCTTGATCTTGTCGATCAGCCCTGCCTCGCCGAGCCTCATCATCTTCTCGGGCGTGTCGGCGATGCGGAACAGATCGGGCGTGGCGCGGTTCACCGAGGAATCAGTCGCCTGCGCCGACAAGACCACGGCGACGAGCAGCGTGAATGGGTCGCGGTAATGAAGCTCGGTCTTAGGATTTGGATTGGCCTTGTGAAAGCGGCGGAAAATTTCGTCAACCTGCTCTTGGGTAAGGCGCGAGCCGGGAGCGCGCTTTATTCTGGTGCGCTTCTCGGTGCCGCCGGGGGCGCGCATTTTCGGTTGAACCGCCACGGGGCCTTGTCTACCACTGATCGAGGATTAGCTCTCCTGCTATGATAGCGCCCACGCCCTCTCTACAAGGTCAACCGCGCTTCAGCGCCGTGCTCACGCCGCACCGGTCGCTCGGGCCGAAGGGCTTCATGGTGCTGATGGGCGCGGTGTGCGCCGTGAGCTTCGGCACCGGGCTTTTGTTCTACCTGCTCGGCGCCTGGCCGGTGATCGGCTTTATGGGCCTCGATGTCGCGCTGATCTACATCGCCTTCAGGCTCAATTTCAGGGCGCTCCGCCTCTACGAGACGGTCGATCTCACCAGCGACGCGCTGACGGTGACCCGCGTCGATCCCTCGGGAAAGGCGCGCTCGTGGAGCTTCAATCCTTACTGGGTGAGATTGACTCTCGAGCCACGCATCGGCCGTTCGTCGCAGCTCTCGCTCGCCTCGCACGGCAATCGGCTGGTGTTCGCAAGCTTCCTAACCGACGATGAGCGCGAAGACTTTGCCCTTGCGCTCTCCACCGCGCTCTCCTCGGCGCGAAGCCCCAGCGCCGCCTAACAGTTCTCAAGCCGCATTGCCCCCATACCGAGGATTCGCGTAGTCTGCTACGCGGCAAGCGGGGCAGGACATTTTGTTCTCCTGGATCTACGACGTTCCCTCGTTGCTCGCGATCCTCCTGTTCGGCGCGGGCTTCGTGCTCATTTTCTGGCTCGGCATCTGATCCTGCATCCTTTCATCAGGAAGCTGCTGCCGCCTGAGCCTGGCCTCAACGCCACGCTCACCATGTATCTACAATATTTCGGCATCATTTACGGATTGCTGCTCGGACTTCTCGCCGTAGGCGCCTATCAAAATCACGCCGAGACTCGGAGGTCAGTCGTCGCCGAGGCCGCCTCGCTCGCCGCACTTTATCGCGACATCTCGGAATACCCCGAGCCATATCGCACCGATCTCAGGAATCTGGTGCGAGACTATGCGCGTTTCACCATCGAGGAGGCTTGGCCGAAGCAACGCCAGGGCCTGATGCCGGAGCTGAGCGGCCCGAATCCGGTCGCCGGAATTTATAAGCGTATGGCCCAGTTCGAACCTGCGACGGAGGGACAGGACGCGATCCACCAGACGGCGCTCAAACAGTTCAACTCGTTTATCGAAGCGCGACGCGCACGTCTCTACAGGGTCTCATCGGGCATCCCCCGCGTCATGTGGTACACGGTGGCGCTCGGCGCTTTGGTCAACATGGTCTTCCTGTGGCTGTTCGATCTGAGAGTGAGCACCCACCTCCTGCTTGGCGGACTTGTCTCGTTCTTCACCGCGACCATGATCTACCTGATCGCGATTCTCGATACGCCCTTCAGAGGCGAAATCGGCGTGTCGCCCGAGGCGTTGCAACTGGTCTACCGGCAAATGCAGCAGGATGAGCCGACGCAGGGCCGCAGCGGCGGCGCGTTGATGCCCTAGGCTGCGAGGTCGCGCTTCTCGGCGACCGAGCCGTCGGCGTTGAGGCGGTAGCTCAACGGCACGCCGGTGCCGAGCTGAACTTCCATCACTTGCTCAGGCGTGAGCCGATCGAGCGCCATGATCAGCGAACGTAGCGAGTTGCCGTGGGCGACAATTAGGACGCTCCGGCCAGCGCGAAGCTCAGGCGCAATGCGCCGCTCGAAGAACGGAACCACGCGCATGGCGGTGTCCTTGAGGCTCTCGCCGCCGGGAGGCGCGATGTCGTAGGAGCGCTGCCATAGGTGCACTTGCTCATCGCCCCAGCGCTTGCGCGCCTCGTCTTTGTCTATGCCCATCAAGTCCCCGTAGTCGCGCTCATTAAGCGCGGCGTCCCTTACGACGGGGATCTCCTCCTGCTCGAGCTCGTCGAGAATGATGCGCAAAGTGTGCGTTGCGCGCTTGAGCGTGCTGGTGAAGGCGGCGTCGAATCTGTGGCCTGCCTCCTCGAGCATGGCGCCGGCACGATGCGCTTCGAAGATTCCTTCCTCGGTGAGATCGACGTCTTTCCAACCGGTGAAGCGGTTCAGCCGGTTCCATTCGCTCTCGCCATGCCGAACGAGAACGAGCGCATTGCCGCGCGGTGGCGGCTCCGGATCCTCGGGATCTTGAGGCTGGTCAGCGTGCGCTGTCATCGCCGGTCTCGCCGTTCATCCCGCCGAGGCGGCTCCTTTTGCGATGAAGGGAACATGAGGAAGGAAAGCTAAGTTCCGAATCACCATAGCCTCCGTTTAGGGTCAATTTCCGGCCCGCGGAAAGCACCTTTTAGGCATGTACACGGCATTTTGTCAGACATGGGATAAAACTTGGGTTTCAAGTTGGGCGCTTACAAGCCAAGAACGTCGCTCATGCTGTAGACGCCGGGGGCTTTGCCCTTCGCCCAGAGTGCAGCTCTTACCGCGCCGCGAGCAAAAATTCCTCTGTCGGTGGCAATATGCGCAAGCTCGATCCTCTCGCCAGGCCCGGCGAATATCACCCTGTGCTCCCCGACGACGTCGCCGCCTCTGAGTGCGGCAAAACCGATATCGCCCTCGCGCCGCGGCCCGGTCTCTCCGTCGCGCGACCGCACGCCGCGCTCATCGAGCGAAATCCCGCGCGCTCCGGCCGCGGCCGCGCCGAGCATGAGCGAGGTGCCAGACGGCGCGTCGCGCTTGTGGCGGTGATGCATCTCGAGGATCTCGATGTCGAATTCGGGTCCAAGCACTTCGGCCACGCGCGCGGTGAGCCCGGCGAGCAGGTTGACGCCGAGACTCATATTGCCCGCCTTGACGACGGTGGCATGACGGGCGGCGGCAACGATCTTGGCCTCGTCAGATTCGGAAAGCCCGGTGGTGCCGATGACATGGACAATACGCGCCTGCGCCGCGAGCGCGGCGAAGGCGACAGTCGAAGCCGGCGTGGTGAAGTCGAGCACACCCTGGACGCCGGCGAACACCGGCAGGGGATCGTCGGTGATGGCGACACCGAGAGGCTCGATGCCGGCGACCTCGCCGATGTCGCGGCCGACCGCCGGCGAACCTTTGGCCTCGATGCCGCCGGCAACGGCGCAGCCGGGCGTCTCGGCCAGCACGCGGGTCAGCGTCTGGCCCATGCGCCCTGCGGCGCCAAGCACGGCGATCCTCATGTCACTCATTGCCGATGACCATCAGCGTGCGGTGCGTAGGCGTTGCCGCCGATACGCGACAAGGCCCCCGCGACCTTCTAGGACGCAAGCTGCATATCTCACAAGAGCCAGCTTCGCTTTGCCAGGCCTGACAGCCAAAGGCGCCGCGACAGTGGTTGGCGAAGCATTGAAGCCGGCCTCCACACGAAAAATTGACGACGGTGCGCTGCCGCCGCCCATGGCCTCAGGCGCCGCGCGAGGCTCATAGTGGCGTGCAAGCGACGGTGGAGGCGACCATGCTCAAAACCGCCAGCAGGTCGAAAGAGGCGCGGCAGAGGACGAAGGCTTTCGACGTTGAGATCGCAGGCGTTGCGATCGCGGTGCCGGAACATAAGGTCTCGCAAGACGATATTGCCGAACGGGCGAAGGAGGTCTTTCCCCATCTCGCGCGGCTCGGCACGCTTTACGGCAATACCGGGATCGAGAACCGTTACGCCTGTCAGCCCAAGGACTGGTACTACGAGCGCCATGGCTGGGAGGCGCGCACCGAGGTGTTCCAGCGGCACGCGCTTGACCTACTCGAGGAGGTGACTCTCGCGGCGCTCGACAATGCCGGCATCGGGCTCAAGGATGTGTCGGCGCTGGTCGTGAACACCATCACCGGCCTCGCCATTCCAAGTCTCGACGCAAAGCTCATGAACCGGCTCGCGTTCCCGCAGGCGGTGGAGCGGATTCCGATCTTCGGGCTTGGATGCGGCGGCGGCGTTGCGGGTCTCGCGCGCTCGGCGCGTTACGCGCAGGCCATGCCGCCGAATGCCCATGTGCTGTTCCTCACTATCGATCTATGCAGCCTGTGTCTCCGCATCGCCGATCCAAGCATGGCGATGTTCGTGTCGGCTGCGCTGTTTGGCGACGGTGCCGCTGCCGTCGTGCTGCGCCACGTCGAGCCCGGGGTGGATGGTGGCGAGGGCAGGGGCCGTATCCTTGCCGTCGGCGATCATTTCTGGCCGGACACCGAACGCATCATGGGGTGGGACATCAAGGAAGATGGCTTTGGCGTGGTACTCAGTCCGGAGCTGCCGACCCTCATCAGGAAACATCTCGCTCCAGCGGTGCGGGGCTTTCTCGATGCCAATGGCATGAGTCTTGGCGAGTTTTCAGGTTTCCTGCTTCATCCCGGCGGCGCCAAGATCCTCAAGACGGCGCAGAGAGTCCTCGGGCTTGCGCGCAGCGATCTTGCGCTGTCGGCTTCGATCCTGCGCGACTTCGGCAACATGTCGTCGCCGACCGCTTTGTTCGCGCTCGACCGGGCGATCAAGCAGGACGCAAAGGGACCTCATCTGCTGATCGCCTTTGGTCCGGGATTCTCGGCCTATTTCGTCGCCGTCGATCTTTGAGCAGGCCTGCGCGCGGCAAGGGCCTCGTCCTCGATTCTGATTTTTACCGCAAGCACCACCCACCACAGCGCCGTCATGATGACGGCAAGCGCGAGTGCGCCGAAGGCAAGCGGCAGCACGAAGGTCTCGATCAGCGTCACCGCGTAATTGGGATGCGAGACGTAGCGGTAAGGACCTGCACGATGGACGCGAGCCCCAGGCAGGGTGATGACACGGTGCGTCCAGAAGGGGCCGAGGCTTGCGATCACCCAATAGCGGACGACTTGCAGCACGAGATAATAGGCGATGAGCGGCCAGACGATCGGAGCGGACGGCGAGATGAGAAAGGCGAGCGAGGCGATCCAGGCGAGGTGGGTCGCGGCCACCACCGGATAGTAGTTGGTTCCTTCTTCGTGGCCGCTCTTGGCCAGCAAGGCTCGCGTGTTCCGGGCAGAGTAGAGCTCCTCAAGCCCGCGCTGCGCGAGCACGAAGACTGCCGCGATCTGCGGGGCGCCGATGAAGTCGGTCAGAGGCATGGTCGCACGTCCCTGGAGGCGAGCGTTTCACTGGAGCCCGGAAACGGAAAGCCCCGCGCCTTTGGGCGGGGGGCCGACGTTCGCTTCGTGGCACTTTGACAAAGAAGAAGCCCCGCACGGGGGGAGTCGGGGCTTCTTCGGGTTCCGTTGGGGGGGAACCTGTGACGGGGAGGGAAAACCCATCACTCAGCCGACAATACACCCTGGCGGAGCACAACCCGGCACAATTTGAAAATGGTTAAGGTTAACGATTGTGGCGGCGGCGCCTACAGCCGCGAGTAGGCGGCAAGCTTAGGTCCAGGCGAAGGCCACTTTACGCAGCGACACGTCGCCGAAACTCTCCGATCCCTCGGCCACCGGCTTGCCGCCGAGGTGGAGATAGAAGCCGCAGGCCGAGTCGTTGTCGGCGAGCGCCCAGACTAGCAAGCCTTTGAGCCTAAGCTCCGAGAGCCGCATGCGCGCCCCGTCGAACAGCTTCTCGCCAAGCCCGAAGCCCTGATAGGTCGGATGCACGTAGAGTTCGAAGATCTCGCCCTGGAATGGAGTGCGGCCCATGCGCGACCGGCCATAAGTCACGTAGCCGGCGGCCTCGCCGTCGAAGTCGAGAACGAGAAGCGGCGTCCGCCGGCGCAGCGCGCTCTCCCACCAGCGCAAGCCTCTCCGCGCGATCATGCGCTGGAGCGAGAGATGCGGGATGATGCCCTGGTAGGCCCCGCGCCAAGCCTCCTCATAGGCAGCGGCGAGAGCAGGAGCATCCTTCAGTCGCGCAGGCCTTATGTGGACGACATCAACGGGCATAGCGTGAGCCTAACGCAGAGTGGCCACGCTCGGCAAAGGGGTCGTGATGCTTTTCCTGCGACTGTGTGCCCGCTGGGCCGCACAAGAAAGCGAGCCGGCGTCCGATGCCGCCTCGCGACCGAGACAGATGCGGCTCGCGTCAATAACGGGAGATGAGGATCACCGTGTAATCCTTGTTGAGCTTGATATCGACCGTGCCCATCTTGCATTTGGCATCGTCGATCTCGTAGACGCCTTGCTCTTCTTTCTTGAGCGATTCGTAGCCGCTGCACCCGAGAGTGCTGAGGGTCTCCTCGATCTTGGTCACCTCGGCAGCCGGCACCTTGTCGTCATCGTCGTCTTCGGCGGCGTAAGCGTGGGTGGTTCCAAAAACCAAGACAAGCGCCAAGCCAACAATCCGAATCATGTGCAAATCCTCCTGTGTGGAAGCTACGGTCGACCGGCGCCCGAAGTGCCGGGTAAGCAGCAGTCACCGTGGCTGTAACGACAGGAGCCTTGACGCAGATGAGGACGACCAGAGTTCGGCTGGCATTTCTTGATGGGATGTCGTGCCAATAGTCTGAGGGAAGACTAGGCAACGTCCTCGGTGAGGCGCTGGCGTTCGGCCTTCTTGCGCTCGTTGGGATCGAGGTGGCGCTTGCGCAGGCGGATCGATTTCGGCGTGACTTCGACCAGCTCGTCGTCTGCGATATAGGCGAGCGCGCGCTCCAGCGTCATGCGGATCGGCGGCGTGAGCCGTACCGCCTCGTCCTTCGATGTGGTACGGATATTGGTGAGCTTCTTACCCTTGAGCACGTTCACTTCGAGATCGTTGTCTCTGGTGTGCTCGCCGACAATCATGCCGCGATACACTTTCCAGCCAGGCTCGATCATCATCGGCCCGCGATCTTCGAGGTTCCACAAGGCATAAGCGACGGCGTCGCCCTGGTCGGTCGAGATCAGCACGCCGTTGCGGCGCCCTTGGATCGGACCCTTGTGCGGCGCGTAGTCATGGAACAGGCGGTTCATGATGCCAGTGCCGCGCGTGTCGGTGAGGAGTTCGCCCTGGTAGCCGATCAGTCCGCGCGTCGGCGCATAGAACACCAGCCGCAGGCGGCCGCCGCCCGAAGGCTTCATCTCGACCAGCTCGGCTTTGCGCTCGGCGAGCTTCTGCACCACGATGCCGGAGTGCTCCTCGTCGAGATCGATGACGACTTCCTCGATCGGCTCGAGCAGCGCGCCGTTCGCCTCGCGTCTGAGCAGCACCTTGGGGCGCGAGACGGAGAGCTCGAAGCCCTCGCGCCGCATGGTCTCGATGAGAATGCCGAGCTGGAGCTCGCCGCGACCGGCGACCTCCATCGAGTCGCGCTCCTCCGATTCGGTGACACGCAGCGCGACATTGCCTTCGGCTTCGCGCAGCAGGCGGTCGCGGATCATGCGGCCGGTGACTTTGGTGCCTTCGGTGCCGGCAAGCGGCGAGTCGTTGACGCGGAAGGTCATGGACAAAGTCGGCGGATCGATTGGCTGCGCCGGCAGTGGGGCCATGACCTCAGGGGCGCAGATGGTATGGGCGACCGTAGCGTTGGGAAGCCCTGCAAGCGAGACGATGTCGCCCGCGGTCGCCTCATCGAGGCCGACGCGCTCTAGCCCGCGAAAGGCGAGCACCTTGGAGACTCGGCCCTGCTCGACGAGCTTGCCAGTATGGTCGAGCACCTTGACCGGCTGGTTGGGCGAGATCGAGCCGGAGGTAATGCGGCCGGTGACGATGCGCCCGAGATAGGGATTAGCTTCGAGGATCGTGCCGAGCAGCCGAAACGGGCCTTGCTCGATCTTTGGCGGGGCGAGGTGCTTCAGCACGAGGTCGAACAGGAGCTGCATGCCGAGATGCTTCGGGCCCTCTGGGCTCGCAGCCATCCAGCCTTCCTTGGCCGAACCGTAAAGGATCGGGAAATCGAGTTGCTCGTCGGAGGCATCGAGCGCGGCGAAGAGATCGAACACCTCGTTCACCACCTCCTGCGGGCGGGCATCGGCGCGGTCGACCTTGTTGATCACCACAATGGGCTTGAGTCCCATCT
>JBKOUI010000253.1:0-1364 GCA_046723315.1 Pseudomonadota bacterium | reverse complement strand
CGATCAATAGTAGTTACGCGCGCGCCATGCGCACCGGACCAGGCGGCTCCTCAAGTTCGTCGCAAGCGGCGAGCGTTGCGGCGGGACCTGGGATGTCAGAGGCCGCCGCAGCCGGAATCCGGCGGCACCGGCTCAAATTGTCCGACTAGAAGGCGCGCCGTCTTAGTTTCGCTGGCTGGCGCGCCTCGTCATTCAAATCACCGCCAATGGGAGCTCATGCCGGAAAAATCGTCCGATAGTGGCCGGGCCTCGAGCCACCCTACGGAACTCGAGCGAGTCATTCGGGCTTGCCGTTCGGGTTTCGCCGCGTGCGCGATCTTCAGCCTCGCCATTAACCTGCTCATGCTGACGTTGCCGGTCTACATGCTGCAGGTCTACGACCGCGTGTTGACCACCGGCCGGGTGGAGACGCTGATCATGCTCACGCTAATAGCGGCCATTGCGCTGGCCGTGATGTGCGCGCTTGACGCCTTGCGTACCTCGATCACGATCCGCATCGGTTGTTGGCTGAACGAACAGCTGGGTCCGGCATACGTTGCCTGCGCCGTTCGCGGGCGCCTGCAAGGCGAGCTTTCAGGGGCCGAGCCTCTGCGCGACATTTCCCAGATCCAGAACTTTATCGCGACGCAGGGGTTGACCGCTTTCTTCGACGCTCCGTGGGTGCCCATTTTCGTCGTGCTGATTTGGATTCTCCACCCCGTGCTCGGATTCGTGGCGCTCTCCTCAGCCGTGCTCCTATTTTTGTTGAGCATCATAAACGAGTTGGCCACACGCAAGGCCAACCAGACAGCCAACCAAAGCCAGATCGAGGCGACGCTATTGGCCGATGCGACGATCCGCAACGCCGAGATCGTGCAAGCCATGCACATGTTGCCAGCCATGACAGATCGCTGGGCAGCTGTGAATGGAACGGTCATCGACGGCTTGCGCCGGTCAGGCGACGTCGGGGGCCTTGTGCTCGCAACGACGAAGTTCGTGCGCTTTTTCGTCCAGGTGGCGATCCTTGGGGTCGGCGCATGGCTGGTGGTGAACTCGCAGCTCACCGCCGGCGCCATGATCGCGGGATCCATACTTCTCGGACGCGCGCTCGCGCCGGTGGAGGCTGCGATTGCGGTGTGGCGCAATTTTATCGGCGCTAGTTTCTCCTATGGTCGCCTGAAGAAAACGATCGGCGACTACCCGGCTCCGCTCAAGCGAACGCGGCTCCCGGCCCCGAGGGGGAGAGTGGTCGCCGATGCGATCAGTTACCTCACGCCGAATACGGCTCAGCTCATCCTCAGCCAGGTCTCTTGCGCTGTCGAACCGGGCGAAGTTCTGGCAATCATCGGTCCTTCGGGCGCAGGCAAGAGCACGCTGTGCCGCTT
>JBKOUI010000249.1:0-8625 GCA_046723315.1 Pseudomonadota bacterium | reverse complement strand
AGCTAGCGCCTCGCGAAGCGTAGCCCCCTTGGCAAGCTCGGCGGCGGTGGCAGCAGATAGCGTGCAGCCAGTGCCATGGGTATTCTTGGTGGGCGTACGCGGCGCTTCGAACCGCATCGTTCCTTCAGCGTCGGCGAGAATGTCGACCGCCAATGGTCCGGCGGCGTGACCTCCTTTTACCAGGACAGCGCGCGCACCCTGCGCGCGCAGGCGCTCGGCCTGGGATGCCATTTCCGTTTCGTCGCTTGCGACAGGCTCGTCCAGCAACCGCGCAGCCTCGAGCAGGTTCGGCGTCACCAGCACGGCAAGCGGCATGAGCTTGGTCCTGATCGCATCGATCGCCTTGTCGGTGAGCAACGGGTGGCCGCTCTGCGAGACCATGACGGGGTCGATCACGACCGGGACGCCGGGAAACAAGCTCAGCCCCTCGGCGACTGCCTCGACGATCTCGAGATTGCCCAGCATGCCGGTTTTGATGGCGCCAACCTCTAGATCGCTGGCAATGGCGCGCATCTCAGCCAGCACGAACTCTGGCGGCGCGGTATGCACAGCCTCGACGCCGAGCGTGTTCTGCGCGGTGAGCGCGGTGATGGCGCTGGCGCCGTGCACGCCTAGCGCGGCGAAGGTCCTCAGGTCTGCCTGGATACCGGCTCCCCCAGCCGAGTCGGAGCCAGCGATGGTCAGCGCAATCGTGGTCATGGCGTGGGCACTATCCAGGAAATTGGACGCGACCAAGAAGCCCTAGCCGATGGTGGCGAGGCCGGGGAAGAGCTCGAGCATCCAGCTCGAGATCAGCGTCATGGCGTCGGTGAGGAATAGGATGCCGGTCAGCACGAGAAAGCCGCCTAGCACCTTCTCTATGATGCCGAGATGCTTTTTGAAGCGCTGCATCATGTTGAGGAACGGCCGAATAGCAATGGCGGCGATGACAAAGGGAATGCCGAGACCGAGCGAATAGACGAACAGCAGACTCACGCCCTGGCGCACGGAGTCTTCGCCAGCGGCGACGGCGAGGATTGCGCCGAGCACCGGCCCGATGCAGGGCGTCCAGCCGAAGGCGAAGGCAAGCCCGATGACATAGGCGCCAATGAGGCCTGCGGGGCGCGAGTCGGCGTGGTAGCGCGCCTCGCGGTGCAGAATGGGAAGATGGATCACGCCGAGGAAGTGCAACCCGGCGATGATGATCACCACGCCCGCGATCTTAGCAAGCAGCGGGAGATTTGCCGCGAGCAGCTGGCCGGCAGCGGTGGCGGTGGCGCCGAGAATGACGAATACGGTGGTGAAGCCGAGCACGAAGGCGACCGACGACATCACCACGGTCGTATAGACGTGGGACGGCGTCTCATCCTCCCCGGTGAGCTGGTCGAAGGTGGTGCCGCCGAGGAAGCAAAGGTATGGCGGGACGAGCGGTAGCACGCAAGGCGAGAGGAAGCTAAGCAGCCCCGCGAGCAGCGCGCCGAAATAGGTGACGTCCATGGCTCTTGCTATTGCCCCCGCGCACGAAGAGCAAGAGCCGCCACCTCCTCGTGAAAAGTATTGATCAATGATCAGGCGGCGGCTGGGCGGCCGCGCTCGGCAGCTTTGCGGATCGCGGCGATATTGTCCTTGTAGGCGCCACCCTTGAACACCCCAGAGCCCGCCACGATCACATTGGCGCCGGCCTCGACCACCAGCGGCACCGTCTCGGCATTGATCCCGCCATCGACCTCAATGTGGATGGGCCGCGCGCCGATCGCCTTGCGGATGGCTCTAATCTTGTCGAGCTGGGATGGGATGAAGGCCTGCCCCCCAAATCCCGGGTTCACGGTCATGACCAAGACGAGGTCGACCTTGTCGAGCACGTAGTCGATCGCCGTCTCAGACGTCGATGGCGTGATCGAGACGCCTGCCTTCTTGCCGAGGCTTTTGATGAACTGAAGCGAGCGGTCAAGATGCGGGCCGGCCTCGGCGTGCACGGTGATGATGTCGGAGCCGGCGCGGGCGAAGGCCTCGATATAAGGATCGCAGGGCGCGACCATCAGATGCACATCGAAGACCTTCTTCGAGTGCGGGCGGAGCGCCTTGACCACGTCAGGGCCGATGGTGATGTTCGGCACGAAATGCCCGTCCATCACATCGACATGGATCCAGTCGCAGCCCGCCCGGTCGATGGCGCACACCTCCTCGCCGAGCTTGGCAAAGTCGGCGGAAAGGATGGACGGGGCAATGATGATGTCGCGGGCCATTGCTTCCGGTTTCCCTGTCATTGCCCGGCTTGGCCAGGCAACCTAGGAACCTCTGGTTTCGCAGATAACTCTTGGCGGATGATTACTGGATTCCCGCTTGCGCGGAAATGACAAGTGTAGCGGCTAGTCACAGAAGTTAATTAGCGCGAGAGCCGCTGCGGGCGAGCGCAATGACCCCCGGCAGCTCGGCACCCCCGAGCCACTCCAGAAAGGCTCCGCCGGCGGTCGAGACATAGCTGAAATCGTCGGCGACACCAGCCTCGTTAAGCGCCCGCACCGTGTCCCCGCCGCCGGCGACGCTTACGAGCTTGCCGCCTTTGGTGAGTCGGGCGACCTCGCGGGCGAGCGCGAAAGTCCCCTTGCCGAAGGGCGGCGTCTCGAAGGCGCCGAGCGGGCCATTCCACAGCACGGTCTTAACCTCACCGAGGCGACGCTTCAGCTCGGCGAGGCTTTTGGGGCCGAAATCGAGGATCATGGCGTCGGAAGGAACTTCGCCCATGGCGCAGGCCTGCCAATCGGCGCCCGGCTTGAGCTCCTTTGCCACCACCACGTCGATGGGCAAGACGACCTCGCAGCCGGCCCGTTCGGCCTTGGCCATGATGTCCCTCGCCGTGGCCACGAAATCCCGCTCCACCAAGGAGGCGCCAAGCTTGAACCCCTTGGCGAGCAGGAAGGTGTTGCCCATGCCTCCGCCCACCACGAGCTGGTCCATGCGGGAGACGAGATTGGTCAGCACCTCGATCTTGGTCGAGACCTTGGCGCCGCCGGTTATGGCCATGACCGGCCGCTCCGGCTGCTCAAGCGCCTCTCCGAGCGCGGTGATCTCGGCCATCATCAGAAGGCCGGCATAGGAGGGAAGAAGATCGGTGATCGCCTCTAGCGAAGCATGCGCCCGGTGCGAGGAGGAAAAGGCGTCGTTGACATAAAGGTCGCCAAGCGCGGCCAGGGCTTTGGCGAAGTCGCGGTCGTTCTTCTCCTCACCCTTGTGGTAGCGGACGTTCTCAAGCACGGCGACCTCGCCCGGCTTCAACGCATCGACCACGCATTTGGCATCGTCGCCGGAATGCGCGGCTGCGAACCGAACCGCGGTGCCCGGCATCAGCTCCTGCATTTTCGCGGCGACCGGCTTTAGCGACATGTCAGGCGTGGGCACGCCCTTGGGGCGCCCGAGATGGGATAACACCACGACCTTAGCCCCCTCACGCGCGAGCTTGGCGATGGTGGGCAACACGCGGGTCAGCCGCGTCGTATCGGCCACGACCCCGTTTTCGATCGGCACGTTGAAGTCGACGCGGACCAGCACACGCTTGCCCCTAACATCGACCCCATCGATCGACCTGACCTGGGAGAGATCGAGGCCGCCCTTGGTTGGATTCGTCTCCTTACGCGCCGCAGCCCGTTCATTCATATCAGCCGGCCCATGGCCGCGGCCGTGTCGTTCATGCGGTTGGAGAAGCCCCACTCGTTGTCGTACCAGGCGACGACGCGGCAGAAGGTCCCGTCGACCACGTGGGTGCCCTTGAGGTCGAAGATCGAGCTGCGCGGGTCGTGATTGAAGTCGGACGAGACCAGCGGCTTATCGTTGACGCCGAGAATGCCTTTGAGCGGACCATTGGCAGCTTGGACCACTGCCTTGTTGATCTCCTCGGCTGTGGTCCGTTTCGCCGACTGGAAAGTCAGATCGACGAGGCTGACGTTTGGAACCGGGACGCGGAGCGAGGCGCCGTCGAGCTTGCCCTTGAGCTCGGGCAGAACGAGGCCGACGGCCTTGGCGGCGCCGGTCGAGGTCGGGATCAGGTTCATCGCGCTCGCGCGGGCCCGGTACGGGTCCTTGTGCAGCGTGTCCACGGTGCGCTGATCGCCGGTATAGGCGTGGATCGTGGTCATGTAGCCGTGCTTGATACCGACCGCGTCGTTCAACACCTTGGCAACGGGGACGAGGCAGTTCGTGGTGCAAGAGGCGTTCGACACGACGTGATGCTCCTGGGTGAGCTTGTCGTCGTTGACGCCGAACACCACGGTCAGATCGGCCCCCGAGCAGGGCGCCGAGACCAGCACGCGCTTGGCGCCGGCGGTCAGGTGCCTGGCCGCGCCGTCGCGGTCAGTGAAGCGGCCGGTACATTCCATCACGATGTCGATGCCAAGATCGCGCCAGGGAAGCTTCTCCGGCGTCGCTTCGGCGAGCACGGCGACCTCCTGGCCGTCGGTCTTCAGATGCCCGTCGGCGACGTTGATCCTGCCGCGGAAGCGGCCATGCACGCTGTCGAACTCGAGGAGGTGAGCGTTCATCTCGGCCGAGCCGAGATCGTTGATCGCGACAAAATCAAGATCGTTGCGGCCGGACTCAAGGAAGGCCCTGAAGGTGAGCCTACCGATCCGGCCAAATCCATTGATGGCAACGCGCTTATTAGCCATGTCCTCCCTTACTCCTCGAACTTTCAATCAAACTACGTGCTGCGGCAGCCACGGCCTCAGCCGTGATGCCGAAATGCTTATATAGGTCTCGAGCGGGCGCTGATGCACCGAATCCGTGCATGCCGACGAAGGCGCCGTTTGGTCCCAGCCATTTCGACCAGCCGAACTCGGCCGCCGCCTCGACGCCGACCCGCGGAGCAGTGCCGAGAACCGCATTCCGATATGCCTCATCTTGCGTCTCGAACAGCTCCCAGCAAGGCATCGATACCACTGCAGCCTTGATCCCCTCGCCTTCGAGTGCCTTGGCGGCCTCGACCGCAAGCATCACCTCTGAGCCAGTGCCGATCAGCGTCACATCGCGCTTGCCCTCGGGCTCGACCAGAACATAGGCGCCCTTGGCCGACGGATTCTGCTCTGCATGGGCCTTGCGGAGCAACGGAACACTCTGGCGGGTGAGCGCGAGGATGGTGGGCGTGTGCTTCGAGAGAAGCGCAAGCTCCCAGCATTCGGCGCATTCGACCGAATCGGCCGGGCGCATCACGCTGAGGTTCGGCATGGCGCGCAGCGACGCCAAATGCTCGACGGGCTGGTGGGTGGGGCCGTCCTCGCCCAGCCCGATCGAGTCGTGGGTCATGACGTAGATCACCCGCTGCCGCATCAGCGCCGAGAGCCTGATCGAAGGCCGGCAGTAGTCGGTGAAGACGAGGAAGCTGCCGCCGTAGGGAACGATGCCGCCGTGCAGCGAAAGGCCATTCATGGCCGCCGCCATCTCATGCTCGCGCACGCCGTAATGGATGTAGTTGCCGGAGAAATCGCCCGGCTTGACGATGCTGTGCAGCTTGGTGAGCGTGCCGTTTGAGCCAGTCAGGTCGGCGGAGCCGCCGATCAGCCCAGGAATGACCGGCACGAGCTTCTCCAACACCTTCTGCGAGGATTGCCGTGTCGCGAGCTTTGCGCCTTCGCGCGCGAAGTCGGACTTGATGGCGGCGACAGCGGCCTTGATCGCCTTTCCAACGGTGGCGTCGATCGGGTCGGTGAGCGCTGCGCGCGCGCTGGCATCGAGGCGCTTTGACGCTTGCGCCCAGGCCTCATAGGTTGCGCGGTTCCGTGTGCCCGCCGCACGCCAGGCAGCGAGGACGGGCTTCGGAAGCTCGAAAGGATGGTGGCGCCAGCCGAGCTTCTCGCGTGTGCCTTTGACCTCTTCCTCGCCCAGAGGCGCGCCATGGGTCGCAGCAGTCCCGGCTTTGCTCGGCGCGCCGTAGCCGATAATGGTGCGGCAGGCGATCAGCGACGGCTTGTCAGTGACGGACCGCGCATTCTCGATGGCAAGCGCCACTGCCTCTGGATCATGTCCGTCGACCTTCGCGGTATGCCAGTGCGCGGCTCTGAAGCGCTCGATCTGATTGTCTGAGACCGACAGGCTAGTCGGACCGTCGATCGAGACCTCGTTGTCGTCGAACAGCATGATCAGCCGGCCGAGCTTGAGGTGGCCCGCTAGCGAGATCGCCTCCTGGCTGATCCCTTCCATGAGGTCGCCATCGCCGGCAATGCAATAGGTGTAATGGTTCACGACCTCATCGCCGTAGCGGCGGTTGAGCAGCCGCTCGGCGAGCGTCATGCCGACGGCGTTGCCGAGGCCCTGTCCGAGAGGCCCGGTCGTGGTCTCGATGCCCGGAGCGTGGCCATACTCTGGATGGCCGGCCGTGCGCGAGCCGAGCTGGCGGAAGCGCTTCAGCTCATCGAGCTCCATCTTCGGATAGCCGGTGAGATAGAGCAGCGCATAGAGCAACATCGAACCGTGGCCGGCAGAGAGTACGAAGCGGTCGCGGTCGGGCCAATCGGGGTGGCTCGCATCGAACTTCAAGAAGCGGGTGAACAGCACCGTGGCGACATCCGCCATGCCCATCGGCATGCCGGGATGGCCGGAATCCGCCTTCTGCACCGCGTCCATGGCGAGCGCCCTGATGGCATTCGCCATGTCGTTGTGGGATGCCTCCGGTAACGCCTGACTTTGCATCAACAATGTATCTGGCTCAGTCATCGTGGAATACAATATGTTAGGCCACGCCAGGCGGCCGCTGCGGTAACACTAGAGGTAACAGGAGAAGGACTCACACTGTTAACTCGGTCTCTAGCATACAGCCCAGGAGGAATCGATGTTGCAGACTGCAAAGAAGCCCGGAACAGTTGAACGCTCCTACCAACTGCTCGCGTTGCTCGACGTATGCGAGCACGCCGCGAACTATATGGAGTCCCAGAGCAACATGACCGCCGCCGCCGGAAACCTCGCCGCCGTTATTAAGCTGGCTGGCGAGATCGCCGGCGAGGTCCATGAGGCCATTGAGTTGGGGGAACGCTCCGCTACACAACCACTGAGCGAGATGGTATAAAGAGACTCTGCGACCCGGCTTGGTCGTATCCTCAATGTGAGCAACTAGCCCCGACTGATCTCCCTCGCCGGGGCTTTTTCTTTTCACTGTGATCCGGGTCACAACGGGTTTGGGAGTTTGGTGCCAAATGTACCACCCAGAACAGCGGTGCCACGCAGCGCGAGGGGGCTAAAGCGGCCTCAGGGGCTCCTTCCCTGGGGCCGTTTCTTTTGGCCGAATCGTCTTAAGTTGAAAGCGGCTCTGGACTAGAGCCGACACACGAATGGAGCCCCGGACTAGGGCCCGGTTCGGGGGTTCTTTCTTTTCTTTGCGAACTTTCGGACCAGATGAAATCGGTACTCCTCCGCCGACATGCCGCCACGCATGCGCGTGAGCTGCTCCCCGGTGAAGGGAACTCCATTGCGCTCGCGAGGAATGACTAGAAAGCGTGCTGGAGACCTGGCAGCGATCTCTCGGGCCAGAGCCTTGCACCCTTCAAGGGTCGTTGGGCGCTCAGGATTGGTATTGATGAAACGGGGTTTGGTGCGCGCGGCTATCTCCCGCGCCAACGCTTTACGGTCACTCATACGAAGCTATTATCAGCTACGCCGGAATCGTCAATTCCGCGTCCTCTCAATTACCCGCCGCCTTCTGCCGTAGTGTGATGAACCTTCCAGGCATACCAGACTCATTCGTCATCATCGGCACCGGGCGTGATCGAAAAACCGAAGCACCTCTCGCTTTGCTGGCTCGGGCAAATGCGGAGGGCTTCGCATACGCGGGCTCAGCCTTCATCGCGCTTTCGGGTAGCGAGGGGGAAGAGTTAAGCGCTCGCCTAGCACCTAGCAAACTCGAACTTTGCCCCGTTCCTAAACTGCGTTTCCCTGATGTTCAGCGGGTAAAGCCAAACCTTATGGCGCGCGTACGTTGTCTGTCGGGCAGGAGCTATATTCGGCACGCTACAGTTCGAGGATTTCGGTGATCACCACCAACGACCCCTGCCGTAATAACCGCCACCGAACAAAATCAAGATGATCAAAAGGATGATCAGCAACGTGGTGTTGTCCATGGGTGCCTCGTTTTGTGAGTTGGCAAGGCCTGAACACTAGAACGCGTGCAAGAAACTGAGCAGTTGCGTCGTGCTCGCATGATAAATCTGCTCGGTCTCGCCAGTCGAAATTAGCGACAGCATCAAAGAGAAGAGCGTCACGAGCGCTGCGAAGACCCAAGCACTCACTGGAAGACGCGTTCTTACTGGCACACCGCCGAGTATGGTCATGGCAAATGTCCCTCGTGGTGCCCGCCCTTACGGGGCGAACGCCGAGGGCGGCGCGCCGTTCCTCCATTTTAGCTGAGTCGATTCACATCGAGGTGACCAGTAGCGAGCAATCAACAGCTCGGTCATTGGTCGTTGAACCACTTGGTGAGCGGTGACATTCGCGCGAAGATAGACGGGGGGACGGTAACCCAGGGCACTGCGGCCCTGGGTTTTTTTTAATGCGCCGTCCGATGCTGGCCAGCGCTCAATACTTCTTATGTCCTGGCGCGTACCCAGAAGCTCCCGGCAAGCCTTGAGCACTCCGTTTGTTATGGCTCCTGAACTGCTGGCCCGGAGC
>JBKOUI010000205.1:0-2818 GCA_046723315.1 Pseudomonadota bacterium | reverse complement strand
TGTTGGGGCTGCCCGAAAACCGCCAGCGCTATGGGTTCTTTATGAATGATACCGGTGGAATTGTGGACGACGTCATGGTTGCGAACCGGGCCGACCATTGGCTGCTGGTGGTCAATGCGAGCCGCAAGCAGATGGATTACGAGCTCCTGCACGACGCGCTCGCGACGCGCTGCGGTGTGGACGCGCTCGGCGATCGCGCGCTCATTGCGCTGCAGGGCCCGCGCGCGGAGGAGGTATTGAGCGCGTTCGCTCCCGATATCGCCTCGATGCGCTTTCTGGATGTGCGCACTGCTCGCTTGCAGGAACTTGAATGCGTCGTCTCCCGGTCGGGCTATACGGGAGAAGATGGCTTCGAGATCAGCGTGCCGGGGGCCGCGGCTGAACGCCTCGCGCGCCTCCTGCTCGATCATCCGGCCGTCGCGCCGATCGGGCTGGGCGCCCGCGACAGTCTGCGCCTCGAAGCGGGCTTGTGTCTCTACGGCGCCGACATCGATGCCGGCACCACGCCGGTCGAGGCAGGTCTTGCCTGGGCCATTCCGAAAAACCGCCGGGCAGGTGGAGCGCGTGCAGGCAAATTTCCCGCTGCAGACATCATCCTGCGGCAACTCGTGCAAGGCACGCAGCGCCGTCGCGTCGGCTTGCGCTCGGAGGAACGCACTCCCATCCGCGCAGGAAACCCGCTGTACAAAGATGCATCCTCAACGATCGCGACCGGAGCCCTCACTTCCGGCACGTTCGGCCCGAGCCTCAATGCGCCCATCGGCATGGGATATGTCGGAAGTGCAGACGCAGCGGCCGGCACGACGCTGTTTGCGGAGGTACGCGGCAAGCGCGTGCCGGTCAGCGTCACAGAGCTTCCTTTCGTGCCTACGCGATACAAGCGCAGCTAGGAGACAGGACGTTAATGAGCGTTCTTCTGAAGTTCACCAAGGATCACGAATGGCTGCGCGTCGAGGGGGAGACCGCAACCATTGGGATTACGTCCTACGCTCAGGAGCAACTCGGCGATCTCGTCTACGTCGAGCTGCCGGCGGCAGGGACCCAACTGAAAAAGGGCACGGAAGCGGCCGTGGTCGAGTCGGTCAAAGCCGCCTCGGACGTATATGCGCCGGTCACCGGCGAAGTTGCCGCGGTCAACGAAAAGCTCGCGAGCGAGCCGGGCCTGGTCAATTCCGACCCGATGGGAGACGGCTGGTTGTTCAAGGTCAAGCTTGCCGATCATTCCGAGCTCGACAGCCTCATGGACGAGGCCGCCTACAAGGAGTTGATCGGCTGATGGCAAAAGGGCTTGCGCAGAGCGGTTTTGCCGGCCGCCACATTGGCATTCGGGCTGACGATCTGCCACCCATGCTCGAGGCTGTCGGAGCCTCCAGCGTTGAGACGCTGATCGAGGAAGCCATCCCGAACCACATTCGCATGCAGCGCGCACTTGAGTTTGGGCCGGCGCTGTCCGAACGTGAAGCTCTGGAGAAAGTGCGCGCCATCGCGTCAAAGAATCGCGTGCTCATCTCCATGATCGGGCAGGGCTATTACGGCACATTTCTGCCGCCGGTGATCCAGCGCAACGTGCTGGAGAATCCGGCCTGGTACACGGCGTACACGCCCTATCAATCGGAGATCAGCCAGGGCCGACTGGAGGCGCTGCTCACCTTCCAGACCATGATCGCCGATCTTGCCGGGCTCGAGATCGCCAACGCGTCGCTGCTCGACGAAGCCACCGCGGCCGCCGAGGCCATGGCCATGTCGCGCCGCATTTCACGGTCGAAATCTCCTGCGTTCTTCGTGGATCGCGACTGTCATCCGCAGACCATCGCGCTCATGCACACGCGTGCGGCGCCGCTCGGCTGGGACGTCATCGTCGGTGATCCGATGCACGACCTCGATGCTGCGCAGGTGTTCGGCGTGCTGTTCCAGTATCCGGGATCCTTGGGCGAAATCCGTGATTTCCGAAAAATCATCGCCGAGCTGCACGCCGCCGGCGCCGTGTCGACCATGGCCGCCGATCCTCTCGCGCTGACGCTGCTGACGCCGCCCGGCGAGCTCGGCGTCGAGATAGCCATTGGCTCGACCCAGCGCTTCGGGCTGCCCATGGGATACGGGGGACCGCAGGCGGCCTTCATCGCGTCGCGCGCAGCACACCAGCGCGCGTTGCCGGGCCGCCTCGTCGGCCTATCGGTCGATGCGCGCGGACGCGCCGCCTATCGGCTCGCCCTGCAAACGCGCGAGCAGCACATCCGGCGCGAGAAAGCGACCTCCAACATATGCACCGCCCAGGTGCTCCCCGCGGTCATCGCGGCAATGTACGCCGTCTACCATGGCGCGGACGGCCTCAGCGACATCGCGCGCAACGTGCATCGCAGCTGCTCGATCCTCGCCGCCGGGCTGCAGCGGCTGGGCTGGCGGATTTCCAATAAATTTTTCTTCGATACTCTCACCGTCGAAGCAGGAGCGCAGCAGGCCGAAATTCTTGCCCGCGCCGTGCGCAATGGAATCAATCTGCGGCGTGTAGACGGGAAGACGCGGGCAATTGGCATAAGCTGCGATGAAACGACCACGCCAGCCGCGATCGAGGCGGTGTGGGATGCCTTCGCGCCCGGCGATCGGGCGCAGGCCGCCCAGCTTTCATATGCAAGCCTTGCGCAAGCCCCGGCTGATGCGATCCCAGCTGGGCTGCGCCGGGAAAGCAAATTTCTGACACATGAAGTATTCAACAGCCATCACTCCGAAACCGACATGCTGCGCTATCTGCGGCGCCTGGCGGACCGCGATCTCGCGCTTGACCGCAGCATGATCCCGCTCGGCTCCTGCACCATGAAGC
>JBKOUI010000308.1:0-3790 GCA_046723315.1 Pseudomonadota bacterium | reverse complement strand
GTGCTTTCCGTGCTTTTCGCGCAAGACTTTTCGCGCCGCTGCCTCGGCATCATCGCCCGGCTGTATCGTTTCAACGCCCAACTCGCGTTCCCCGTAGTCAAAGACGCAAAGCAGATTGCCTGTGACCGTATAGCTGGCTTCGATGATTTGGCCCGGATCAAGCTTATCTGGATCGGGCCGCCGTACCGTGCAACGCACGCGATGGCGCGGCGACTTAGGGCGCGGCTCTGGCGTGGGCTGCGGGACCGGAGGAGGTGGCTTCGCTCCGATCGGCTTCGTCTCCGCGAAGACTTTGTAGCGGTCGAATTCAGCCGGCTGAGGCGGGGCTGACAGTACCTGCCCGCACGCGGGCAGCGTCGGGTGGTACAGGTACGGGATACGGTCACCGCGTGGAACACCGGTAACAAACCGCCGGCCTTTGTGATCGAAAAGAACGGCGTTGTAATCAAAAATTTGGCCAATCTCCTGCCGCACCCCCGCAGGATGGCTATGCTGCGACCCCGAGAGGCTGCCTGCTCCTTTGCCACTGCATCAATTGGGGAATTCGAGAGGCCTTGCACGCGGTTCTCGTTCTGGCGAAGGACACCGCGCGCGGCTGGAAGTTCCGCACGAAACACAATCTTCCTATCACTCAGTGACCAACGGGGGACGGGTGGCTGAGAAGGAAGAGCAATGAAAAGATGCGCCCAATGTCACGCAAAACTCGGATTAGGTGTCCGCTCCCGTAATCTGTGGAGCGGGTACTGGTGGATTCACGTTCGCTACTGTTCGGCCCACTGCCAAGCTCGTCATGAGCTAGAGCGACGCGAACGCCAAATATCGCTGGTACAGACCTTCCTCTCTCGTAGCAGTCCGCAGACCTAGTGAGATGTCGCCGATTTGAAGCGAGTCAGCCGGACTAGAATCGATAGGGCGGCGAGATAGGCCAAACTCGCCCCCTTACCTAGCCCCGTCCCGAGCGGGGCTTTTCTTGCGGCGAGATTTGGCCCCCTCGACGCCACCCGGTGCCCGTCTCTCGCCCTTTTGTGTCCCCGAGCCGCCAGTGGCTTTGCCGTCCGTTCGGGCAATGCGATAATAAAGAAGGCCCTGGGAGTGCCCCGGCCCGCCGGTCTAATTCAGGAGAGTCGGGCCGGGACGTCATCTGGGTCGCTGCGTGAGGCGCAAATGACCAACTGACAAAACACTCAGTGCACGAATACGAAGGAGTAGTCGACAAATTCTGTGGCAGGCATTGCGCTGGCGTTCATCATCATCTGGTGCGGGTCAATCCCCTGACCAGTCGAGGGAACACGCGCATTCGTGGGGGAGGCTGCCCATACTCCGAGACCAGTTGCGATCAAAGCGGCGACGGCGGCAACCAAAGTGGTCCTAAGCATCTGAGTTCTCCCGTGCTGATGCCGGCCAACATGCCCGACCATGACTTTGGCCGCTGTGACGGCGATCACAAAACAACGGCACACAGGTAAGGCTCTATAGCCGCCCCGGCAATGATCTCACCTATCGCTTCCCGCTGATCGTCGAGACCTTGGCGCATCTGCGCTCGCGCTCCTGCATCATCGACGGCGAGGCGGTTGCCTGCGATGACAACGGCGTCACTTCGTTCAATCGCGTCCGCTACCGCTACCACGACGAAAGCGTCTTCCTTTACGCCTTCGACCTCATCGAGCTGAACGGCGACGATCTGCGGCGTGATCCGCTGAAGGGTCGCAAGGCCACGCTTGACATACTTTTATCCAAGGCCGGCAGTGGCATCCAATTCAACGAGCATATGGAAGGCGACGGCGAGACGGTATTTCGGCACGCCTGCAAGCTGGGCCTCGAAGGCATTGTCGCGAAGCGGAAAGACTCCACCTACCGTTCCGGCCGCTCGCCCGATTGGCTGAAGATGAAAAACACCAATGCACCAGCGGTGAAGCGCGAGGCCGAAGAGGATTGGGGGAAGCAACGATGGCGATGATAGAAGCCGGCGGGGAGGTGCTTATCCTCAAGCGAGCGTCGGCCTCTCGCCCGTCCGGCCACTGGAGTGATGACGATTTTGACGTGCTCTGCAACGGCACCGTCGTCGGCCGCATCTTCAACGCCAATGCAGCGCCAGTAGGATCGCCGTGGATGTGGACGTTTACCTTCCCGCACCACGAAGGCCGCAGGCCAACGCACGGCTATGAGGCGACGCGCGAGGCTGCGATGGTAGCATTCGCCAAGAGCTGGCGGCAGGAGTGAACCTAGACGTTCACACACGCGTTAAACCCCCGGGGCTGAAGGTGACGACCGAAATGCCTTTAATCGCGACCAGCAGGCCCCCAGCACCGGTAAAACTGGGCGTCGGCTGTTGGATGGCCGTGCGCGGGATGAGCCGGGCTGAATTAATATGGGTCGTGGCGACGCGTGAGGCACTTGTACAACTTGATCCTTCCGAATTGCCCGACAAGCACGTGGTCGTTTTCGAGAACCACCGCGTGAAGATCGAAGATGCGGCGAGCGCGAAGTTTGATTCGGAGGGCCTGGACCCCGACGACGGCGAACACGAAGGCCGGCCAATTCTAATGGTTCGATCGGACGACCTTAATCCTTGATGATCAGCCCCCGCTGAGTGATCCAGGTGGAATGTTAGTTTAAGGTTGGCGGTTGCGCCAGCGTGGCCGGCGCCTCGAAACAAAATCAGACTTACAAAAACGAGGCATTCACGCCGTCTGCCATTGGTTAGGAAAATTGCTGGCACTGTGGAAGGATGGGAAAACAGGCAACCGTCGTGAGGAGCGGCTGATAGTGAACGTCGGAATTGTCCTGGTGTTCGCAGCGTTCTACCTGAGGTTCCTGAAGAGTCCCTGAGCAGATGATGCTGCGGAACGTAATGTGGAGTGGGTTCATGCAAAAAATATTGTCGGTCTCGGTTTTGGTGATGACGCTGGGATTAGGTGGTTGCGATTGGTTTCGAGGACCTCCAGGGCCAGTAGGTCCTCCTGGGCCTCCGGGGACTCCTGGAACAAAGGGCGATAAGGGTGACCCTGGCGTTATTGGTCCAGCAGGACCTGCTGGCCCCCAAGGACCTCCTGGCCCCCAAGGACCTCCTGGGCCGCGCGGGGGTCCCTAAGGAAATCATTCACCCCACCCACGCGCCACCCGGGTCTCAACATTGAAATATGTCTGCTGGATATGGCCGAAGAGGGCGGCCCGCGCAAACGTTATCGCGGTCCTTTACTGTCTTCCGGTGATACTGCTCGAACTCATTCAATGAGACGATGGAAATGTGACACGGCTCGCGATTGTCATTTGCGTATTGCGCTACTGCGCCCCATGCAACCGATAAACGAATATACAAATAACAGCGCTCCGACGCGACAACGGTCCTCGAGTGTTTTAGGACCTCTTGAGTCTCGCTGCGCAGCCAAGTCAATTCCGGGCACACCGTCTGTGCGCTAGCTCATGCGTTGCGCTCGGGTGCGTTGGGTCGAGCAAGCAGCGACGTCCGGATGCACCTTGACCCATCCGCGCCGAACTTTACGAGGAGCAGCTACATAAAGTTGGGGGTGCGCTTCTGCGTCGCCCGAGGCGCACACCATTGCGCCGCGACGGTTGACAAACGGTTAAACGAAGGGAGCATCGAACATGTGGAAAGTCGGCAACATAGCGCCAGTAAGTGTGCTGGGCGTGGACTCCGCGTATGGGTTCAACATCACTACGGAGCGCGGCCAGGCGCTCGTCTTTTTTGCTTACGCGACGCAGGCCGCAGCCGAAGCAGCCGCAGCACATGTTCGGTTGGCTATCAAAGAAGCCGTTAGGGTGCGACCTC
>JBKOUI010000096.1:0-1738 GCA_046723315.1 Pseudomonadota bacterium | reverse complement strand
GTGCTGGTCAAGGAAACCTTTCAGCCCGCTGACCTGGTCGAGCGCATTCGGCGGCTCGCCCAGACCCGAACGGCCGTCAACAGCGGCACGGAGCCGGCATCGTGACCAAAGTGCTTTACGTCGAAGACAACGACGACAACGTCTACATGCTCAAGATGCGGCTCGAGCTGCTCGGCGATTTCGAGGTGCTGGCGGCAGAGGACGGCGAGAAGGGCTGCGAGATGGCGGCTGCCGAGCGGCCGGACATCATCCTGATGGACCTCGAAATGCCGGTTGTCGACGGCTGGGAAGCCACACGACGACTAAGGAGCAATCCGCAAACCCGCGACATCCCCATTATTGCTCTCTCCGCACATGCGCTCGCCGGCGAGCGCGAAAGGGCGCTCGCCGCGGGGTGCAACGAGTTCGACGGCAAGCCGATCGAATTTGATCGGCTGGTCGCAACCGTTCGGCGCATTCTCGCCGAGCGCAAATGACGCTCTCGAATGCTGGAGAACGTCACGCGACTATGCGAGGCCAAATTCTACGCGAAGGAGAGGCCTTCCGCCTTGTTGCCCATAATAATGCGCCAGCGGCTTATGTGACATCTGAAGACGGCGAAAGCGCTCGGCCTCTCGGTGCCGCCGACGCTGCTCGCCCGCGCCGACGAGGTGATCGAATAACTGCATCCTTGCTGCGAGTGCTCACGGCCGCTGTTGGCAGATAGTGTTGCAAAAGTCGCCGCGGTGCCGCTGTGGAATTCAAATTTGAAAGAAACGAATCGCGACGTGCGCGCTTTTGGATCGATGTTGCTCGTTCGTGTGAACACATGAATCAATGTTACGCGCTCCGACGGTCAAAATACTTTTGCACCACTATCGGCACGAAGCCGCCGTCGCGGCACGCCTGTTCTGGTGTCCGCTTACAGAGGTAAGAGCGGAAATCTTATGCTCGCGCCGAGCCTTACCGGTTGTGACCGACCCTGTGTGAAAACTCATACATTCGCAAAATGTAGAAAACACAATTCTCCAGTAAGGCATCGAACCTCACGTGTGCAGCATGATTTGACTCTCAGGGATGCAATTGCCCGGAGATATTTCTACGTGTGGCGCGACCGCTGGAGTTTTCGCACGGCCAAGATCCAACCCGGACATCCGCCTGATCGAAATTCCGCAGTGCAGCGCTCCGGCACAGCAGCGACCGCAGCGCGCCTCCGATTCAGAACGATTCAGGCCTACCCCAAGGACCGCCCGGCCATGCTGGGGCAGTCTGATAGTGCCGTACCGGCTAACTTCTGGGAGGCCTCACCATGAGCGAGCGCGCTGTAGAGGAGAGCTGGAGCTGGGCTTCGGACATTATCGGGGTCGGGCTCGGGATCGGGTTCTATTCGGTCCTGTTTTTTCTTGTAACCTTCCTATGCCTATACGTCCCGGCTTGAAGTCGGCGACCGATTACGGCTGGGAGGCTTATGCTCGATATGAGACGGCGCGAGTTCATCACGCTGCTCGGCGGCGCGGCGGCTTGGCCGCTTGGAGCGCGCGCACAGCAGCCGGCGATGCCAGTCATTGGGTTCCTCAGCGCCAGGTCGCCTTATGGATCCGTGCCCCACGTGGCGGCATTTCGTCAGGGCCTCGCCGAAGCAGGCTTCGTGGAAGGCCGCAATCTACGAATTGAATTCCGCTGGGCGCACGGTCAATACGATCAGCTTCCCATTCTGGCGGCCGATCTCGTCGACCGACAGGTGGCAGTGATCGCTGCG
>JBKOUI010000074.1:0-3262 GCA_046723315.1 Pseudomonadota bacterium | reverse complement strand
GATGTTGGCCATCGAGCGGCATCGCTGTAAGGCACGAATTGGCCGCGATTTCTTCCGATCCAAAGATGCTCCGCCGGCGGCCAAACCAGCAACACCATTGCGCACTTTGCGCTGGACTTTGAGCGCAAAGAGAGCGTGTGTGGCGGTTGTGGACACCGAGCCTGACCGGCTCGCTCCTCTTCCCCGCCAGCGCCGATGGGCCTCCGCGGGGTTTGGGTGGTGGCGGCGCGCTGTTGCGCCGGCACGATCGAGAGGAGCGTTGTATGTCCAAGCGCAAACCTGCGCGGGCCCGTAAGGCACTGGCTGCATCCAAGGTAGGTTCGAAGGCGGCCAGCAGCCGGATCGCCGGCCATCACCAAACGCGAGCGGCTTCGAAGCAGGCCCGGGTGCTTGCGCTGTTGCGCGGGCCGAACGGCGCCACAATCGCCACTGTCATGCGCTCCACCGGCTGGCAGCCGCACACGGTGCGCCGCTTCCTGGCCGCCGTGGTGCGCAAGAAGCTCGGGCTTCGGCTGGAGTCCGAGAAGACCGACGGCGAGCGCGTGTATCGGATTGTTGCCGGCATGCAAGCCGTTGGAGCTGTGCGCGTTGCAACACCCAGACGACGCCGATAGCATTGACTGATTATGCAGGGGCTCGAGCGTGTGCGCCAATCGGATCGTCATTAGCAGTCCCGGGCCACCGTCGGTCCTGCGTTACGAGCAGCACGACATCACCGCGCCGGCGCCGCGCGAGGTCCTGATCAGGCAGACCGCGATCGGGCTCAATTACATTGACATCCAGCATCGCACCGGCCGCTATCCGCTCCCACGCTATCCCTCGCCCATCGGCATGGAGGGCGCCGGCATCATTGACGCGATCGGGGACGAGGTCCACGCGTTCAAGCCCGGTGATCGGGTCGTCTATTCCTCAATGCCGATCGGCTCCTATGCCGACCTACGCCTGATGCCGGCGGATCGTCTGGTACCGCTACCGCCGACAATCCCGGATTCATTTGCGGCAGGAATCTTCACGAAGGGGATCACGGCCCACTACCTGATATTCACTACCTTCGCCGTCAAGGCCGGCGACGCCATCCTGGTCCATGCCGCGGCGGGCGGCGTCGGCCTCATTCTTTGCCAATGGGCCAAGCACCTTGGTGCCATGGTCATCGGCACGGTCGGGACCGAGCAAAAAGCCGAGGTTGCCCGCGCGCACGGCTGCGACGCGACAATCGTGTACAGCACGGAGGATTTCGTCGGCGCGGTCCGGCGATTGACGCAGGGCAATGGCGTCGCGGCCGTGTTCGATTCGGTCGGCAAGGATACGTTCGAAAAGTCGCTGCGCTGCTTGGCGCCGCGCGGACTATTGGTCTCGTTTGGCACCGCCTCGGGACCGATTGCCCCCTTCGACATATTCGAGCTCAATCGGCTTGACTCGCTTTACGTCACAAGTCCAGCTTTCGTGACCCATACCCGGGACCGAAGCGAGTTGCTACGGCGCGCAGACGCGCTGTTCGGGGCTATCGCGGCCGGGGCTGTGAAGGTCAAGGTCAGTCGTACCTACCCTCTGACGGGCGCTGCACAGGCGCATGAAGATTTGCAGGCGCGACGAACCACCGGCCTCAGCATTCTTGTTCCGTGACGGTGCACGGCCATGGAGCGCCTAAAACGAATCCCGGAATGTTTTGACACAAGAGCCGTCGCAAAACCCGAATAGCATGTCCGCATTTCCCCAACTCGCCTGGCTCGAAGCGTTCCGGAATCGCGCCAACACGGATCCGGAGATGAAGCTCATCGGTCATTGGTTTACCACCTCGATCTCGCTGAGTTTCGGAGATACGCGTTATGTGCTGCGCATCGACCAAGGACGCATTGGCGATATCGTGGCGAACCCGAGGATCGATGCGCGGGCGGCTTTCGGGTTCCGCGCTCCGGTAGAGGTCTGGCGCAAATTCCTGAGCACCACGCCGCCGCCGCTCTATCATGACTTCTTCGCCATGCTGATGCGGGTTCCCGAATTTGTGATCGAGGGCGACAGCTTCCTCGCCATGCAGAATGCGCGCGCACTCCATCGCATGATGAATCTCATGCGCGGCACGGAAGCCGGCGGTGGCTGAATTCGAGCCGATTGTCGGCCGCTATCTGCCCGTCAGGTTCGACGGCGTCGAATATCGGATTTTCGTCGAAGAGGCGGGCGGCGGCGTGCCGCTCCTGTGCCTGCACACCGCTGGCGCCGACAGCCGCCAATTCCGCCATCTGCTTAACGATGCCGATGTGACTCGCCGGTTCCGCGTCGTCGCGTTCGATTTTCCCTGGCACGGCCGGTCGAACCCGCCCGCCGACTGGTGGCTGATGCGGTATCGGCTCACGACCAAAACCTATCTCGGTATTGTCCGCGCGGTCTGGCAGGCGCTCCAGATCGAAAAGCCCGTGGTCATGGGATGTTCGATGGGCGGCGCTATCGTGCTCAAGCTCGCCGCCGAGCATCAGGACGAGCTGCGCGGCGTCATCGGGCTGGAGAGTGCCGCCTATGCGCCCGGCCGCTACAACGAGTTCCTGCATCACCCGGCGATTCACGGGGGCGAGCTGTGCGCAAGCTATACATACGGACTGAACTCGCCATTCAGTCCGGAAGAAAACCGGCGCGAGAACTGGTGGTACTACAGCCAATCGGGACCGGGTATCTACCAGGGCGACGTGCATTTTTACAGCAACGATTGGGATGCCCGTGAGGACCTGCCCCGGATCGACACTGGCCGATGTCACGTCGTGCTGCTCACCGGCGAATACCATTATTCCTGCACGCCGGCGATGACGGAAGCGGTTGCCAAGGAAATTCCCGGCGCCCGCTTTACGGTCATGTCCGGCATGGGACATTTCCCGATGGTCGAGAATTATCCCGAGTTCCGGCGCTATCTGCTGCCCGAGCTCGAGCGGATGCTGGCGCAAAAATGAAAGCGGCACGGCCGACCTTGCGGTCGCGCCGAGTAGCAGGCACGCAATCGCGGGCCGCAGTTACTTCGTCGCCCACCGCGGGTTGGCGGTGCCCGGCCCCTTCGGATAGACCGTGACCGGTATGCCTTGCTGCCATTGGTAGATCACAAGCGGCGCGTCGACGCGGCGGCCCTTGTCGTCGAACTTGATGTGGTTGCCGGCGAAGTACCGGGCCGCGCCCTCGGTTGTGTCCATGGCCCGAATGGCCTCGGCGACCTTCTTGCGGTCGGCAACGCCCGCCTTTTCGACCGCCTCCTTCAGGATCCACACGTGCCCATAGGCGCACA
>JBKOUI010000283.1:0-5077 GCA_046723315.1 Pseudomonadota bacterium | reverse complement strand
CACCGTTTTGATGCCGGCTCTGAGCGCCGCAAGGAGCTTCTCCTTGAGCCCGCCAATTGGCAGCACGCGCCCGCGGAGCGTGATCTCGCCGGTCATGGCAACCTCGCGCTTCACCGGAATGCCGGTCATCAGCGAGACGATTGCGGTCACCATGGCGACGCCTGCGGACGGCCCGTCCTTAGGAGTTGCACCCTCAGGCACGTGCACGTGGATGTCGCGCTTCTCGAACAGAGGCGGCTCGATGCCGAAATCGACGGCACGCGAGCGCACATAGGCGTTGGCGGCCTGGATCGACTCCTTCATGACGTCGCGCAAGTTGCCGGTCACCGTCATCTTGCCCTTGCCAGGCATCATTACGCCTTCGACGGTGAGTAGCTCGCCGCCAACCTCGGTCCAGGCGAGCCCGGTGACCACGCCTACTTGGTCCTCAAGCTCAGCCTCGCCATACCGGAATTTCGGCACGCCGAGATAGTCCTCGAGGTTCTTAGTCGTGACCTTGATCGACTTCTTCTTGGTGGTGAGCAGCTCCTTCACCGATTTCCGCGCGAGCTTGGCGATCTCGCGCTCGAGGTTACGAACGCCGGCTTCGCGCGTGTAGCGGCGGATGATCTCCTTCAGGGCATCATCATCTAGGCTCCATTCCTCCGCCTCGAGGCCGTGACCTTTGGTCTGGGCGGGAATGAGGTGCCTCCGCGCGATCTCCGTCTTCTCGTCCTCGGTGTAACCAGCAAGGCGGATGATCTCCATGCGGTCCATCAAGGCCGGCGGAATGTTGAGCGTGTTGGCCGTGGTGACGAACATCACGTTCGACAGGTCGTAATCCACCTCGAGATAGTGATCGTTGAAGGTGTGGTTCTGCTCAGGGTCTAGCACTTCGAGCAGCGCCGAAGCCGGATCGCCGCGGAAATCGGCTCCCATCTTGTCGACCTCGTCGAGCAGGAACAGCGGATTGATCTTTTTCGCCTTCCGCATCGACTGGATCACCTTGCCGGGCATCGAGCCGATATAGGTGCGGCGGTGGCCTCTGATCTCGGCCTCGTCTCTGACGCCGCCAAGGCTCATGCGCACGAACTCACGCCCCGTGGCGCGCGCCATGGATTTGCCGAGCGAGGTCTTGCCGACACCAGGAGGGCCAACCAAGCAAAGGATCGGGCCTTTGAGCTGGTTGGTCCGGTTCTGCACGGCGAGATACTCGACGATACGGTCCTTGACCCTCTCTAAGCCATAATGATCCTCGTCGAGGATCTTCTGCGCTTCGTCGAGGTCACGCTTGATCTTGCCTTTGACGCCCCACGGAATGGTGAGCAGCCAATCGAGATAGTTGCGCACCACGGTTGCCTCGGCCGACATCGGGCTCATCTGGCGGAGCTTCTTGAGCTCACCGAGCGCCTTCTCGCGGGCTTCGCGTGACAGTTTGGTCTTCTCGATCTTCTGCTCGATCTCGGCGAGATCGTCGCGGCCTTCCTCACTGTCGCCGAGTTCCTTCTGGATCGCCTTCATCTGCTCGTTCAGGTAGTACTCGCGCTGCGTCTTCTCCATCTGACGCTTGACGCGGCTCCTGATCTTGCGCTCGACCTGGAGCACCGAGATCTCGCTCTCCATCAGCGTAAAGACACGCTCCAGACGTTCGGAGACCGAGGTGATCTCGAGAATTTGCTGCTTCTCGGCGATCTTGATCGCGAGATGCGAGGCAATAGTATCGGCGAGCTTGGAATAGTCCTCGATCTGGCTCGCAGTACCGAGCACCTCGGGCGAGATCTTCTTGTTGAGCTTCACATAGCTCTCGAACTGGGACACGACGGAGCGCGAAAGCGCCTCGATTTCGTCCTCGGCACCGAGCATCTCTTCGACGCGCTCGATCTCGGCCTCGAAATAGCTCTCGTTTTCGGTATAGCGCTTGATCGCGGCGCGGCGCGTGCCTTCGACCAGCACCTTCACCGTGCCATCAGGCAGCTTCAGGAGCTGGAGCACAGAGGCGAGCGTGCCCATGGCATAGATGCCGTCGGTCCTAGGCTCGTCGTCGCTCGCGTTCTTCTGCGCGACTAGCAGGATCTGCTTATCCGCGCGCATCACCTCTTCAAGCGCGGCAATGGACTTCTCGCGGCCCACGAAGAGGGGCACGATCATGTAGGGAAAAACGACGATGTCGCGTAGTGGCAGGACCGGATAAAGCTCCGGACCGCCTTCGGTCTTAGTGGTGGACGGCTTTGGTTCGGTCATGGCAGTTCCGTCGCTTTCTTGTCTGGCGGAACCGTCGAGGCGATCCGCCGTTCTAGTTTTTCGTCCCCTCCTCCAAGAGCCGTTCGTTACCGTTGAAACTACCACGGTGAACGATTGTGCCGGCCCTGTGGCATGTTACCCCGCCAGCTAGCGTAGGTGGCGACCTCGGCGGTTGCCGTCAAGTGGCACTTTTAACAGGGTCGCCGCCGGTTTCCCGCCATTCTGAGGAGGATTCGCCCCTACCTTCAAGCAGGAATCGGGCCATTCCGCGTCAGGCGCTGGTGCCGAGCTCCTCGTGGCGGTCGGAATAGATCCGCAGAGGCCGGGCCTTGCCCTCAACCACCTCTGAACTGATCACCACCTCCTCGACGCCGCGTAGCGAGGGCAGCTCGAACATAGTGTCGAGAAGAATGCCCTCCATGATTGAACGGAGGCCTCTAGCACCCGTTTTGCGATCGATCGCCTTCTTGGCGATGGTGCGCATCGCCTCCTCGGCGAAGGTGAGCTGGACATCCTCCATCTCGAACAGGCGCTGATATTGCCTGACCAAGGCATTCTTCGGTTCGGTCAGGATACGCATCAGGGCCTCTTCGTCGAGGTCGTCCAGAGTTGCGATCACCGGAACGCGGCCGATGAACTCCGGGATCAATCCGAATTTGAGCAGATCCTCCGGCTCGACCTCTTTCAGGATGTCGCCGGTGCGGCGCTCGTCGACTGACTCGACCTTGGCACCAAAGCCGATCGAGGTCGACCGGCCGCGCGCCGAGATGATCTTCTCGAGGCCCGCGAACGCGCCGCCACACACGAACAGGATGTTGGTCGTGTCGACTTGGAGGAACTCCTGCTGTGGATGCTTGCGGCCTCCCTGCGGCGGCACCGAAGCGATGGTTCCTTCCATGATCTTGAGCAGCGCCTGCTGCACGCCTTCGCCCGACACGTCGCGAGTGATCGACGGGTTGTCGGATTTGCGGCTGATCTTATCGACCTCGTCGATATAGACGATGCCGCGCTGCGCCCGCTCGACATTATAGTCGGCTGCCTGGAGCAGTTTGAGAATGATGTTCTCGACATCCTCGCCCACGTAACCCGCTTCGGTCAGCGTGGTGGCGTCAGCCATGGTGAAAGGCACGTCGAGGATGCGTGCGAGCGTCTGCGCAAGCAGTGTCTTGCCGCAGCCGGTCGGCCCGATCAGCAAGATGTTCGACTTGGCGAGCTCGACGTCGGAATTCTTACTCGAGTGGTTGAGCCGCTTGTAGTGGTTGTGGACGGCAACCGACAGCACGCGCTTGGCGTAGTCCTGACCGATCACGTAGTCATCGAGGACAGCGCAGATCTCCATTGGAGTGGGCACGCCGTCGCGCGACTTCACCAGCGAGCTCTTGTTCTCCTCGCGGATGATATCCATGCACAGTTCGACGCATTCATCGCAAATGAACACCGTCGGTCCGGCGATCAGCTTACGCACCTCATGCTGGCTCTTGCCGCAAAAAGAGCAGTAGAGGGTATTCTTGGAGTCGGTTCCGCTCACCTTGCTCATCAGCTCATCCAGTCCTCAAACCTATCCGGCGCTTAAGCGACTTAAGCCTTGGCGCCATTGTCTTTCTTGCCGCCTCGCAAGTGTGGGCCCCCCTTTCCTCCAGCACGGCTGCCTGAAGGGCAATCTGAGCATGCTATGGCGGCACTGATCAAGGATTGATTAATCCCGCATCTCGCTTCTGGTTCAATCACACCGTAATCGCCGCCTCTTGGGGAAGCGCGCCCACTCACGCGACTGACAGGAATTCGTCGATCGGCCTCGAAGGCCGCCCGGCTCACAAATCTAGCCGCCCATTCCCCGCCCTACGATACCGGCGAGAGCTTTTCCACTTTTTCTTCCAGTGGATGCCGCTTGGTGATCACCTCATCGACGAGGCCGAATGCGCGGGCATCCTCCGCCGACATGAAATAATCACGGTCGAGCGTCTTGTCGATGATCGCATAGTCCTGGCCGGTATGGCGGACATAGACCTCGTTCAGACGGCGCTTCATCTTGATGATGTCCTCGGCGTGGCGCTCGATGTCGCTCGCCTGGCCCTGGAAGCCACCAGACGGCTGATGCAGAAGGATGCGGGCGTTCGGCAGCGCGTAGCGCATGCCCTTCTCGCCGGCGGCGAGCAGCAGCGAGCCCATGGACGCAGCCTGGCCGATGCACAGCGTGGCGACCGCAGGCCGAATGAACTGCATGGTGTCGTAGATCGCCATCCCCGAGGTTACGATCCCGCCTGGAGAATTGATGTACATGGAGATCTCTTTCTTGGGGTTCTCCGCCTCAAGAAACAGAAGCTGCGCCGTGATCAAGGAAGCGACTTGGTCCTCGATCGGACCCGTGACGAAGATGATGCGCTCCTTGAGCAGCCGGGAATAGATATCATAGGCCCGCTCTCCACGGTTGGTCTGCTCGACCACCATGGGCACGAGGGTGTTCAAGAAGGTGTCTGCCGGGTCTTTCATAGAGGTTCCAGAAGGCTGATGGGGCCCTGCGGGCTGCCCGCGAATCTCGGGATTGGACCTACTACATATGAGGTCGCTTTCGAAAACGGAAGAGGCCGTGCTCCCCTCCTCCTTAATCACTCGTGTTTGTGGCCGTGGCCATATGATCGTGATCATGTCCATGGTGATGATCGTGAGCATGGTCGTGGTCATGATCATGATGGTGATGGGCGTGGTCCTCATCAGGGTCGGCGTAGAGCTCCTCCGGCGTCACCGTCTTCTCCGTCACCTTTGCCAGCTCAAGGAGGTAGTCGACCACCTTATCCTCGAAAATCGGCGCTCTGAACTCAGCCAGAAGCTCGGGGTTGTTGCGGTAGTAGTCGTAGAC
>JBKOUI010000035.1:0-4103 GCA_046723315.1 Pseudomonadota bacterium | reverse complement strand
CATGTGCATAAGCTGATGGATCTCGGCGTCACCATCATCGAGCGTGAGACCTTCCTCGCTGCGCTTGAATTGACCAAGGATGTTTTGCGTGGCCTCGGCCTTAAAGAGCCGGAGGTCAAGCGCCTGATCGAAACGTTCAAGCGTCTCGACGAGCGGCGCTTGTACGAGGACTACCAATACTACACGGATGTGGAGAAGGTTCGCGCCAACGCCATGACCCAGGCGAAAGAGCTCGAGGAACTATTTGCCCGCGACGTTGAAGAGCTTGGCGACGGAGACGGCAAACCGGTCAGCGCCGAGCCGCGAGATGATCGAGTACCAACTGGTTGAGCTCGGTGGGGTGGCTGAACGGGCTCATATGTCCGGCGCCCTTTAGCGTCGCGACCTTGGCATTGGGAAGCGTCTTGCCGAGAAGATCGACCACGGCGCGCGCCGGCGCCCGAGTCTTGCCGCCCTTGATGAGCAGCGTTGGCGTGGTGATTTCCGCGTAGTCCGTCAGCATGGTCGGGGCATCCACGATGATCCCGAACTCGAGCGCAACCTTGGGGATGGTCGCTACGATCGCCGATTTGAAGCGCTCGGGTGACAGCCGCCAGCGCCAGCGTCCGAGCCAGTAACTCATGAAGGCCGCAGCAGCGCCGCGGTCGTCGCCCTGTGCCACCCCGCCGAGCACGGCCTTGCCGAGTTGCTCGATCTCGGCCCATTCAGGCCGTCTTTCCTGGCGCAGCAGATGGAAGGAGACCGGTTCGACCAGCGTGAGGCTCTTGATGCGGGACTGAAGCCTGAGCGCAGCGTCTAACGCGAGAGCTGCGCCGTAGGAGTGGCCTACGAGATGCAATGGGCCTTTGGTCTTCTTGGCCACGGCCAGCATAACGTTGAGGTCGGCATCTCGCTCGAAGGGCTGATCGACCGGCCACGGCGCCGAGCTGCCATAGCCGATGAAATCCGGAGCGAGCACACGCCAGTCGGCCTTGAGCGCCTCGATCAGCGGTAGCCACTCCTTGTGCGAGGCGCTCGAGCAATGGCCAACGACCACCGCTGGGCCCTTGCCCTCGTCGAGATAGGCAATCTCGACGCCGCTTGAGGTGAGTTCTTTCACTTAGCCCGCGGGAGCGGGCTCAGGCGTTTGCGCCGATGCGGTCGCGGCTTTTTGCACCGCGCGCTGCACCTTCTCGAAGGCGCGCACCTCGATCTGCCGGATACGCTCGCGCGAGACCCCGAATTCGGCCGACAGCTCCTCGAGCGTGAGCGGCTCCTCGGCGAGCCTGCGCGCCTCGAACACGCGGCGCTCGCGCGGGTTCAAGCCCTTGAGCGCGTTGTTCAGCATTTCGCGGCGGATGTCGCGCTCTTCCGATTCGGCAAGCGCCGTCTCCTGGTCCATGGTGTCATCGACCAGCCAGTCCTGCCATTCGCCGCTCTCGGCGTCGTTGCGCACCGGCGCATTGAGCGATGAGTCGCCGGCGAGACGTCGGTTCATGGACACGACATCCTCCTCGGTCACGCCGAGCTGAGTCGCGATGCGCTTCACCTGGTCGGGCCTAAGGTCGCCCTCGTCGAGCGCCTTGAGCTGACCCTTGATCTTGCGCAGGTTGAAGAAGAGCTTCTTCTGTGCTGCGGTGGTGCCCATCTTCACCAGGCTCCACGAGCGCAGGATGTATTCCTGGATCGCCGCCCTGATCCACCACATGGCATAGGTCGCAAGCCTGAAGCCCTTATCGGGGTCGAAGCGCTTCACCGCCTGCATCAGGCCGACATTGCCTTCGGAGATCACCTCGCCGATCGGCAATCCGTAGCCGCGATAGCCCATGGCGATGCGAGCCACGAGCCTGAGATGCGAGGTGACGAGCTCATGCGCAGCGTCGCGGTCGCCATGCTCACGCCAGCTCTTGGCGAGCATGTACTCCTGCTGCGGCTCCAGCATCGGAAACTGTCTGATTTCTTCGAGGTAGCGGGTCAGTCCGCCATGCGCGCCAACACTCGGCAAACTTCTTGCGGCCATGAGAGCCCGTCTCCTGCGGCCGTTGAGAGCCGCATTTTTTCCACCAAACTGCCCCACCCCGGCGAACCTCTCTCTATAAATCCTTTGTCACAGAGATTAAAGCCCGCCCGCCGTTCACAGTTCCTTGAATTCCTCAACGATCTCGGACAGCTCGGGCGGAAGCTCACTATTAAATTTGAGTAATGTGCCGCTCTTAGGATGCACGAAAGTGAGATGCGCGGCGTGCAGCGCCTGGCGGCCCAAAGCGGCGAGCTTGGCGCGCAGCGGCTCGGGAAGCTTGCGCAGCTTTGACTTGAAGCCCGGGCCGTAAAGCTGATCGCCGATCAAGGGATGGCCGATCGCGGCGAGATGCACGCGCACCTGATGGGTGCGCCCGGTCTCGAGCGTGCATTCGAGCAGAGAGGCGATCTTCTCTTTTCCGCGGCCGAAGGTCGCGACCACGCGCCAATGGGTCACAGCCTCGCGTCCCCTGTCCTTGAGCGCCGCCATTTTGGTCCGGCTCGTCGGGTGACGCCCCACGGCTGCGTCGATCACTCCCTGTTTCCTTTGCGGCGCGCCCCATGCGAGCGCAAGGTAACCGCGCTCGAGCTCTCCCGTGCGGCCATGGTCGGCGAACTGAGCGGAGAGCGCATGATGCGCCTGGTCGGTCTTGGCGATCACCATGAGACCGCTCGTGTCCTTGTCGAGGCGATGCACGATGCCGGGCCGCGCCACGCCACCAATGCCTGAGAGACCCGCTCCGCAATGGGCGATCAGCGCATTGACCAGCGTGCCGCTCGCGTGCCCCGCTCCTGGATGCACGACGAGGCCTGCCGGCTTGTCGATGACGATCAACGAATCGTCCTCGTAGACGATGTTGAGCGGGATTGACTCAGGGCCAAGCTCCGAAGGAGCCGCAGGCGGCAGGGTCAGCTCGAAGCGGTCGCCCGGTTTGACCCGATATTTCACGTCCTCTATGGTCGCGCCGCCGCGCGAGGCGTGGCCTTGCTTGATGAGGCTTTGCACGCGCGTGCGGCTCAAGGCAGGGAGGCGCTCCGAGAGGAAGCGATCGAGCCTCTGGCCTTCATGGCTCTGGTCGGCTTCGGCAGTGAGCCGCTCCTGAGCTGGCGCTTCGTTTGATCGAGGCATGAGGTCGTTAAGCGATGGCGATGGCGAGCGAGCCCGACAATACTCCCATGCCGGGGACGGTGTTCACCCCGCGCCAGGTGCGGGTGTTGAAAATCGCTGTGATCGTAATGGGGCTTCTGCTCGTCGGCGGGTTTGCCTTCGTGCTGGCGGCAATTGTCTATCAGGCCTCCGGCGGCGGGCAAAGCGGCGGTAGAGCAGGGGCGGGGGTGTCTCTCAACGGTGTCGAGTCGGAGCTTCCGATCCCCAAAGATGCGACTGTTACCTCGCTTGCCCTTGATGGCGACAGGCTCGCTCTCCATCTGAATTCGCCTGCTGGTCCCGAGATCGCAATCGTCGACCTCAAGACCGGTAAACTCGTGGCGCGTGTGCACCTAAAGCCGCAATAAGCCGCGCAAGCAGGTAGCGCATCAATAAGCCTTGATCGAGCTTCGAAGCGCACGCTATAGCTTTGGGCTCGGCCCGACGCCCCGTTCGTCTAGTGGCCTAGGACGCTGGCCTCTCACGCCGGAAACAGGGGTTCGAAACCCCTACGGGGCGCCAATGAAATCAGGCGCTAAGCTTGGGGCTGCGATTTGACGGCGCATGCCGAGCAAAAATCGGAGCAAATAATTTCACCGGCTGGATTGTTTCGAGCCCCATCAGGTCACACCTCACGCCGTTGTCGGGATCAATCGGCACTGGATGAAGGTAATGCTGCGGTCTGATCTGGAAGCGGTTCAGGCCTGGTGATCCCAGCGGTGCGCTGCTGCTGAACGTTGGAAAGGCACATATCGTAATACTGGTTGCCGGGAGTGAACCCGAGGTGCTGGCATTTGGCATAATCTGCTGCAGCAAATACTTCTTGGTTCGCGCATCCAGGCATTGTGGCCAGAAGCAATGCGAACCCGGTAAACATGATGAAGCGATAGGGCATAATTCCTCGATCTAAGCCAAAATAAGGTCTATCCGCGTGTATGCGGCGCAGAGAGCATCATCC
>JBKOUI010000182.1:0-1999 GCA_046723315.1 Pseudomonadota bacterium | reverse complement strand
CATTTTCATTTCTTCTTCTTTTGATACATGCCGAGCATGCGCTGGGTGACGAGGAAGCCGCCGAAGATATTGACGCTCGCCATGATGAGCGCGGCAAAGCCGAGCAGCTTGGCGATCCACCCTTGCGCGGACACTCCGCCTACCGCTTCGACGCTGACGGCGAGCAGCGCGCCGACCACGATCACCGAGGAGATGGCGTTGGTGACGCTCATCAACGGCGTGTGCAGAGCCGGAGTGACGCTCCACACCACGTAATAGCCAACGAAAATCGCAAGCACGAAGATCGAGAAGAACGAGACCAGGCTGTGGCCGCCTTCCTCCTTGGCGAGCGCTTCTCCCGCCGGCAGCGCCAGCATCAGCGCAAATGCCGCAATGCCGAGAAGGCTCGCCATCAAGCTCCGGAGGCTCATGCCTTTGCTCCCTTTGGCTGTCGCTTGGGACTTGCGGCTTTCGCCGGCGCGACCGTGTCGGGCTTGGCGCCGAGCCGCTCGGCGATCATCGCGTTCACGACAGCGCCGTCCTTGGCGATCAGCGTGCCCTTGACGAGCTCGTCGTCCCAATTGATCGCGAGCGCCTTCTTCTCTTTATCGATCAGAGGCTCGATGAAGGCCTGCAGATTGCGGGCGTAGAGGCTCGAGGCATTGACCGGCACAGTGCCCGGTAGATTGAGCTTCCCCATGATACGCACGCCGTTGTGCTCGGCGATCTCGTCGGGCTGCGTAAGCTCGGTGTTACCACCCCGCTCAGCCGCAAGGTCGACGATGACCGAGCCTGGTTTCATGCTCTCGATCATCTGCTTCGAGATGAGCTTCGGCGCAGGCCGGCCCGGAATGAGGGCAGTGGTGATGATGATGTCCTGGCCCTTGATGTGCTCGGCAATCAGCTCGGCCTGCTTCTTCTTGTAGGCGTCCGACATCTCTTTAGCATAACCGCCGGCGGTCTCGGCCTGCTTGAACTCCTCATCCTCCACTGCGATGAATTTCGCGCCGAGCGATGCGACCTGCTCCTTGACCGCCGGCCGCACGTCGGTCGCGCTCACGATAGCGCCGAGGCGCCGCGCCGTGGCGATCGCCTGCAAGCCCGCAACGCCCACGCCCATCACGAACACACGCGCGGCAGGCACAGTGCCCGCCGCCGTCATCATCATCGGGAGCGCCCGCTCGAAGGCCGCGGCGGCATCAACCACCGCCTTGTAGCCGGCGAGATTCGATTGCGAGGACAAGACGTCCATGCTCTGCGCGCGGCTGATGCGCGGCATGAGCTCCATGGCGAAGAGCGAGACGCCGGACTTGGCGAGCGCGTCGAGCTCGTCCGCGTCGGAGAAAGGATCGAGCATACCGATCAGCGCCGCGCCTTTCTTCATCGCCTTGGCAATTGCCGGGTCTGGCCGCCGCACGGTGAGCACGATATCGGCATTGCCTATCGCCTCCGCGTCGCTCTTGGCAATCTTCGCGCCGGCGGCGGCATAGTCCTGATCGGAGAAATGCGAGCGTTCGCCGGCGCCTGACCGGACGGTGACCTCGGCGCCGGCCTTGACGAGCTTCTTGACCGTCTCAGGCGTGAGCCCGATGCGTGGCTCGTCTCTTCCCTCGGCGGGCACGCCAATCGCAATCATCGTTGCTCCGTCGCCAGCGGATGCGGGCAGACGCAAGGTTAGCGTTCATGCCGCTCGGATTGAAACTAAGGAAGGCTGCCAGTTTGAAAGAATGACGCGGGGTCAGACCACGAAGATGGCAAGGGCCGCCATAAGGATAACGACGCCGACGATGAGAAAACCGGTCAGCTTGAGGAACAATTTGTAGGTTCTCTCATGCTCGGTATAGTCCATTGCCGGATGGCCTTCGGATCGATCGATGCGCATTCCACTCCCCTTCCGACGCCTGGGTTGTTGCTCTGACGGGCCAATTAGCACAAAGGCCGCCAAGGCCGCAATCCGGCCTCGGGACGTCCGATTGTCTAGTTTGCGTTGCCGTTGCCGCCGCCGAAGATGCCCCCGAAC
>JBKOUI010000343.1:0-2475 GCA_046723315.1 Pseudomonadota bacterium | reverse complement strand
CATCGCGAATTTTCGGGCGAAGTCCCTTGCTCTTGCGATGGCGAGTTTTTGCACTTCGACCTCATCAGGATCGGTTGGTACAATGACTTCAATTGTCATCCTCTCTTTGCCAAATTCGACGGAAACAGTAACACGACGTTTTTCGCCCCTTCCGTGATCCGGGAACCCTGTTCGGATTTTCATAAGGCCTCGTTAGCAAGGCCATCCACGCCTGAAAGTTGCAGAATTGAGATACTGCCGCCACGGCAAATATTTGGACAGGCACTGCACGAGCCCGTTCCCGGAGCCGCTAGCACCTCAAGGCGAGAGGTTTGCCCCTTTTCGGCCGCCGGGGCCGCAGGCCCCGAGGTTTCCCCTTCGGGGCCACCCGGCCTGCCGCTAGTGGCGCGCGCCGCATCTCGGTGCGCTCCTTCTCCTCGCTACGAAGGGCGTCGGGTCCGCGCGGAAACAGAAATATTTGACACAGTGATCTTCGAGGCCGATCCTACCCGGCACCGAACTTGATGCCGCGCGGCACAGGGAGGCCATCATGATCAGGACATCGGTCGCGACGGTCATTGCCATGGTGGCGACAGCCGTGGCCTTGCCGGGTCCTGCGCTTGCGCAGGACGATGCGGAGCAGCAGTTCGGCACCGTACATTTTTCGACCTCATGCAACGAAACGGCGCAACGGCGCTTCGACCGCGGGATGCGCTACCAGCACTCGTTCTGGTATCGGGAGTCCAAGGAGATATTCGAGGAGACGATCAAGGCCGATCCCGACTGCGCCATCGCCTATTGGGGAATTGCGCTCAGTCTGCTGTTCAACCCGCATGTTCCCGCGCCCAAGCACAATCTCGTCCTCGGGCTCGCCACGTTGGAGAAGGCCAAGTCGATTGGGGCCAAGACCCAGCGCGAGCGCGACTATATCGACGCTCTGATGGCCTTCTATGCCGACCACGACAAGTTTTCCCATGTCCAACGGGCGCAAACTTATCTGAAAGCGATGGAAGCCCTGGCCGCGCGTTACCCCGCCGACGACGAAGCTCAGATCGGTTACGCGATCGTGCTGAACGTGGCCGCGTCACCGAACGACAAGACCTATACCAACCAGCTCAAGGGCACCGCCATCCTGGAGCCCATCTTCAAGCGCCAGCCGCGGCATCCGGGAATAGCCCACTATCTGATCCACCTCTACGACTACCCGCCGATTGCCGACAAGGGATTGGACGCGGCCAGGCGATATGCCGAGATCGCGCCGGCGGCGCCCCACGCCCTGCACATGCCGTCGCACATTTTCACGCGCGTGGGCTACTGGCAGGAGTCGATTGCATCGAACACCGCCTCGGCGCGCGCCGCGAAGGCCGGCAAGGAGCCACACGACCAGCTGCACGCCATGGACTACCTGGTCTACGCCTATCTCCAGGTGGCCCGCGACAAGGAGGCCCGCGCGGTCATGGAGGAGATGGTCGCGCTCACCGGCTACAATCCCAACGTTCGCACCGGACCCTATGCGGTCGCGGCCAGTCAGGCCCGCTACATGATCGAGCGCGGCGACTGGAGCGGCGCCGCCGGCCTGCAGGTGCAGCCGAGCCAGTTCGCTTATGTCGACGCGATCACCCATTTTGCGCGCGCGCTGGGTGCGGCGCGCTCCGGCGATCCCGACGGCGCGAAGAGCGACATCGCGAAGCTTGCTGAGCTGCGCGACAAGCTGCAGCAGGCCAAGGACGATTATTGGACGGAACAGGTGGACATCCAGCGGCAGATCGCAACCGCCTGGGTGCTCAATGCGGAGAACAAGCAGGCGGACGCGCTCGGCGCCATGAGCGCCGCCGCCGACCTGGAGGACAAGACCGAGAAGTCGGTCGTCACGCCTGGCTGGCTCTCTCCCGCGCGCGAACTCTACGGGGCCATGCTGCTTGAGCGCGGCATGGCGAAAGAGGCGCTCGCGGCGTTCGAGGCGACGCTCACGAAGGAGCCGAACCGGCTCGGCGCCACCGTCGCCGCGGCCAGGGCCGCCGAAAAGCTGGGTGACGAGGCCAAGGCGCGGCAATACTACGCCAAAGCCGTCGCGCTCACGGAGGGAGCCGACGCGGGCAGGCCGGAGGTGGCGGAGGCGCGGGCATTTATCGCGAAGAATTAGCCCGCGCCGGGCCATAGCAAGCCACGGTTCGAAACTCAGAAGCTGGAATCTCGGCGTCCGCGGGCGGCTGTTGCTCGCTTTCTTCGGGATCAGCGCCTTCGCCATTCTTGCCGCCGCCGCCGGTATTTATGCTTTCCGCCAGGTCGACGACCGACTCGAATTGATCGATTCCCGCGTGCCGCAGGTCGCAAGCTCGATGGCGATCTCGCGCGCGGCCGATCGGCTCATCGCCTCGACTCCCGCCCTGCTCGCCGCCGCGACCACGAAGGAGCGCGACGAGATATCGAGCCGGATGCGGCCGGAGGTCGACCGCCTCATCATCGGGCTGACCGACATCGGACGCGCCGGCAGCG
>JBKOUI010000079.1:0-2338 GCA_046723315.1 Pseudomonadota bacterium | reverse complement strand
GATCACATTGGTGATGGAGAGATTGTTCCACTCGTTCCATACGAAATAGCCGATGCCGGTGCCGCCCACCAGCATCTCGGCGGCGACAATGACGAGCCAGGCAATGCCGATGGATATGCGCATGCCAGTGAGGATGGTCGGCGCTGCAGCCGGAAGGATGATGGTGAAGGCGCGGCGGAAGACGCCCACTTCCAGTGTGCGTGCCACGTTGAGCCATTCCCGCCGCACGGAGGCAACCCCGAAGGCAGTGTTGATCAGCATGGGCCATAACGAGCAGATGAAGATCACAAATATCGACGACAGGCTCGAATCCTTGATCGTGTAAAGTGCAAGCGGCATCCAGGCGAGCGGGGAGATGGGCTTGAGCACCTGAATGAACGGGTCGAGCGCGCGGCTCATGAGCGGCGACATGCCGATGAGAAATCCGATGGGAATGGCGACGAGAACCGCGATAAGATAGCCAATCCCCACGCGCGCGATGGAGTAGGCGAGCTGAATGCCAAGCCCTTTGTCATTGGTGCCGCGGTCATAGAACGGATTTTTCAGATGCTCCCACAGCTTGGCGCCTACGTCTGTCGGACCGGGCATGGCCGATTTGCCCTGGCTCGCGGTTGCGCCGACGAGCTTGGCGTATTCCGGATCCATGTTCACCGCCGGCCCGCTGCCCCCCGTGCCGAGCTGCCAGACCGCAATAAACAGCGCAAAGAGGAGCAGCGAAACCAGCGCTGCGCGCAAGGCGATAATTGATCGCATCAATACACCACAGCCGTCATCGCCCGCGCAGGCGGGCGATCCAGTAACCGCAAAGTGGGCGAAGTGGTGAGCGTGCGCTTCATTGCAGATGCCTTGAGTACTGGATGCCCCGCCTTCGCGGGGCATGACATGGCCGAGTTAGACGCGCTTGATGGCAAAGCTTTGCACGTATTCCTCGGGCTTCGCCGGATCGAATTCCTTGCCCATGATCTTGAAGCTCTTGGAGCTCGATGCAGGCGGCGTGAACCCGACCTCCTTCATCAGCTTTGCGGTGTCGGTCGCGAGAAAGACCTGCTGCGCGACGGCCTTGTAATCGACGTCGCCCTTGATCTGCCCCCAGCGCTTCATCTGCGTGAGTATCCATACCGCGAATGACTGCCAGGGGAACGGATCGAAGTCGATGCGGTTTGGATCGCGCTTCACCTGTCCCAGCCCGTCCGCGTAGGTGCCGGTGAGAATCTGCTCGAGTACCGTCTCGGGCTGATTGAGATAATTGGCAGGCGCGATCGCCGCGGCGATAGCTTTGCGGTTCTCCGCCTTGTGTGCAAACGCGGTCGCATCGATGATCGCCTTGAGCAGTGCCGCATAGCTGTTCGGCATAGTGATGACGAATTCCTTCGAGACGGCAAGCGCGCAGCAGGGATGCCCTTCCCACAGCTCTTTCGAGAGCACATGAATAAAGCCAACACCGTCGTAGACCGCGCGTTGGTTGAACGGATCGGGACCGAGATAGCCATCGATGTTGTCGGCCCGCAGATTGGCCACCATCTCCGGAGGCGGGACCGCCCGGATCTGAATGTCCGTGTCAGGATCGAGACCGTGCTCGGCGAGGTAATAGCGCAATAGATAATTGTGCATGGAATAATCGAACGGCACGGCGAACTTGAACCCTTTCCATTTCTTAGGATCGTTCCTGTCCTTGTGTTTTATGGAAAGGGTGATCGCCTGGCCGTTGATGTTCTCAACGGCTGGCATCGTATAGGGAACGGGGTTCGAGCCCGCGCCGAGCGTAATCGCAAGCGGCATGGGCGAGAGCATGTGGGCGGCGTCGTATTCCTTGTTGAGCGTCTTGTCCCGAATGACTGCCCAGCCGGCGGTCTTGATCACCTCAACGTTGAGCCCATGCTTGCTGTAAAATCCCATTGGATGCGCCATGATGATGGGCGTGGCGCAGGTGATCGGGATAAACCCGACTTTGAGGTCCTTCTTCTCGAGCGTGCCGCCCTGCGCAAAGGCCTCCGTGAAGAGCTTGAGCGGCAAGAGCTGCGAGAGCGCTGCAACGGCCGTGGAAGCGCCGACAGCTTTCAGGAAAGTGCGCCGCGCGCAATCCTTGGGAAAGATGGCGCGCATCACTGCAGAGGTGATCACGCCTTCATATCTTTTCTCCTCGCTTTCAACCGCCGCACGCATGAGCCGCTGCTCACGGTCATGCTCGGCCTGGCTAGCATGGCGCCCGCACATGCAACCGGAGGTTAGTCGGCCGGCAGAATTGAAAGGGTTGTCGAAGGTCGACATGGGCACACTCCATTGGTCGCGCCGGCGGAGAGCCCGGCCGAGTTGCCTATGCAGTAGCAATGGACGTGCC
>JBKOUI010000053.1:0-9482 GCA_046723315.1 Pseudomonadota bacterium | reverse complement strand
GGCACGAGGGATTCCCCGCCGTCCAGACCGAAACGCTTGGTGCCGGTGTATTTCACGTCGAGGAAGCGTTCGAAGGTCTCTGCCTCGATCAACTTCTTCAGGATCGCCTGCCGCCCCTTCTGGGTGAAGCTGACCTCGGAGCCTTCGACGCGATCCTGGATCCAGGCCCTCTGCTCGGGGTCAGAGATGTGCATGTACTCGGCGCCGATGTGGCCGCAATAGGCGCGCTTCAGGATGCCGAGCACTTGGCGCAGCGTACCAAATTCCAATCCGAGCGCGCCGCCAACATAAATCGGACGGTCGTAGTCGGCCTTGGTGAAGCCGTAGGTCTTGGGCTTGAGCTCGGGATGCTCGCGACGGGAGACGAGTTCGAGCGGGTCGAGGTGAGCCGCGAGGTGACCGCGCGTGCGATAGGCGCGGATGAGCATGCGCAGGCCCAACGTATCGCGCGCCGCAGCAACCGCCTGTTCCCCGCTGATGGCGCCCGCGGGCAGTGCCGGTAGCGCAACAGCCCTGCCGTTCGTGGGCGCCCATGACGGCCCTCGCGCCTCGGCGAGCACATTGTGCGGATCGTCGTCGAGGCTCGCGAAAAACTCGCGCCACTCGGGATCGACCGACGAAGGATTTTCCTGATAGTGGGCGTAGAGTTCGGCGAGGTAAGTGGCGTTTGCGCCTTGCAGGAACGACGTGCGGGCAAACACGTCGTTCAATTCATGTCGCGTCATTGGTCACCTGCCGGTCTTTGCGGGCTACCGGCGTGAAGGGCAAAAGAGGCGAGCTTTTGGCGCCCGCCTCAGCTTCCATGTAATACCCGCGCAAGGGTCGTTCCAAGGGCCGCGGGAGAGTTTGCCACCACAATCCCGGCGTCCTGCATTGCCTCAATTTTGTGCTTGGCGTCGCCCTTGCCGCCCGAGATCACGGCACCGGCATGGCCCATGCGCCGACCCGGCGGCGCGCTCGATCCTGCGACAAAACCGACCACAGGTTTGTTGCTGCCGGCATTCGATAGGAACTCCGCGGCTTCTTCCTCGGCGCTGCCGCCGATCTCACCGATCATGATGATAGCCTCGGTCTCGTCGTCGCCGAGAAATAGCTCGAGCGCATCGACGAAGCTTGTGCCGTGGACCGGGTCGCCGCCGACGCCCACGACGGTCGACTGGCCAAGTCCTGCCGCCGTGGTCTGCGCCACGGCCTCATAGCTCAGCGTACCCGAGCGCGAGACGATGCCGACCTTCCCTGGTTTATGAATATGGCCCGGCATGATGCCGATCTTGCATTGGTTTGGCGTGATGACACCCGGGCAATTCGGGCCGATCAGCCGTGTGTTCGATCCGCACAGAGCGCGCTTGACTTTGACCATGTCGAGCACTGGCACGCCTTCGGTGACGCAGACCACGATGCGCACGCCGGCATCGATCGCCTCGAGAATCGCATCCCCGGTAAAGGGGGGCGGCACATAGACCGCGCTCGCATCGGCGCAGGTCGCGGCGACCGCCTCTTTCACCGTGTCGAAGACCGGCAGGCCGAGATGCTTGGTGCCACCTTTGCCCGGCGTGACGCCGCCCACCATGCGCGTGCCATAGGCGATCGCCTGCTCGGAGTGGAAAGTGCCCTGGGCGCCGGTGAAGCCCTGGCAAATGACACGCGTGTTCGTATCGACGAGAATGGACATCGGACAAACGAACTATCCCTGCAAGTTTCAAGCCGCGGCCTTGACCGCTGCCACGACCTTCTTCGCGGCGTCATCGAGATCGTCGGCGGGAATGATCGCGAGCCCCGATTCCCGCAGCATCTTCTTGCCGAGCTCGACATTGGTGCCCTCTAGCCTGACCACGAGTGGCACGGTGATATGCATCTCGCGCGCCGCAGCGATGATGCCCTCGGCGATAGTATCGCAGCGCATGATGCCGCCGAAAATGTTGACCAGCACGCCCTTCACGTGCGGGTCCGAGAGGATAATCTTGAAGGCCTCAGTTACCCGCTTCTTGCTCGCGCCGCCGCCCACATCGAGGAAGTTGGCGGGCTCGGCGCCGTGCAGCTTGATGATGTCCATGGTGGCCATGGCAAGACCGGCGCCGTTGACCATGCAGCCGATCGAGCCGTCGAGCTTCACGTAGGACAGTCCGAGCCGTGACGCCTCGACCTCGGCAGGATCCTCCTCGCCGAGGTCGCGCAGCGCGGCGATGTCAGAGTGGCGGAAAAGGGCATTGTCATCGAAGCCGATCTTTGCGTCGAGGCAGAGCAGATTGCCTTCCTTGGTCACCACCAGCGGATTGATCTCGACGAGGCTCGCGTCCTTCTCGACGAAGAGTTTGTAGAGCGATGCCACGAGTTTCTCGCATTGCTTGGCGAGGGGACCTTCGAGCTTGAGCGCAGAGGCGATAAAACGACCGTGGAAGGGCGACAGGCCCGAGGCCGGATCGACGGTGAGCGTTGCGATCTTCTCCGGGGTATTGGCGGCAACCGCCTCGATATCGACGCCGCCTTCGGTCGAGGCGACGAAGGCAACGCGGCCCGACCCGCGATCGACGAGAAGCGAGAGGTAGAGCTCGCGCGCGATGGTCGTGTCCTTCACCACATAGACCCGCCGCACGAGCCTGCCCTTGGGTCCCGTCTGCGGCGTGACGAGGGGCTTGCCGATCATGCGGTCAGCTTCGGCGTGCAGCTCCTGCAACGTCTTCACGAGCTTGATGCCACCGCCCTTGCCGCGTCCACCGGCGTGGATCTGCGCCTTTACGAGGAAGGTGTCCCCCCCAAGCTCGCGCGCGATTGCTGCCGCCTCTTGCGGCGTGTCGGCGACGCGGCCATCGGCAACCGGCGCGCCATAATCCTTGAGCAGGGCTTTGGCCTGGTATTCGTGAATATTCATGTGATGAGGTCCTCGCGCCGATCACAGCCCGCGCTGCAAAGATGGGGCCAAATCTAAGCCACTGACGCGAGGTTCGGCGCGATCCTCTGGCACAATTCCACGAGCGCCTTCACGGAGTTCACCGAATGCATGAAAGCATCCTTCTCGGCGGAGGTGAGGTCGAGCTCTATGACGCGCTCCACGCCCTTGGCGCTGATGATGATTGGCACGCCGGCATAGATCCCCTTCACGCCATACTCCCCGTTCAAATAGGCGGCGCAGGGTAGGACGCGCTTCTGGTTCTTGAGATACGACTCCGCCATTTCCAGCGCAGCGGCTGCCGGTGCGTAATATGCAGAGCCTGTCTTGAGCAGACCGACGATCTCGGCGCCGCCGTCGCGCGTGCGCTGCACGATGTCGTCCAGCCGCTTCTGGGTGATCCAGCGCATCTTGACAAGGTCGGTCAAAGGGATGCCGGCGACCGAGGAGTAGCGAATGAGCGGGACCATGGTATCGCCGTGCCCGCCAAGCACCATCGTCGCAATGTCCTCGGGGCTTACGTCGAACTCGTGCGCAAGGAAGAAGCGGAAGCGCGCTGAGTCGAGCACGCCGGCCATGCCGACCACTTTGTTGCGCGGCAGGCCGCTCGTCTTCTGCAGCGCCCATACCATGGCGTCGAGCGGGTTGGTGACACAGATGACGAAGGCCTCCGGAGCATATTTGCGCAAGCCCGCGCCCACCTGCTCCATGACCTTGAGGTTGATCTCGAGGAGGTCGTCGCGGCTCATACCGGGCTTACGCGGAACTCCGGCGGTGACGATCACCACATCGGAATCCTTGAGCTCAGCATATTCGTTAGTGCCCTTTAATTTCGGAACATAGCCCTCAACCGGTGCGGACTGGGAAAGGTCGAGCGCCTTGCCTTGGGGAACGCCGTCCACCACGTCGAACAGCACGATCTCGCCAAGCTCCTTGATCGCTGCAAGATGGGCAAGCGTGCCGCCGATCTGACCCGCGCCGACGAGCGCAATACGATTACGCGCCATAAAAACCCCCTTGAGCTTGTGGCGTGAAGCTGGCGCGAGAAGGCCAGCCGGTGAGCTTGGTTACTGGCAATTCCCTTACCGCGCAAGCCGACCGCCTGACTGAGATAGACCGCTCTGGGGTGATCGGATAGCCTGTCCGAAACGGGAAACGAGGCGCGCCATGGCAGCAGACCCCTCGGTCAACGCCAAAGAGCCGATTGGACCCGGTCAAGAGGCGAACGAAGCCGAGACGACCCCGCTAGTCGTCTGGGCGGCGCGGCTCAGCCTCTATTTCCTCGCCCAAGGCGGAATCCTACTCCTGTCCTACGCTTATTACGGGTTCAACACCGACCCTAACAGCTTCGCCCTCGGTTTCAGGCTCGACCCGATCCACGCCGCCGTGCATTTCGTGTGGGGTTTGGTCGGAACTTATATCGGCTTCTTCCAGCCGCGCTATGCCACGGCGTTCGTGCTGTCCTTTGCCGTGTTCTACACGGTTATGGCCGTGCTCGGGACGTTCACGCCCTACCATTTCGGCATGATGCTGGATAACCGGGTGAACCTGTTTCATTGGTTCCTGGTCCCGCCGGCTTGGGCCATCGGACTATACGGGCTATGGCGCGAGCGCCATCCGGACTGATCGTTTCGCCGGCCGCGGGCTTCGGCTGGCTTGTGGCGGCCTATTCCCACGCCATCGCCAGGACTGCCTTCGTCCAAATCCTCCCCGAAAATCCTCTGCCGCAGGGGCCGACGGTGTGGATTAGTTGGCACGAGTGCAATCTCATCGCGCTTGCGCATCACCGTGATGTATCGAGCCGGCCCGCCATGGCCTTCGTGCCTCCCGGCATCAAAGGCACCGCCATGACCTCCTGGCTTGCCGGCCTTGGCATAACGCCGGTGCCGCTCGCGCCCGACGCTAGGCGCGGTTTGGGGTTGCGGCAGATGGAGGTGGCGCTCGCATCCGGCAAGGACGTGCTGATCGCCGTCGACGGCCCAAACGGACCGCGCCACAGGATCGCGCCCGGAGCCATGTGGCTCGCCCGTGCTAGCGATGTCGAGATCATGCCGGTAGGCTGCTGGGCCTCGCCAGCGCTAAGGCTGCCGCGCTGGGATCGGCTGATCGTGCCGCTTCCCCGTGCGCGTGTCGCCATCGTGCTTGGCGCTGCTCTCCCGAGGCAGAGATCGGTCGAAGCGATCGCACAGCTTGCGTCGACATTGCACCGTTTGAGTGAGCGCGCACGGGCAGATGTTTGCGCTGGCCCGAGACTCAGCCAAAGGAAGCCGTGCCATGGCGATGAGACTGCCGGGCTGGGTACGTTCAATCATTGCCATTTCGGCGCTGATGCAGCTCGGCTTTGGCATTGCGCTCCTCCTGCATCCTGCGCGCGTCGCCGAACTCTGGCCGTGGACTTTGCCGCCGCTCACCGCGCGTCTCCTCGGCGCGAGCACGCTTGTCTCGATCCCGCTTGCGTTTCTTTCGATCGGCATCAACCGCTACCGCATGGCGACGATCCCGTTGGTGATGATGCTCACCTATCGCGTGCTTCAACTCATCGCCGGCTTCATTCACATCGACCGCTTTGCTGCGAACTCGACGCTCACGCTCAACTATTTCCTTGGCGGCTTCGCCATGCTCGTGGTGTTCGCCTACCCGCTCATCGCTGCAAGCAGAGGCCGGTTGCCGCAGACTTTCACCGGGGCGCCATTCTCGGCGCCAATGCCATGGCGACCGCATCCTTCGCTGCGCGATGGACTCGCCTTCCTCGCCGGAGCGCTCATCGTGCTCGGCCTCGCCTTTCTCATTCTCGGCGGGAACGCCAAGGCGTTGTGGTTCGACGCGAAGGGCATGACACCGCTCACCGCGCGCCTGTTCGCCTCGCCGCTGATCGGTCTTGGCCTCGGCATGGCGCTCGTGTCGCGCGCGGCTGATTGGCGCGAGATCATGATCCCAGCCACAGGCATGGTGACGATTGGCGTGCTGGCTACACTTGCGCTGGTGCTCGGCAGAGGCGACTTCGCGCCGCAAAGCCCGCTCGCTTGGTTCGTTGCCGTGCTTCCCCTGATCCTGCTCGCGATCGGGCTTACTTTGCTTTGGTCAAAGCCGCGGCCATTGCCTGGTGCGCATGCGAGTGCTCAAGCGATGCGCATGCGTAGGGCCGCATAGCTCATTGCTGGGGGGAAGGGACCTCGGTCACCAGCGGCTTATCCTTCGGCTTGATACGCACCACGAATAGCTTCACCGGCGCGTCACTCAGATTCATACCGTGATGCACCACGTTCGGCTCGACATAATCGGCCTCGCCGGCATGGAGCACCTTGGGCTGCTCGCCAGCACGTTGGAAGGTGAAGGTGCCTTCGACGACGTAAGCGATCTCGTCGGCGTCGGGGTGGATATGCCAAGGCAATACGGCCCCCGGGGCGAAGGTGTAGCTTTGCGCATTCACCTCTTTGGTCGGATCGCCGGCGAGCGGCTTGACGAACAGCTGTTGCGATTGAACCTTGTCGCCGCCTTCAGGCTCGCGCGCAAGCACCAGGCCTGAACCTACCGCCGCTGCGAGCAGAAGAACTATGATGGCGCTTCTTATCCACATCACGTCACCTCACTGAGATCGTCCGCACACGCATTTTCTGGCCTATAGTCGCAAGCGCGAGTACAAGCCAGGGAGGGTCTTATGAACGGACAGGTCGTTAATTACCGCGTCGAAGGCGCTAAATACGGCATCAGCTTCGGCACAGCGCTCGCTATCGCGATCTCCTACACCAACAATCATTCACTGTTGTGGGCGATCATCCACGGCTTCTTCAGCTGGCTTTATGTGATCTATTACGTGCTGTTCAAGTAGCGCGCGGCGTCATGTCCTTGCTTCGGTAAAGCGAAATGCAACTCGCCGGCACTGTGCGTTAGCGACAAATCGCGCTAGATTTGCCCCGCGCTGCTTTGGAGTCATTCTAAGGTCGCGCGCATGTTCCGACTGCCACCCCAAATAATTCCAAGGAGCGCACATCACATGACGATGATGAGGTTGGTACGCAAAGGAGTCGTTGCTCTCAGCGCCATTGCCATTTTGGCGATGATGAGCGGCAGCGCGTCGGCCCGCTGGCATGGCTGCTGGGGATGCGGAGCCTTCGTGGCTGGCGCCATCGCCGGCGCCGCAATCGCCGCTCCTTACAATCCGCCGCGCTATTACTACAGCGCTCCGGTGGTCGCTCCTGCGCCGGTCGTGGTGACGCCTGCTCCGGCTCCGGCACCCGTTGTCGTAGCACCGGCTTACCCGGTATGCCCGGCCTACGGCCCGATGCCTTATTACTGCCGCTGACAGGTCTGCGGCTCCCCATCCACTGTTCATCTGAAAACCAACCGATTGACGCAAATCGCGCCAGAGGAGTGACCATGACTATTGTTTGCAGAGTGCTCGCGGTTGCCGCGATTTCCCTCGCGGCAAGCTTGTCGGCGCAAGCCGAGGAAGGCGACAAGTCCGGAGCGCAGTCCGCGCCGATCCCAACCTTGCATTGTGAGTTCAAGAGTGTGAATGCTTGCTCGCCTGATGGCGGCTGCAAGGAAGGCAAGGATCTCGCCGGACTGCCCTTGCCGATCAAGGTGACAGTCGATTTCGAGAACACGGTGGTTGCTGCGGTTGACGACGCTGGCTACGCCCGCACAGACAATTTCGACTCGGCGGCCAATTCCGCCGATCAGCTCGTGGTGCATTGCATCGACGGCCCATTCAGCTGGCAGATGGCCATCCACAATGCGAGTCCTGCCGCGTCGATCACTTTCGCATCGGCCGATAGCGTGATTACCGGCTTTGGCACCTGCACCAATAAGTAATCGGACCGGGCCTTTCGAGCCTGGATTTCGGGGACGCGCAAATTGCGCGTCCCCAGTGCTATTTAGCTCTCCTTCTCACCCTGATGTTTTGGGGCTAAACTCGCTTTTCATAAACTCGTGGGGCGCGGAGGGACATCAGTTGGTTAGAGTGCGTCGGGTTTGTCTCTACGCCGCCTGCGCGACTGCGCTCGCCGCGGCTGACGTGGCGCAAGCCGCTCAATATGAGAATCCTCCGGTCTTCTCTGCGAACCAGTTGCTCCCCGCCAATCTCCTCCACAGCCCGAATTACAGCATCGCCGACCGCGTCCCGATCGAGAACTTCCAGGGCGTGTTCAACGTCAACACCAAATGGGGTCCGTTCATCATCAAGGGCTCAGACCTCGTGCGGGTACGCGCACGTGAGATCGCCGCGACCGTGGAGCTCGAGAAGATCGGCGGCGCCGAGACGGTCGTGAACCAGGCCGGGGCCACCGCACTCAGACCGCTCGGCACCGCCAAGGACCTCGTCACCGCACCCGGCAAGACGATCGGCGATACGTTCAAGGGGGTTGGCGCGATATGGGGCGAGGCGAAGGCGTCGATGTCAGCGACTGACCCGCACAAAGACAGCGTGCTCGCCTCGGTGACTGGGGGCGCCACCGCGCGGCGCAAGCTCGCCTTTAATCTAGGCATCGATCCCAACACCAGCTTTCCTCCGCTCAACGACGAGCTCACCCGCGTTGCCACGGCAAGTGCGGTCGGCGAGACGGGCGCCAATGTGGGGCTGGCATTCGTCACCGGGGGCGCCGGCATCGCCATCAGCGTCGGCGGAACGAGCCAGCAGCTCCGCACGATGCTGCGGGACAAGACTGCCGCGCAACTTGAAAGGGAAGGCCGTGCCGCGCTCGCCACGATGGGCGTGTCCGAGGGCACCGCCGATGCTTTCTATGCGACCCCCAATCTCTCACCCACAGACAAAGCAGTCATCGTCGAGGCCTTGAAAAGTCTCGGCACGACGAGCGGGCGGGAGATCTTCATCGCTGGCGCTGCCAATGCCCCCTCGATCGAGATGGGCTTCTTCTACCGGCGCCAGGCGCTACTGATTGCCGGTTTCGATAAGAAGGTTTCGCCAGTGCACGCCTTCGTCACGATGGGAGGAGCTCCCATGCTGCAAACCGGCAAGGGTACGGTGAGCATCTTGCCGGTGGATTATCTCTATTGGAGCCCGCCGCTCGAAGACCTCGTGTCGGGCGCCCGCGGCGGCCAGCTCTGGATCACGGGACAAGCGAGCCCACGCGCGAAGTCTCAACTCGCCTCACGCGGTTGGACGATCGTCCCCAAAGCCGGCGGACAGCTCAGCCCGCAATAAGCCCAGGCCGAAGCTACTTCATGATGCCGATGCCGGGCCCATTGGTGTGGTAGCCCGGAGCGATATCGGTGCGATAGTGCGGCCCGATATAGTAACCTTGCCGGGCAACACGCGCTTTCGGCGCGATGCGCACGCCGCGGCCAGGCGGTCCAAACCAGTACCACGCCGCCGGATTCTGCCTGTAGATCTTGTATCTCACGTAGTCCTGAGCGACCGCCGGCGGTGACGCGAGTGCCGCCGCTGCAATCAGCCCGAGCCCCACAGCAAAACTTCTGACGATGCCTCTCATCATGCCACCCCTCAGAGCGGCGTGACGAACCACGGGAGGGTGCATTCGCCTCCTACCGTATAAGGCACGCGCCACGTGCGCGGCGGCTCGTCAGCCGCGTTTGGCCGAGACCGCTTGCGGTCGACCTTCTCGAGCCGCTTGGT
>JBKOUI010000019.1:0-3308 GCA_046723315.1 Pseudomonadota bacterium | reverse complement strand
TCTATGCGCATCTCACCGGGTCCCATTCTCCTGCAAGGCTCGGCGGGGCCAATACTAACGCTGAAAGTGTTGCTAAGTTCGATCGCTGCGGGAGCAATCACTTCTTTTGCGCATCCAGGTTATTGGCCCCAGAAGGAGCAGTCTCTCCCGACGAACCGCTCGGCGGTGCAGTGAAGTAGTACGGAGCCGGGCGTCCCGCGCGTATGTCGTCCGCTGCCTTTTGCTGAGCATCCAGGACGGCCTTGGCTGCTCTGGCCTCCTCGGAAGACGCTTCTCCCTCGCGCTGAGAATCAGATGTAAGCTGGTCTGTGCTTGATTTGTTGGCAGAAGGCCCCACAGCGTCTGCGTTTAGAGGAGAATTTTGCCCTTGTTCGCCTGCAGGGGCGGGCTCGCCGGCGACCTCCTCCAGTCCTGCCCTGACTGCATGTTCTGTGACTCGGCGTATCAGTGTTTCGCCTGCCGCCCCACCGGCTTCACTGATTTTTTCACCTGCGGTTTGTGCCGCTTCGTAAAGGCGCTGCCTAGCTGGGCCGAGAACCCGCCGCTCCGGTATGGTCGTCGGAAGAACGGCTGCCACAGCGGCTCCAGCGGCCAAACCAAGCAAAGCGACAGCTAGAGGCTGTTCCTGCATCAGGCTTTGCACCCTGCTTTGGCCCTTCGCAGCCAGCCGTCTGGATTGGTCAAAGACCTTCTCTCGCGCATCGCGTGCATATTTGCTCGCTGCACCGGCATAATCAGCCGCTGTTTCGCTCATCTTTTTGCTCAGAGACGCTGCGTGTTCGCGGGCATTCTCTGCGATCTGTGATGCCTCATTTGCCCACTCACCGACCCTGTTCTGATGTGGGATGTCATCCGGGATGCTTTCCCGATGTCCGAGATACTCCTGCGCATCGCTCCTGGCCTGTTCTGTCCGTTCTATTGACCGACCTCTCCGCAATAGCAGCGCGCATCCTGCTGCCAACAAGAGCAAACCTTCGGGACTCTGTTTTAGAGTTGCCCAGAGCCCATCCGCAGTTCCCGCGCCGCTCCTATTCCAGTACTTACTCATATAACTGCTCCTTGAGACACTCCAGCGTTCTGGGTGTCAGCGGTTACGGTTAGAGAGTGCGTGAGCGGCCAGGGCAGAACGCGTCGCAGTCGAGCTTTTCTTATTCCCAGGTTTGAAGCGCGGTGTCGGACGGCGCGCTACTGTTTTGCGGCCATTTTTTCGCGGTTGCTGCTGTACTCCTGGCATCGCGAGCGATTCAATGAACCCTCGGGTGAACTCATCGAGCATTTCGGGACGTTTGATGGTCATAGGCACTATTAGCCCTGTTCGACTTCTCGCTCGTAGATTCCGTTCATCAGGGCACGTGTCACCACCGGAGCGTCCACGCTTGTCGTGACTACCTGCCCGCTATAGCTGCCCGCCTCCACCTCGTGAGCTTGCTCTTCCGAAATCCGTTCGGCAGCCGCTTCAAGCATCCGACTAGGCAGGTCGCCGGACAGGAAGCGGATGAAGTCGGCCTTTGCTCTGTTTGCGTCGCCATATGCTTTCAGCAGAAATTCATAGAAATTCCCAACCGAATGTCTGCCACAGCGAAGTTCAATCAGCTCGTCCGCGAGCTTCTGAACGTTGGCCAATTCCATTTTCGGTGCCCATACAGTCAGTAATTGCTAGTTTCCAGTTCGGTTTCACAAAGGATTTGCTGCTCATCGACGTGGTGCATCGGTTTGACCGTGCGGCCAATGGGCTCGCAAACCGGGGATAATGCGGTGCGGGGCTTAGGCCCACGGCTTGGAGGCCGCCGCTCTACTCTGCCTTCGTGTTTCCACAAGGCAAGACAGGCCGCACCATCAGTTTGGTACTTATGCTTGCGCATGGGTATTTCCCACGCACCGAACGTCGAAAGGAGGGGTCTGCGCGCCGGAAGAGGCTTACGGCGTGCGGTTCAACCAAGTATCGATTTCGCGCTCGGCTTGGTCCTTTGCATAGCCGTATCGCTGCTGTAGACGGCCGCAAAGCTCGGTTCGCTCTCCATTCACTTGCGCTAAATCGTCGTTCGTCAGCTTGCCCCACTGCTGCTGAACCTTGCCTTTGAACTCGTTCCAATTGCCCTCTACTCGATCCCAATTCATGTTCGCTCCTCCGGGGTAAGTACTGCTTATTTTGGGGCTGCGTGGCGCAGCTAACGAAACTAACGCAGTCGAAGATATATGGTTTCGCTCGGCTTACTTTTGCCTATCAGTGAGGGGAAAGCGGCCCGCTTGAATTTCTAGCGGGCACCACTCCCCGCATGAAGCCGGAAGCTAACTCCCCCCTCGAAAAAATTCCGCCAATAACCGCTCGGCTCATCACCGGCGGCTTTTTATCGGGCTTCCCGGAACGGCGGCTCAGCGAGGTGAGTTGGTCCACTGCATGAGTGAACCTTCGGTTTGGCCGCTCGGCGTTTTCAGGCGCCGGGCGGCTTTCTCATATGCGCGCTAATCAGTCTTGGGCCGGTAAACTAGGCCCCATTCATTCCGGAATGGGGTTTTCATTCGTCAGGCGGATACCGACTGCGGGGCTGCACACCAACATACGTGAATCCGCATGCGCCATACGAGAATCCGCATTGCGCTAATCTGTCGCGCAAGCGGAACAATCTTCGCGCGAGCCCTCTTACTCCGGGCGATGCGCACGAGAATCCACGAGTATCAGGAAACAGGTATTGCAATTCCGACTTATCTCATCGTGTGCATCTCTATTTGCGGAATGCTGGGGTGGGGCTTTTACCAGCTCATGCAACCCAAGCAGTACGCCAACCCGGGAGCAACAGCGTACAAAGCCCCACCTGGTCTTGGAATAACGTCTCTGCCTCCCACCGCCTCAAGGCACGAGCGCCAACTGCCGACGGTGCCGAATGAGTCAGATTTGGCCCAGAACGCCGCTGAGACCACAGGCCAATCAATTCAGACTGCGCAGCCTGAACCGGCCAGCCCTCCTGAGCCTCCCGCGCACTTTAAAACAACACGGACGCGAGAAAATGTTGCAAGAGGTCGCACAGAAACTAGGCAAGTGCAGAGGCAAGTGCAGCCGCCTGCTTCTATCCAAAGCCGTTTTGCTGGTGGTGGTGCCGCGTACTCAGGATACGCAGCACTGCATTGAAAGCATTCCGTCAGATTCCGTCTACCCAATCCCGGCCTTTTTTCGCCCAGCTCGGCGCAACAGCCAAAGCAGCCCCGGCTTGGCCACCGGAGCTGCTTCGAGGAGTAGTCCAAATGCTGTCGGATAGTGACTCGATCTCCTCATCAACATTTCTGTAAAAATTCAGGGAGATGCCAGAAAC
>JBKOUI010000223.1:0-4210 GCA_046723315.1 Pseudomonadota bacterium | reverse complement strand
CGCACGAGTCGCTTGATATGAGGCCTAGCAAGCAACAGCTACGGGGGAGGGAATGACAGCCAATCAATTGAGTAGGGTACCGGTGATGACGGAAGACGAGGCGGAGCGCGAGCGCGGCGGCCCGCGGCTTCTCTTGCCGCTTCCCTCCAATGTCATCGCGCTGCAATCGACCGACCGGCGCGAGAAGCTGCGCATCGTCGAGGCACTGCTGTTCGCGGCCTCCGAGCCGCTCGACGAGGCGACGCTCGGTCAGCATTTCGTCGATGCCGAGGACATGACCGCGCTGCTCGAGGAGCTGCAAAGCCTCTACGCCGCGCGCGGCGTCAACCTGGTGAAGGTCGCCGGCAAGTGGGCGTTCCGCACCGCCGATGATCTCTCCTTCTTGCTCGAGAAGCAGGCGGTCGAGCAGCGTCGCCTATCGCGTGCGGCACTCGAGACGCTCGCCATCATCGCCTATCACCAGCCGGTCACCCGCGCCGAGATCGAAGAGATCAGGGGCGTGAGCACATCCTCCGGCACCATCGACATTCTGCTCGAGACTGGCTGGATCAAGCTGCGCGGCAGGCGGCGCGCGCCTGGCCGGCCCGTGACCTACGGCACCACGGCGAGCTTCCTCGAGCATTTCGGCTTCGATCAGATCCAGGACTTGCCGGGGTTGAACGAGCTCAAGGGCGCAGGCCTGCTCGATTCAAACCTGCCGCCGGGGTTCTCCATGCCGAACCCCAACGATGCCCCGGACCTCCGCGAGGACGAGGAGCCTCTCGAGGACGAGCCGTTTGCGGCCGAGCCCCTCGCCGAGGACGAAGGCAGCGGCGAGCCCGCCTGATCTGGCCGCTCGCGGCTAGGGTGCGATCTCGGGCAGCGGCTTGTCCTTCCAATAGTCGTGCACGACCTTGAGGTTCTGCTCGTGCACCTCGCGATAGGGCTCGAAGGGGTGAATCCAGCCCTTGGCCGCCGAGTCGGCGATAAAGTCCTCCATCGTGTCCGTCAGGAAGTCGGGCTCGTGGGCACCCGTCAGCATCTTGGTGACATAGTCTATGGTCGCGTCGATCAAGGTCTTGTCGTATCCGCCTGCCCTGATGACGCCTGGGTCCCCGTGGTTGGGAAAGATTTTTGCGACGTCCCAACTCTGCATCTCCCTGAGATCGGTGATGTGCTCGGCGAGGTTCTCCGGCTCGATTATGTAGGTTAGCGGGTCCTCGAGTGTGTCGCCGGCGAGCAGGAGCTTATCCTTCGGGAGATAGAGGACGCAGCCGTCGATGCTGTGGATGTTCCTTCGGCGGAGTTCGACGACGATCTCTCCCACGCTGAGCTGCATGTGATCTTCGAAGGTGTCGTTGGGAAATATCAGCGGCGCGATGGGCGGTGGCCCCCACACTTTGCCTGCCTCGATGTCCGCCTTGTGCCTCTTGAGCGCGTCGCGCGTAAGCGATGTGGCGATGATGTCGCAATCCTCGAATACGGCGCTGCCGGCGATGTGATCGAGGTGCCAATGGCTGAGCACCGCGGTGAATTTCCGGACGCCCAATTTCTCGAGATAGAGGCGCACGAATTCGGCATGGGGAATGCTGGTGAAGGTATCGTAGACGATGGCCTCCTTGCCGCTATGGATCGCGTACATGGCGGTGCCGAGCTTCAAGGCGGAGTCGTCGACCCAGTTCCGCTCCTCAAGATGACGCTCGAACTCGTCCCGGCCGGCGTAGAACGAGATCAGGTAGTCGTTGTGGTGATGGACTTTGATGGGAGGCGTGGTCTTAGTCATCGCTTCTCGCTTATCCCTCGATGGCAGGCTTCGATTGTCGGCCAACAATCCGCGGGCTGCAATTCCTGCGCCATTTGGCCTTCGTGCGTCTGGTCTCGCCCTCCGTTAACAGCTGCTCAGGGTTGCGCCGCTCGCATTGAACCGCGTAGATCAGCGCCATGTTCGAGGCCCTGAAAGCGCGCGGCCGCGCTCTCGCCAATGGCAGAGCGGGGCGCGCCACAACTGGCCGCGGCAAGGCCGCCGTCACCTTCGCTGCGCGGCTCACCTTCGAGGAGGTGTCGCGCCGCTATGGCGCGACACTGGCTCTCGACCGTGTGAGCCTCGACATCGCCCCGGGCGAGATCCTCTGCCTGCTCGGCCCCTCTGGCTGCGGCAAGTCCACCTTGCTCAGGGTCACCGCCGGGGTCGAGCGCCCGAGTTCGGGCCGCGTGCTGCTCGACAGCCAAGAGGTGGCAGGACCCAACCGCTTCGTGCCGCCCGAGCAGCGCGGCGTTGGACTCATGTTCCAGGACTTTGCGCTCTTTCCGCATCTTTCCATCCTCGACAATGTCGCCTTCGGGCTGAAATCGCTCACTCGCCGCGAGGCGAAGGTCGAGGCTCGCGCCGCGCTCGAGCGCGTCGGCCTCGCCCATTACGCGAGCGAATATCCGCACATCCTCTCTGGCGGCGAGCAGCAGCGCGTGGCGCTTGCCAGAGCCATCGCGCCGCGCCCTAGCGTGCTCCTGATGGACGAGCCGTTTTCCGGCCTCGATCCTCGGCTTCGCGAGAAGATGCGCGAGGAGACGCTCGCCATCCTACATGAGACGCGCGCGACTTCGATCGTCGTCACCCACGACGCGGAAGAGGCGATGCGCATGGGGGACCGCGTCGCCTTGATGCGCGCGGGCAAGATCGTGCAGACCGGCAAGGCGCTCGACCTCTATCGCGCGCCCAAGGACATCCTTGCCGCGCGTACTTTCTCCGACCTGAACGAGCTACCGGCGCGCGTCGAGCAAGGAAACGCAACGACCCCGCTGGGCCGCTTTTTCGCCAATGGGCTACCCGACGGCGCTAATGCCATCGTCTGCGTGCGCCAGCGCGGCGTGCGGTTGCTGGAGCCGGGACAGGGCATCCCGGCACGCGTGCTCGATGCCCGCTTCCTCGGCGATATCGCGCTGGTCGAGCTTGCCGTGCAGGGGGTTGACGCCCCGATCCTGGCCCGTGTGCGGGAGAGCGACGTGCCGCCGCAAGGCGCCGAGATTGGCGTTTCCGTCGATGCCGGCGCCGTACTTATATTTGAGGCGGAAAACGGCGCACCTACCCCTTCACAATAACCGGGAGCGCAGCTTGCGAGCTGGGCGCCTTTGCTGCCATAGTGTCCTTGAATTCTAACCGCGCGAGGTGGGCCTCGCGCTGGAGAACCATCAATGGGATTGAGCTGGTCGCATATCCTGATCGTGCTCGTGCTGTTTGTGCTGCTGTTCGGACGCGGCAAGATTTCCGAGCTGATGGGCGACGTCGCGCAAGGAATCAAGAGCTTCAAGAAGGGCATGGCCGAGGACGATGAGAAGTCAGCTGAGCCTGCCCAGCCGGAGCCGCGAACCATCGAGCACAAGGCCGAAGTCGCACCTCGCGCCGCCAAGAGCGCAGCGAGGCCCAAGGCCGCGCGCAGCCGGAAATCGGGCTAATTTGAAGCGGCGGCCATGCACCGCCTAGCGCTTCCGCATCTGCGCCCTTAAACCAAGCTTATGTTCGACATCGGTTGGTCGGAGCTTCTTGTCATCGCCGTGGTGGCGATCGTGGTGGTGGGTCCTAAGGACCTGCCGCGGCTGATGCGCACCTTCGGCCACTACGCCGGCAAGCTCAGGCGCGCCGCGTCCGACTTCCAGCGCCAATTCGAAGACGCCATGCGCGAGAGCGAAATCGACGAAGTGCGCAAGGCCATCGACAGCGTGCGCGAGAACACACCCTCGGTCGATCTCAAAGCGCCCATCGACAAGCCGGTGATGTTGCCGAAGCCCGCGCAGCCTCCAGTCCCGAATCCTCAATCCGCCGGGGCAGCGGCGAGCTACACTGACATCAAACCGGACCCAACTGCGCGTAAGAAGCGCGCGCCAGCCAAGCCTAAAACGCCGCGCGCCAAGCGCCCCAAGAAGACCGTGGAGCCCGGTCCGTGACCCACGAGGACATTGAGTCCACCAAGGCGCCACTGATCGAGCATCTGATCGAGCTACGCCGCCGCCTGATCTGGTCGCTGCTCGCGATCTTCGTTGCCTTCCTCGTGTGCTTCTGGTTCGCGAAGCCGATCTACAACCTGCTGCTGTTCCCATATCGGCTCGCCGCCGGTGTCGATGCGCCAATCGAGCTGATCTACACGGCACCGCAGGAGTTCTTCTTCACCCAGGTCAAGCTCGCCCTGTTCGGCGCGATCTTCATCGCCTTTCCAGTGATCGCCTCGCAGATCTACAT
>JBKOUI010000292.1:0-4099 GCA_046723315.1 Pseudomonadota bacterium | reverse complement strand
ACAGCGGAATGCCGTGTCCGAGGTCGTGGTCAAGGACAAGGCGGCTATCAATCACGTCAAGCTGCAGCGGGAAGGGGGCGATGCCCTCCACCTTACCACTTCGCTAGTGAAGATCGGCGCAGACGCCCGGTACGAAGCCTTCCAGTTCTCGCTTGGCGCGGCTCTTGCCCGCAATCAGATCTATGCACAGTTCACTGGCGAAGGCTCGCAAGCCAATATCTCCGGCGCCTTTCTCCTGCGCAATCGCCAGCACTGCGACACGACCATCCTGGTCGAGCACCTCGTGCCGCACTGCGGGACGCGCGAGCTGCTGAAGGCTGTACTGGATCAGGAGTCGCGCGGCGTCTTCCAGGGCAAGATCATCGTGGCGCCCGGCGCGCAGAAGACCGATTCCAAGCAGATGGCGCAGGCCCTGCTACTGTCGGAGGGCGCGGAGTTTGATTCAAAGCCGGAGCTCGAGATTTTCGCCGACGACGTTGTGTGCGGCCACGGCTCGACCTCAGGCCAGATCGACGAGGATCTTTTGTTTTATCTCGAGGCGCGTGGCATTCCCGAGCCCGAGGCGCGCGCGCTTTTGATCCAGGCATTTGTCGGCGAGGCGCTCGAGCGTATCGAGGACGAGGGGCTGCGCGAGGTTTTTGCCAACGCATCTGCAGAGTGGCTCGGCGTCAGCGCGGGCTGAAGGAGCAGGCAATGACCGTGCTCACTCCTACTTCAAAGGACATTCAGCCGGCTAAGGCATCGTATGACGTAGCGGCGATCCGGGCTGAGTTCCCGGTCCTGTCGCAGATGGTGCACGGCAAGCCTCTGGTCTATCTCGACAATGGGGCGTCGGCGCAGAAGCCCAAACTCGTGCTCGACACCATCCAACGCGCCTATGCCGAGGAATACGCCAACGTTCATCGCGGGCTGCATTATCTGAGCAATCTCTCGACCGCCAATTTCGAGAAGGCGCGCGAGAAGGTGCGGCGCTTCATCAATGCGCGGTTCGACGAGGAGATCATCTTCACGCGTAACGCCACCGAGGCGATCAACCTGGTCGCATCCTCTTACGGCGCTCCCAATATCGGGGAGGGGGACGAGATCCTGCTCACCATCATGGAGCACCACTCCAACATCGTGCCGTGGCATTTCCTGCGCGAACGTCAAGGCGCAGTCTTGAAATGGGCGCCAGTATCGGATTCCGGCGAATTCCTGCTCGACGAGTTCGAGCGTCTTATCAGCCCGCGCACCAAAATGATTGCCTTGACGCACATGTCGAATGTGCTCGGCACCATCGTGCCGCTGAAAGAGGTGGTGCAGATCGCGCATGAACGCGGCATTCCGATACTCGCCGACGGCGCGCAGGGCGCGGTGCACCTTCCCCTCGACGTGCAGGATCTTGACGTCGATTTCTATGCCTTCACAGGCCATAAGCTCTACGGTCCGACCGGCATCGGCGTGCTGTATGGCAAGAAGGAGCACCTGAAGGCCATGCGGCCCTACCAGGGCGGTGGCGAGATGATCGGCTACGTGACCAAGGACGAGGTTACTTATGCCGTCCCACCGCATCGCTTCGAGGCCGGAACGCCGGCGATCGTGCAGGCGATCGGCCTTGGCGCCGCCATCAACTATGTCGAGAGTGTCGGGCGCGAGCGCATCAAGGCGCATGAGGACGTGTTGCGGGACTACGCCATGGGCCGGCTCGGCGAGCTGAATTGGCTCCGCATTTTCGGCCATGCCAAGAACAAAGGCAGCATCGTCGCGTTCAACGTCGATGGCGCCCATCCACACGATGTGAGCACAATCCTTGACCGCTACGGCGTGGCCGTCAGGGCCGGGACCCATTGCGCGGAGCCATTACTTGCCCGCTATGGCGTAACCTCGACATGCAGGGCATCGTTCGCCATGTATAATACGATTGAGGAAGTCGACCGGCTGGTCGAGGCACTGCATAAAGCGCGCGAGATGTTTGCTTGAGGTCTAAAGACCAAATGACTGAGAAGACCCAGAAAGAGGATATTGCCCGGAGCGGCGCTGAGCCCGAGCCGGCTGCCGCCGAGGAGCCTGCCGAAATCAAAGCCTGCGTGGGCGCGACCGGCGGCGAAGAGGGGACCATTACTCCTGCCGCGGGTCGGAAGGGCGACGGCTCTGCCATCCCTCCGGAAGAGCTTGAGCGGGTCCGGACCGACCTCATCGCCGCGCTCAAGACCGTGTTCGACCCCGAGATTCCTGTCGACATCTATGAACTCGGCCTGATCTACCGGCTCGATGTAGACGATGACCGCAATATCGAAATCGACATGACACTAACGGCGCCCGGCTGCCCGGTGGCCGGCGATATGCCCGGCTGGGTCGAGAACGCCGTCTCTGCGGTGCCCGGCGTCGGCCAGGTGAAGGTCAATCTCGTGTTCGACCCGCCCTGGGACATGAGTCGCATGTCCGAGGAGGCAAAGCTCGAGCTCAACATGTTCTAGTCAAGCCTTGAAGCGCCTCCAAATCTGCCCCAACTTCACATCATGACCACGAACGCACGTCCCCGCCCGCAAGTGATGAGCCTGACCGAAGCCGCCGCGGCGCGCATTCGCGCGCTCACCGCCGCGTCGGGCAAGGAGGTTGAAGGCGTCCGCATCGGCGTGAAGAACGGCGGCTGCGCCGGCATGGAATACACCATGGAATATGCCGCGGCGCGCGGTCCTCACGACGAAGTCGTCGAGGACAAGGGGGTCAAGCTTCTGATCGACCCGACTGCCGTCATGTTTCTGCTTGGCACGGAGATGGATTTCCGTACCGACCGCCTGCGCTCAGGCTTCGTTTTCAACAATCCGAACCAGACGAGCGCCTGCGGATGTGGCGAATCGGTCACGCTCAAGGCCGCCGCAACTGCGGCCGAGGGCGCTTCCCCGGAAAAGGCTTCTTAGCTTAGCTCACACGCACCGGGCGCATCATGAAGGCGGGCACATGGTCGCCCATGCCTTGCTGCTTCACGCGGTTTGGCTGGGCCGGTGCCTTGCTGGCGTGCCGGTCGGCAGGAGCGGTGCGTGCCGCATGCGCCGGCTTTGGCGTGTTGTGATGCTTGTGCTGGTGAGGGTTGTCGTGCCGGAAATCGGGCCGGCGATCTTCCCTGGGTTTACCCCCGTTGCCATTTTGCGGCGCGCCATTCGTTGGATGCTTTTGCGCGCTCTGTTCTTGTCGTTGCTTATTGCGTCTCGATCTTCCGCCCCTGCGATGTCGCCCGTTGGACCTTCGCTCGTTTCCCGCCCCATTTGCCTCTGACGGCTCGGGCGCTCCGTCGATCCACGGGATGTCTTGGCGGAGCAGTTTTTCGATGGCCTTGACCGCCTTGATGTCGTTTGGCGTCACCAGCGTCGCTGCGAAGCCCTCGCGTCCCGCGCGTCCCGTGCGTCCGATACGGTGCACATAATCCTCAGGGTGGATCGGCACGTCGTAATTGAAAATGTGGCTTACTTCGGGGATGTCGAGGCCGCGCGCCGCCACGTCGCTCGCGGCAAGGAAGGCAATGGTCCCGGCGCGGAAGGCATCGAGCGTCGCCGTACGCTGATGCTGATCCATGTCGCCATGCAGCGCGCCGACATTGAAGCCGTGGCGCTGCAGCGAGCGATAGAGGATGCCGACGTCCTTCTTGCGATTGCAGAAGATGATGGCGTTCTTGACGTCGATCTCCCGCATCAGCGCCCGGAGTGCCTCGCGCTTGCCGGCAGGATCGTCAGGGGCCTTCTTTAACCGCTGCACGATGGTCGCCGCGGCAGTGGCCTGCGGAGCGACTTCTATCCGTTCGGGGCTATGCAGGAATTTGTCGGCGAGGCGTTGGATTTCGGGGGGCATGGTCGCCGAGAAGAACAGCGTCTGCCTGGTGAAGGGGAGGAGCTTGCAGATGCGCTCGATGTCGGGAATGAAGCCCATATCGAGCATACGGTCGGCTTCGTCGATCACGACAATCTCGACGCCATTAAGCAGCAGCTTGCCACGCTGGAAATGGTCGAGAAGGCGGCCCGGCGTTGCGATCACCACGTCGGCGCCACGATCAAGCTTGCGATCCTGATCCTCGTAGGAGACGCCGCCGATCAGGAGAGCCACGGTCAGCTTGTGGTTCTTGCCG
>JBKOUI010000277.1:0-7430 GCA_046723315.1 Pseudomonadota bacterium | reverse complement strand
TCACCAATCAGGGCGAGAGCTACGGCAACGAGTTCGATTCCTTCATGAAGGAGAAGCTCGACGTCGCGCGGACCAACGGCATCGACGCGGCATTCAAGGATCTCCTCGATGGCAAGGCCGATTATTTGATCGCCGGCTATTATCCGGGGCTCGCCGAGGCCGCCAAGGAAGGACTCAAAGACAAGGTCGTGGCGCTTAATCAGGCGCTTCTTTCTCAGGAGATGTTCGTCGCATTCTCCAAGAAGTCGCCTTGCGCCTCTTTGGCCAGTAAGTTTGGCGAAGGGATCACGCAGCTGACGACCGACGACAGCTACGACAAGATGCTGATCGAGGCGCAGAAGGCCTGGGAAGCGCAGAACAAATAGTTCGCACAGAATGCCGCGAAGGATCCAGCCGCCGGCGACAGCGCCGGCGGCTGATGTTTTGAGGCTAGCTTGCTTGGCGGTTCCATCTCCGGCGCACCCACTCAAAGACGGTGCGCTTGAGGAAGTTGTAGGCGGGACGCCCCATCAGGGCGACAGCAGCCACTTTGGTGAGAAACGGCGTCGCGCCGAACAATCCCGAGAGGAAGGCCTTAGCGCTCGGCTCGAGGTCTGCCTCGATCACGACCGGGATCAGCGACCAGGCGCCGTAGCCGCCGACGATGAGGACAGTGCCCAGGGCGAATCGCCAACCGATCTGATCGGCGGTGAAGGCGTCTTCCGTGCGCGGCTCTATGGCGACCTCCTTGCGGGTCTTCGACGGGGCTATCGTCATAGATTGGTGATGGATTTGGGTTTCCCAGAGGCAGGCAGGGCGTGCCCCGGCCCAAATCCTGCCGTCAAGATGGTAGCCCCGACCGCCCCAAATCGGAACACCTAATTCGGCGGCAGGTGGAACCAGCAGGCACTACCGGTGCCCTCCCCCATGGCCAAAACCGCCTCAGTCGCCATGGTCAAAGCCCTCATCTTTGCCAAAGCCGTCATTGGCACGCCCATCAAAGGCACGGTCGTCCTGCTTGAAAGCATCGTCCTTGCTGATGTCGTCATTGACGTGCTCGTCGACATTGACGTGCTCGATGTCGTTCACGTTGACGTTGACATGCTCATTGACCTGGACGTTGACGTGGTTGTTGACCCAATGCGCATCTACGTTGCCGTGAAGGTAGATGTTGCCGTTGTACCAATTGAACTTGCCCCAATTGCCCCAACGATCCCAGCCGAAGCCAAGAACCACGCCGGTACCGAACCAAAGCCCCGGTCCTGCTACGTAGCCGTAAGGCGCGGGGAAATAATAGGGAGGATAAGCGGGATAGAGCCAAGCTCCGTAGAAGCCGGATCGTAGTAAGGGACGTAGATCACTTCGGGCTGTGCCGGCGTGATCTCGATGACCGGCGCGGGACCGGTGGTGCTCACGTTGACAACTTGCTGCTGCGTGGTCTTCAGCGCGCCATGCGCTTGGGCCTGCTGGCGCAAGCGCTGAATCGCAGCCATGACGTCAGACTGTTGCGCAGCCACGGCATTGCCGAGACTTTGCGTCCAGTCGAGCTTCTGACTCATCATCGCCAGCACCGTCGGCGTCGCCACCAACGCCTTGACGCTGTCGTCCCATGGTTCACTCGTAAGTGCTTGCGTCAGCGAAGCTCCGCTGACGCCGGTTTGCGATTGAGCCCAACGCGCTGCTTCGACGATCTGCAGTGGATAGGTGGAAGCCATCAGCACCTGAGCCAGTAGTGGATCGGGATAAAGCGCAATCGGCGCGACCAGCTGATCGAGTTGCGCTTTGTTGAGGAGCTGAACCGCGGGCGTGGGCTGGCCTTGTTGCGCAAAGCCAGGATTGGCGTTGAAAGCGGTCACTGCAGCGAACAGCAGGCACACAATGGCGCTACGCGCCAGACCAAGTGTTGCGCGCAAGAATTCCTCCCAATGTTTGATTGAGCCTTAGACCTTCATTGAAGGTCGCTGCGGCGGCGGGAGGCTTTGTTTCTGCGAACTTCGTGGCGGAATCGTGGAGGGGAAAAAGCTGTCACATGACAGGTTCAGGACTGATAGATGCCGCCGCAGACGACGGTGTCGTCCAACCGCTCGCAATACATCGGTTTCGCTCGATTTTCTTGGTCACGGGATTCAAGTACTTGTAGTTCTGCCAGAAGCTCGGCTCGGTCTTGGCAAGCTCGACCCGCTCCTTCACGAATTCCTTGCCGTCGACGTCCTTGTCGTGGAGTCGATTGACGCCGACGAGCTTCTTGTCTCCGCCATGCGCGAGCACCACTCCGTCCATCCCGTACACCACGACGTAAAGATCGCGGTCGATGAACGGGCCCTTGGTATCGCTGATCTCCGCATAGGCTTTTTCAGTGCCCTCGGACTTGATGGTAGCGACTGCCTTCTTCACCATCGCCACGGCTTCGTCCTTGGTAGCGCCTTCAGCGGCAAGTGCCGTGCTTGACACCAACGCGATCAAAGCGGTCAACAGAATTCCACGCATGCCGACGCTCATGTGCTCTTCCTCCCGTTGCGAGATGTTACCAGCCAAGTCGGATCGAACCAGCGATCAGCCTCTCCGTCATAAGGCAAACGCGTAATGTCCCAGTGTTGGATGAATGGCGCGTAGGCTGTCCATACCGGCGGCCCTCCGCCGATGTAAATCACGCGGTCGGGGAATTGGGAGAGAACCTCTGCCGGGTCGTTGTCGGACCTGATCTCGCAAATCGTGCGCTCCTCGAAGGCGAAAGGCGGGATCGAGGCATAAGTCCTAGGCCCGGCGACGATCACATGACCCTTGGTCATGTCGAAGAAGCGCGCCACATCGGCAACATATTCGCGCCCCTTGTTGCCCTCCCAGGGGAGCCTGCCATTCAGCCCGAGTTGGCCGCGCTGGCCTATGGCGCACATGGCGCGAATTTCGGCCACGTTGTCCTCCCTGGTGGCACTCGGGTTCCGACATTATCGGCCGGTGGCCTTCTAGCAAAGAGTCGTGCACATACCGGACCCGATGACGCCCCGCCGCTTTCCTCTCCCCGACGTTCACCCCCGCCGCAGATTGAAGGCCATCGGCCTGATGGCGCTTGCCACGATCTGTTTTGCCGCGCTCGACTCGACCGCGAAATTTCTCGTGGTCAAGAAAGGCATTCCGGTCGCCGAAGTTACTTGGCTCCGATTCGCCGGACATGTGGTGTTCAGCGCCGCCGTGCTGTGGCCCTTCGCGCTTGCGCCCTCGCTCCGCTCGGCGAAGCCCCTAGTGCAGTGGCTCCGCTCGGCACTGATGATCGTGACCACCGGCTTTAATTTCGTCGCACTGCGATATCTCCAACTCGACCAGACCGTAACCATCTTCTTCCTGACGCCGCTGATCGTCGCAGCCCTTGCCGGACCCCTGCTCGACGAGTGGATCGGCTGGCATCGCATGCTCGCGGTAGTCGCCGGCTTCCTCGGCGTGTTGCTCGTGATGCATCCTGGCTTCGGCACACTGCACTGGGCGATGCTGCTCGCCCTGGTCGCCACCTTCGGCTATGCGCTCTACAACCTCGCCACGCGTTATCTCGCAGCCTACGATGCCGCGCGCGTCACCCAGACCTACACGCCGTTGGCCGGCTTTATCGTTATGGCACCGTTTGCCTTCGCCGAATGGCAGTGGCCGCAAGATCCCAAGCTGTGGATCTTGTTTGCCTCGCTCGGCTTCTGGGGCGGGCTCGGCCATTGGCTGCTTATCCTCGCCCACCGCAGTGCACCGGCGTCGGTGCTTGCGCCGTTCATCTATCTCGGCCTGATCTGGATGTCGGTCGCAGGCTTCCTCGTCTTCGGCGACCTGCCGACATGGTGGACGCTGTCGGGCGCGGCAATCGTCATCGTGTCAGGGCTTTATCTGCTGGCGCGCGAGCGAAAGGCGGTCGGCGTGGCCGGCCCCGCCTCCGACATCGCCACGCAATAGCAGACGCGCGCTGAAACCGAATCGCCGCCTTCGCAGTTAGTGATGCGGGTGAAGGGCGTGACTACGGAGGCACCGTATGCGCGCCGATCTCAGAAGGCCATTGGCTGTCGCACTGGGTTGTATCGTTCTCGCCGGCGCAGGCTTCGCCGGCGCTATTTTTATCTCCCTCTCACCGCTCAAGGCCGCCGGCCATGTCGATCCTGCCGAGCATGTAATTGCGGTATCGGTGCAGCCTAAGTCCCTTCTGCCGGATCAATTCACGGCCACTGACAAGCGGAAGATCGAAGATGCAGTGAGGGCCGAGCTCCGCGCCATCGTCGCGCAGGACGCCAACCGCGCGTTCGCCAAGCTCACCCCCTCGACCCAGAGCTTCTTCGGCAAGCCTGAGAAATTCCTCCAGGCGGTCGCGGACGAACTGCCGCCCATCCTCGTGGCTAAGAAATTCTCGTTCCTCGGCATCGACCGGGCCGGCACGACCACCTCGGAGGTGTTGATTACCGACATCCTCGGCCAGGAATGGCTCGCCCAGTTCGAGGTCGAGCGGCAGGAAAGCGGCGATTGGCGCGTCAAAGGCTGCGTGGTTCAGGCGAACCCAGGCCAGCGCGCTTAGGCCTCCGCTTCCTCCTCAGCCGAAGCCCTGCGGTAGCGGCGCGCTACTTCGTCGGCAAAGCTCGCGAAGCGGCCCTGCTGGATGGCGTTACGAGCGCGCGCCATGAGCTCCTGATAAAACTGCACATTAGCGTAGGTGAGAAGCATGGCGCCGAGCGCTTCCCCCGACCTCACCAGATGGTGCAGATAGGCGCGCTCATATTGCGCCGCTGGGCAGGCGCTCTCAGGGTCGAGCGGCGTTGAATCCTCGGCGTAGCGGGCATTGCGCAAATTGAGCCGGCCGCCCCAGGTGAAGGCCTGGCAATGCCGGCCTGATCGCGTCGGCATCACGCAATCGAATATGTCGACGCCGCACGCGACCGACGCCATGAGATCCTCCGGCGTGCCCACCCCCATCAGATAGCGTGGACAATCCTCCGGAAGTACCTCGTTCGTTGCGTCGACCATGTCGAGCATCGCCGCCTGCCCTTCACCCACTGCAAGCCCGCCAATCGCATAGCCGTCGAAGCCGATATCGATCAGCTTGCTTGCACTCTCCTCGCGAAGGTCGGGATAGACGCTTCCCTGCACGATACCAAATAACGCCTGCCCCGGCGCTGCGCGGATCGCAAAAGCGCGTTTGCAGCGCTCGGCCCAGCGCAGCGACAGCTCGAGCGAGGTCTTGGCCTCGTCGCGCGTTGCGGGATAGGGCGTGCATTCGTCGAGCACCATCTGGATGTCCGCGCCGAGCAGGCATTGCACCTCGATGGCACGCTCGGGCGAAAGCTCGACCGTGGCGCCGTCGATATGGGACTGGAAGGTGACGCCCTGCTCTCCGATGTTGCGCAGTTTGGCGAGAGACATGACCTGGTAGCCGCCGGAGTCGGTGAGGATCGGCTTTTCCCAATGCATGAATTTATGCAGGCCGCCGAGGCGGGCGATGCGCTCGGCGCCGGGACGGAGCATCAGGTGGTAGGTATTGGCGAGGATGATGTCCGCGCCGGACGCCTCGACGTCTTCGGGGAACATGGCCTTGACCGTCGCGCCGGTGCCGACCGGCATGAAGGCCGGAGTGCGCACGATCCCACGCGGTGTGGTGATTGCTCCGGTTCGCGCCGCGCCGTCCGCTGCTTTAACCGCAAAGAAGAAAGGCGCGGTCATGATGCCGGCCGCGCAGAGCTGAGCAGGCAAGCATCGCCATAGGAATAAAAGCGATAGCGCTTCGCGACGGCATGGGCGTAGGCGCGCTTCATGAGATCGAGGCCTGAGAAGGCTGAGACCAGCATGAACAGGGTAGAGCGCGGGAGATGGAAATTGGTCAAGAGGCGATCGATCACGCGAAAGCGATAGCCGGGCGTGATGAAGAGGTTCGCCTCACCATTGAATGGCGCGAGCTTACCGGCAAAGTCGGCTGCACTCTCCAACAGCCGGAGAGAAGTCGTGCCGACCGCGACGATCTTCCCTCCTCTTGCCTTCGCCTGGTTCAAAGCCTCCGCGGTTTCAGCCGAGACCGTGCCGCGCTCGGAATGCATCACGTGGCCTTCGGTGTCTGCGGACCGCACCGGCAGGAACGTGCCCGGGCCAACGTGTAACGTCACGAAGTGGCGTGAGACACCGCGATCCTCGAGCGCACGCATCAGCCGCTCGGTGAAATGCAGTCCGGCGGTTGGCGCTGCCACAGCGCCCTCATCGCGCGCATACATGGTCTGATAATCGCTCCGGTCGCGCTCGTCGGGGGCACGGCGCGAAGCGATGTAGGGCGGAAGCGGCATGGCTCCTTGCGCCTTAATCGCTTCGTCGAGGGTTGCCCCCGCAAGATCGAAGGCGAGCCTCACCTCGCCCTCTTCTCCGCGCGCCTCTACCGTTGCGTCGAGTGTACCGAGAAGGCAAACATTGCTGCCTTCACCAAACGCAATGCGATCGCCTTCTCTCAGCCGCTTGGCGGGGCGCGCCAGCGCCTTCCAACGCGAGCCGTCGAGCCGCTCGATCAGAGTCACCGAGACATGGGCCGAGGCGTCGTCGCGCGTGCGGATACCGTGGAGCTCGACCGGAATGACCTTGGTGTCGTTGAACACCAGCGCATCGCCGGGAGACAGCAGCCCCGGCAGATCCAAGATCGCCCTGTCGTTAAAAGGTTCGGCGCTTCTGGGATCAACCACCAACAGCCGCGCAGCATCGCGCGGCACCGCGGGGCGTAGTGCGATCAACTCCTGAGGCAGATAATAATCGAACGCATCGACGCGCACGAAACTAGGCTGCGTCAGCTGCCACCTTCACGGACAGCACCTTGTCGGGCTTGGCCGGCGGCTCGCCGCGGGCAAGCTTATCGACATTCTCCATGCCATTAATCACCCGCCCCCACACCGTGTATTGGCGGTCAAGAAAGGTCGCGTCGTCGAAGCAGATGAAGAACTGGCTGTCGCCGGAGTCGGGCGATTGCGCCCGTGCCATAGACACGGCACCGCGAGTGTGCGGCTCCGCGTTGAACTCGGCGCGAAGCTTTTGCCCCGAGCCGCCGCGCCCGGTGCCGGTCGGGTCGCCGGTCTGGGCCATGAAGCCGTCGATCACGCGGTGGAACACCACGCCGTCATAGAAGCCTTCGCGGGCGAGCTCCTTGATGCGCGCGACGTGGTTCGGCGCAAGATCGGGCCGCATCTCGACGGTGACGGGGCCCTGGGTCGTCTCGATGATGAGCGTGTCTTCTGGTTTTGCCATGGGAAGCGTCCTCCTCCAGCGGCCTATTTCACGATGGTCGCCGTCTTGATGTAGTCGAGCTTGGGAAACGCCTTTTCGAGGTAAGCGTTGCCAAGGCTCTGCACGATGCCTTGGTTAGGACCGTGGCCTTTGGGCGAGCCCTCGCCATAGCCGGCATAGAGCGAGTCCACCACATCCATGCCCGAGACGACCTCGCCGAACGGCGAGAATCCCTGGCC
>JBKOUI010000037.1:0-8212 GCA_046723315.1 Pseudomonadota bacterium | reverse complement strand
GCAGAGCTTGTCGGATGTGAGCTCGCCACTGCGCCGCTCGCCATGCACCTTGCGCTCGAAGCTGTAGAACGCGATCTGGCGCACGACCGTATTGATCATGTCCTCGACCTTGGCGGCGAGGAGCGCTTTGCGTTCGCGCGGGGTTGGAGCCTGATCGAGCAGCCGACGGAAGGTCAGCATCTCGCCGAACACGCTCGCCGTCTCGGCAAGCGTGAGCGGCGTCGGCGCCATCAGTGGACCTTGTTTGTTGGCGAGCACCTGGTGCACGCCATGTCCGAGCTCATGCGCGAGCGTCATCACATCCCGCGGCTTGCCTTGGTAGTTGAGCAAAATATAGGGGTGCGCGCTCGGCACGGTGGGATGCGAGAAGGCGCCCGGCGACTTCCCTTCCCTGACGGGCGCATCGATCCAGCCTTTGACGAAGAACTGCCCGGCGATGTCGGCCATGCGCGGCGAGAAATTGCCGTAGGCCGTCAGCACCGTGTTCCGCGCATCGACCCAGCCGATCACCTGCTTCGGCTCCTCGGGCAACGGCGCGTTGCGGTCCCAATGGGCGAGCTTCTTCTTGCCGAGCCATTTCGCCTTCATGGCGTAATAGCGATGCGAGATGCGCGGGTAGGCTTCGCGCACAGCAGCGACGAGCGCATCGACCACTTCCTTCTCGACTCGATTGGCGAGATGTCGCGAGTCAGCGACGTCAATGAAGCCGCGCCAGCGGTCGGAGATCTCCTTGTCCTTGGCCAGCGTATTGGTGATCAGCGTGAAAAGCCGCAGATTGTCTTTGAATACTCTGGCCAAGGCTTCTGCCGCGGCCTTGCGCTTCGTCTCGTCCTGTTCAAGCAGTCGATTGAGAGTCGGCTCCAGGCTGAGCTTGTCGCCGTCGACCTCGAATTTGAGAGCTGTCATGGTCTCGCTGAACAGCCGGTCCCAAGCGCCGCGCGCCGTCACGGCCTTCTCGTGAAACAGCTGCTCGAGCTTGTCTTCGAGCTGGTAGGGTTTCTCTTTGCGCAGATCCTCAAGCCACGGGCGATAATGACTAAGCTCAGAGGCCGACATCGCCTTCTCGAGCGCATCGTCGTCGAGACGATTCAGCTCGAGCGGAAAGAACAAAAGCTTTGACGAGATCGCGGTGATCTTCTCCTGGATGTCGCCGAAAAATTTCTGCCGCTTGGGATCAGAGGTATCGGCGGCGTAGAGCAGGCTCGCATAGGAGACGATGCGGCCCATCGTGTCGTTGAGCGCCTCGTATTCGCGCACGGCTTCGGCAATCTCCGCGCCACCCTTGCCGCCGTCGAGCAGCTTGGCAAGCTTGCCGGCATAACGTGATTGCATGGCGTCGGCAGCGGTCTCAGAGCTCGCGAGGTCGGCTTTAAGCTCAGGCGCTTCAGGCGTCTTATAGAGGTCGGCAAGATTCCATTCCGGCAGTTTGCCTAGCTTGCGCTTGGCTCCGGCTGGAGCCAGCGAGTCGCGCTTCGCCTTGCTCTTAGCGGCAGCAGTCGCGGCGTAAACTGGGTGCTTCGGCCATGCGGTCAGTTTGGGCAGCATCGGCGTCTTCAGGTCCTCATGAGATTGGCGGCAGTGGCCTGTTAGTGTGGGAGGGCAACAGGCCGCTCGCAAGGCCTTAGACCACGGGTTCCGGGCAATTTGGAGGGCGCAGGCGCCACAGCCTCACCAAAATCGAACCGAGCTAAAGGGGATATTTACCCTTCCGCTGCACTGTTTTGGCACAGGAGCAGCTTTGCCTCAGCCCTTGTCGTGGGTTCGGTTCCGCTGTTTTCCCACTTTGTAGCGTTCGTGTAACCGTATCGAGTCCTGCGTCATGCCCAAGTGCGTCCTGGTCGTCGACGGCGACCCTGTCCAACGTCGTATTCTCGAAGAGACAATCAAGCGGCTCGGCCATGGCGTCGCAACCGCCGAGAGTGGCGGCGCGGGGCTTGCCGCTCTCAGTGCGGACGCGGCAGGAGACATTTGCCTCGTGCTGCTCGACCTCGTGTCGAACGACGGCATCGCGACGCTCGAGGCCATGCGGGCCTTGCCTCGCAAGCCCCCGGTCATTGTACAAATCAGTCAAGCGGCTATCGATGCCTCGACAGTGGCGATGCGGGCCGGCGCCTTCGACTTCGTGGTCAAACCAGTAAGTCCTGAGCGTCTCGACGTCTCGATCAAGAACGCGCTCAAGATCGAGGCGCTAGCCGGTGAGCTCACCCGCATCAAGGCGTCGGTTAAAGGCGAGCTCGGATTCGTCGACCTGATTGCCACGAGCGCGGCAATGGCTAGGGTCATCGAACTAGGCAAGCGGGCGGCCAGTTCCACGATTCCAGTTTTGCTCGAGGGCGAGTCGGGTGTGGGTAAAGAACTGATCGCGCGCGCTATTCACGGCGAAAGTGACCGGAAATCGAAACCCTTCGTCATGGTCAATTGCGGCGCGTTGGCGGAGTTTCTGGTTGAGAGCGTTTTGTTCGGTGACCAGGACAGCCCCGGCAAATTCAGCGAGGCCGACCAAGGCACGCTTTTCCTCGACGAGATTGGCGAGCTGCCGCTCGCCTCTCAGGCGAAGTTGCTGCGCATTCTGCAAGACGGCAGGATTGATGTCCGCCTGATCGCGACGACGAGCCAGAACCTGATCGGCCTCGTCAATCAGGGCCGCTTTCGCGAGGACCTCTATTACCGCCTGAATGTCTTCCCCATCTGGGTGCCACCGCTGCGCGAGCGGCAAGAGGATCTGGCTGAGCTCGTCCGCCACTTCATCGCGCGATTCGCCGCCGAGGAAGGCAAGCCTATCGATGGCATCGACTCTGAGGCGAGCGCCATGCTCCAGCGTTACACCTGGCCTGGCAATATCCGCCAGCTCGAGAACACAGTGTTCCGCGCCGTGGTGCTCGCCGAGGCGCCTGTCCTTACGGTGAACGAGTTTCCCCAGATTGCGGCTCATGTCGCGGGTTATGCGGTGATCGTGCCGCCGGCGCCCGCACCGAAAGATCCCATGCCGCACATTGAGGGGCCGGTCATGTTGGGAGAGTCGGCCAACACGCCCGCGACAATCCACGTGCCATTGGCCAATGGCAAGGATGCCATCGGGATTCCCGCCTTGAGCGACTCTGGCGACATCCGTCCGCTCGAGGCGGTGGAAGCCGACATGATCAGGCTCGCCCTTGGGCGCTACCGGGGACGCATGACCGAGATTGCGCGGCGACTCGGCATCGGCCGATCCACCCTTTACCGCAAGATGCGCGAGATCGGGCTTGAGGCAAGGCCTAACTGACTGATTGGCTTCGGGTTTGGCGAAACCCAACCGCGAAGCCGAAATGGAACCGCGGGGAAACAAATCATGCGGCCGGTTTACCGGGTTGGCCTGATCCTGGCTTTGACTCTGACTCCACCTTTCTGCGCGCCGGCGCGCGCTGCCGAGCCGGACGCGCCTGCCGCGCTGATCAGTCCCACGGAGGCCGTCCGTCTCGCCATACAGAACCGGCTCTCCGCAAAATTCACTGCTGCCTCTGAGGCGAAGAAGAGCATGCAAGGCGCTCTCGTCGAATATTACTCGGCGCCCGAGCAGCATCTCTTATGGGTCGACGACAAGGGCGTCACCGATCGCGGCAAGGCAGTGATGGACGAGATCGCCAAGGCCGACGACTACGGTCTTCGCGCCTCCGACTACGTCCTGCCGAAGCTTGACACGTTCGAGGCTACCGATCCCAAAGCGACTGATTGGCTCGCCGATGCCGAGATCAAAATCAGCTTTGCCGTTCTTAATTACGCCAACGATGCGCGAGGCGGACGCATCAATCCGCAACGCTTGAGCGCAAATCTCGATCCGAGCCTCGGTCTGCCCCATCCGTCGGAGGTGATCGACTCGATCGCGATTCGCTCGGATCCTGCCGCCTATTTGCGCAGCTTCCAACCGGACCAACCTCAATTCGAAGCGCTGCGCCAGAAGCTGCTGGAATTGCGCCGCGGCAAGGTCGAGCGAGAGACGGATAAATCTGCCGTCATCATCCCGGACGGGCCCATCCTCAAGATGGGCATGCAACACGAGCAAGTGGCCTTGCTCCGCAGGCGCCTTGACGTATCTACGAACTCACACGCCGATGAAAACAGTTTTGATGCTGCACTGGTGCAAGCCGTCGAGAGATTTCAGGACACGCATGGCGTTCTTCCTGACGGCATGGTCGGCCCAGGCACGCGCCGCCTGCTCAATGGCCAGCAAAAGCCCCCCGCGCCCGGTAGTTCCACCAAGATCAGGGCGATCCTCATCAATATGGAGCGCTGGCGCTGGCTGCCGCACGACCTCGGTCCCTACTACGTGACGGTCAACATTCCCGAGTTCATGCTGCGCGTGGTCGATGAGACCAAGACCGTGCACTCGACGCGCGTCGTGGTCGGTAAGCCCGACAAACCGACGCCGATCTTCTCGGACGAGATGCAGGAGATCGTGTTCAATCCGTTCTGGAATGTGCCGACCTCGATCAAGGTCGAAGAAATCAGGCCTTATCTGCGCGAGGAGGCGTCCTGGTTCGGCAGCAGCGGGTGGAACACCGCGGTGCTCCAGCGTCACAACCTACGGGTCAAATATCTCGGTCGGGATATCGATCCCGCTGCCATTGACTGGAACCAGATGGACATTCGGAATTTCGAGATCTACCAGCCACCGGGGCCTGACAACGTCCTTGGCCACGTCAAATTCGTGTTCCCCAACAAGCACGATGTCTACATGCACGACACGCCGCAGAAATTGCTGTTCGCACAGCCGGTCCGGGCAGAAAGCCATGGCTGCATGCGAGTGCAGAACCCAGATCAGCTCGCACTTATTCTGTTGAGGCACGACCAGGGTTGGAGTGAGGCTCGTATCGCCTCAGCTATTTCCGATGGCTACGACAGTCATGTTGCACTGCGGCAAAGAATCCCGGTCTACATCACCTACTTTACGCTCAAGGTGAACGAAGACGGATCGACTTCAAATTACGGAGATATTTATGGTCACGACGCCCGCGTGGCGGCTGCACTCGGCCTCTAGACTCGCAAGGACCCTGTGGAAATCCTGTTAACTCTAGTCCGAGATTCTGCGTCTCCGTAACTTCTTTGCCTTGTTTTTCCCGCAATTTGGCTAATACTCATCATTAACGGACGGCAGGACGGGTGCCGCCCGCTGGGTGCCAGGCCTGTTGGCTTGCGTACCTCACGGGGAAACCGGCTGGGGAGCCGGCGAGGGAAAGTCAGGGATGCGGATTCGGGGGAGTGTCGCACGTCGCGCCGTGCTCGGCGCCGGCCTTGTGCTTCTGACCGCCGCGGGTTGGTGGTCCGCTACGACTTATGGGGCGAGCGCAACTGGCGAAACCCGCACCCTCTCCATCTTTAATATCCACACCAAGGAGACGATCACCGTCACCTTCAAGCGCGACGGCAAATACGATGAGGCCGCGTTGAAGCGCCTCAACACTTTCATGCGCGATTGGCGGGCCAACAAAGAAATCACGATGGACCCCGAGCTGATCGACCACATCTGGATCCTGCACAAAGAGCTCGGCTCGCAAGTTCCCATCCATCTCATCTGCGGTTACCGCACGGCCGAGACCAACAACAACTTGCGCAGGAAGGGCGGCGGGCAGGCCAAACGCAGCCAGCATATCCTCGGCAAGGCTGCCGATATCACTTTCCCCGATGTTCCCGTCAAAGTGTTGCGGAACTCCGCGCTAGTGTGGGAATGGGGCGGCGTCGGATATTACCCGACCTCTGGCGTGCCCTTCGTCCACGTCGATACCGGCAGGGTACGCATGTGGCCCAGGATCCCTCGACTTGAGCTCGCCGCTCTCTTCCCCAGCGGCCACTCGCAATATGTGCCGAAGGATGGGAAGCCGATCACGTCGCAAGACTACAGGCTAGCCGTGGCACAGGGTATCGTGGCGCAGACCAAACTTGCGGCCGCCGTTCGTGTGAAGCCGGCGGCTGAGGAAGTGGATGTGGCCGACGCGGATGATGTGGTCGAGTCTGATGAGACCGTCGCTCAGGCCGACGCTGACGTTACCCCAGCGCAACCCGAGTCCGCGACGGGAACGCCGAAACCGATCCTCGCATCCTTCACCCCGAGCATGCCCGCGGCGCCCACACTCGCGGTCGATACGCATGAGCAGGGTGCACCACCGCCGCCCGCCAAGCTGTTCGCCTATGCGAGCGTCGGCGGCATGTCACTGCCCAGCCTTCTCCCGAAGGTGCAGCACGAGGCGCCGGCCCCGGCCTATCGCGACGCAGAGGTCGTGGGCGCGCCGGAAGCCGACGACGATCATCCCGACGAGACGAATTACGTGCCGTTCAAGATCGCCAACCTGATGACCGACTCGTCGGTCGCCTTTAGCCGCACCGTGGCTCCCCTCACCCATCCCGACCAAACCGACCTCGATTATCTCTTCGAGGATATGAACAACCCGACTGCGCTCACGTTGCGTAAGAACTCGGGTTATGCCGGTCTGGCCGCCGTCCAGCAGTTCTCCGGCCGTGCAGTGCGAAGCCTCTACGCCAACGTGGCCATGAGCGCCCAACCGCTGGCACGCACGCAGCTCGCCGAGAATACCCGCTAAAACAGCGCACCCACGGCATTTGGTCATGCCCGGGCTTGTCTCGGCCATCCACGTCTTCATCTTCACTAGAGGCTAAATTCGTGGATGCCCGGCACTTCGGCCGGGCATGATGATTACAATTTTAGGCCGCTTCGGCGTCGGCCATGCCGAGCGCGTGGAGATAGGTGGTGAGCACCGCCTCTTCTTCGCGCCGCTTGTTCTCATCCTGCTTGCGCAGGCGAATGACCGTTCTGAGCGCCTTCACGTCGAACCCGTTGCCCTTGGCCTCGGCATAGACCTCACGCAGATCTGCGGCGAGGGCCGCCTTCTCCTCCTCAAGCCGCTCGATTCGGGCAACGATAGTACGGAGCTGGTCTCGGGCTGATGTCTGAAGCTGCACTTTGCGTCACTCCCCGCCGCTTGATGATTCGGTAATGCGCAAAGCTTAGGTCGCGCCGATTTGTGCCTACAAGCGGCGCGCCCTCGTTATCCCATTTATCCAAAGCGCCAGCAGCTAGCCGCGTTTGCGTCGCTTGGCCGCGATCTCGGTCTGGAACATCGCCTTCCAGGTCTCGTACGGCATGCCGTAGACGATCTCGCGCGCCTCTTCCTTGGAAAGCGTCACGCCCTTGGTGGCGGCGGCCTCCTGGTACCAGTTCGAGAGACAGTTGCGGCAGAAGCCGGCGAGCTCCATCAGCTCGATATTCTGTACGTCGTGGCGCGCACGCAAATGCGCGACGAGCCGGCGGAAAGCTTCAGCTTCCAGCTCGGTACGAGTCGCCTCGTCCAGGCGCCGGCCTGCCGTGCCCTGACCGTTTGCGTCTCTCTGCCCAATGTCGGTGTAAGAGCCGTGCAGCTCGACGGCATGCAGCGGCCCGCCCAATCGCATCACCTTGCCCAACACATCGGCGAGCCGGGCCGCCCATTCGGCTTGGCCCTCAGGCCCGAGGATCAAGTCCTGGCGAACTTCGATGAGCGCGTGCGCGAGACCCCGGCGCGTGCCATGCCGGTAGAGGGTGTCGCCTTTGAGCTGTCCCGTATAAGGCGCGTTGTCGCCAACCACGATGCCGGGGATCGCCCTGAAGCCTTCCAGTAGGGGAAGCGCGAGCCGGGGGTCCTTGTCCCACAGCACGCCGACCGACCACGGCCGCGGCACCCCTTTCCAAGCTTGCGTGAAGCTGTGCACCGACACGATGACCGGCGGCTTGCCGGCAGAGATCGCCGCGTCAATCGCCCGTTCGATCGCCTGGTGGTACGGCGCGTAGTAGCACTTAATTCTGGCGGCGACGGTCGCCTCGTCGATGCCGGCGTTACCAGGAACAATCAGCCCATCCGAGACTTGCATGATCAGGGTCGGATCATCGATCCCGCGGTTAGGATCGATGAGGAGCCGCGAGAATCGGGTGAGGAGCGCCGGTGCGCCGAGCCTTTCCGCGAGACCTTCAGCCACGCTGGCCGCCCCAAGGTCGTAGGCAATGTGACGGTTGAGGTCCTCCGGCCTCAATCCCAGCGTGCCGTGAGGTTTGGGGATAGTGTTCTCGGCATGATCGCAGAGGATGAGGATGCCAGTCCTCAAATCCCCCTCGATGCTCCGGTAGGGCTTCTCGCCCAAATCTTCTTGTATCAAAGTGTCCAGACTTCGCTCCACGCGACCTTCCCTC
>JBKOUI010000091.1:0-8820 GCA_046723315.1 Pseudomonadota bacterium | reverse complement strand
ACGCCCGAGGTCTCTGGCGGGATCATGGTGGTCATCGCCGTGCTCGGGCTGCTGGTCAATATAGCGGCGTTCAGGTTGCTGCAAGGCGCCGACCGCGAGAATCTCAACGTGCGCGGCGCCGCCATGCATGTGCTCGGCGATATGTTCGGCTCGGTGGCCGCGCTCGTTGCCGGCGGCGTGATCCTCGCCACAGGTTGGACGCCGATCGACCCGCTGCTGTCGGTGCTGGTCGCAATCATCATCGTGCGGAGTGGTTGGCAGGTCGTGGCCGACGCGGGTCACATCCTGCTCGAAGGCGCGCCGGGCGAGCTCGACACCCGCGCCATCGGCCCTGACCTCGTCGCCAATGTCAAAGGCGTCGAGGGCATCCACCATGTGCATGTGTGGTCGATCACCCAGTCCCGCCGCATGGTGACGCTGCATGCCTGCATCGGCGAACGGCAGAATTCCGATAAGGCGGTGCGCAACATCAAGACGCGGCTCAAGGAGCGTTTCGGGCTTGATCACGCCACTGTCGAGATCGAGCGCGGCGTTTGCGCTGACGATGAAGCTGCACCGGCCAAAGGAAAGGTGGCTTGATGGAAGCGAGAAACGGCCAGAGCGCTCAAGCCCAGAACGAGCTGATCAAGGTCGAGGATCTGTCCGTGGATTTTCGCGGCGGGGGCAAGGTCACCCATGCCGTCAAGCATGTGTCCTTCGATATCGGCAGAGCCGAGACAGTCGCGCTGGTCGGCGAGTCTGGCTCGGGCAAGACGGTGACTGCGCTGTCGATCTTGAAACTCCTCCCCTACCCTTCGGCCTCCCACCCTTCCGGCAAAATCTGGTTCAAGGGCGACAACCTGATGTCGCTCCGCGACGCCGCGCTGCGCGCAATCCGCGGCAACAAGATCTCCATGATCTTCCAAGAGCCCATGACGTCGCTCAATCCGCTGCACACCATCGAGCAGCAGGTGGGCGAGGTGCTGAAAATTCACCGCGGGCTGTCGGACCGCGCCGCCCGGGAGCGCGTGCTTGACCTGCTCGACAAGGTCGGCATCGACGATCCCAAGGGCCGGCTCGCCTCCTATCCGCATCAGCTCTCTGGCGGTCAGCGGCAGCGCGTGATGATCGCCATGGCGCTTGCGAATGAGCCCGACCTGCTGATCGCCGACGAGCCCACCACGGCGCTCGACGTCACCATACAGGCGCAGATCCTCGACCTGCTCGCCAAGCTCAAGGATGAGTTCCACATGGCCATGCTGCTCATCACGCATGACCTCGGCATCGTGCGGAAGATGGCCGACAGGGTGTGCGTCATGAACAATGGCGAGATCGTCGAGCGCGGCGCCACTCAGCAGATCTTCGCGTCGCCGCAGCATCCCTACACCAAGCATCTGCTTGCGTCGGAACCGAAGGGCGCGCCGGCTGCCGCCAATGCCAAAGCTCAGACCATCCTCGAAGCCAAGGATTTGAAGGTGTGGTTCCCCATCAAGCGCGGCTTCTTGCGCAGCATCGTCGGCTACATCAAGGCGGTCGATGGCATCGACCTCGCGGTCAAGGAAGGTCAGACGCTTGGCGTGGTGGGCGAATCCGGCTCGGGCAAGACGACGCTTGGCCTTGCATTGCTTAGGTTGGTGTCAAGCGAAGGACCAATCGTCTATCTTGGCAACCGCATCGACGAGTATGATTCAAAGCGAATGCGGCCGCTCAGGCGCCATATGCAGATCGTGTTCCAGGACCCCTACGGCTCCCTCTCCCCGCGTCTTTCGGTGGGGCAGATCATCGAGGAGGGTCTTGTCATCCAGAATCATGGGTTAAGCCAGGACGAGCGGAACGCGCGCATTACCCGCGCGCTCAAGGAGGTCGGGCTAGACCCGGCTTGGCGCGACCGCTATCCGCACGAATTCTCAGGCGGCCAGCGCCAGCGCATTGCCATTGCCCGCGCCCTCGTGCTCGAGCCGAAATTCCTCATTCTCGACGAGCCGACCTCGGCGCTCGACGTGTCGGTGCAAGCGCAAATCGTCGATCTCCTGCGCGAGCTGCAAAAGAAGCACAAGCTCGCCTACCTGTTCATTAGCCACGATCTCAAGGTCGTGCGCGCGCTTGCCAACTCGATCATCGTGCTCCGACATGGCAGGGTGGTGGAGCAAGGCCCAGCGCGCACCGTCTTCGCGAAGCCTAAGACCGACTACACCAAGGCGCTGCTTGCCGCCGCCTTCGAGCTCGAGGCGCGCCGAGGAGGCGCGGTCGCGACTTAGCGATTGGAACTCGCGAGTTGGCCGGACGTTTGCTCCGCCGTATCACCCCCGTAAGAAGCGGAGACACGGACCATGCGCGGAATCTTGTTGTGGTTGATCGGTGTTCCGATCCCGATCATCATTTTGCTGTGGCTGTTCGGCGTCCTGCACTGAGCTCAGCCTAGCGTCCCGGCTGCCGCTAGCTGCGGCAGCCGCCGCACACCAATCACTTCAGATCCTGTTGCCTCCCTAATGCGCTCCCTCGCTTCGGCGAGCGGCTCGATCTCGACCGCCATGTGGTAGGCGTTGGCGTGGATGAGGCCGGTTGGGCTCGTCATGATACCGACATGGCCCTCCCAATACACGAGATCGCCGCGGCGAAGCTTTGCGCCTTTCTTCCACGCGATCGGCTCGCCGAGCTCCTCGGCCTGCATATCGGCGTCGCGCGGCGCGTTGTATCCCGCCGCCTCGAAAGCGAGCTGGACGAGTCCAGAGCAGTCGAGCCCGATGCTGGTACGGCCTCCCCAAAGATAAGGCGTGCCCAGAAATTTCTCCGCGACGGCGACGGCATCCTCGACAACCTCGCCCGCCAAAAGCGCATGGGGCGCAAAGACGTAGCCTCCATCTTCGAGCGCGAGAAATTTGCCCTCTTCTGCTCTGGCGGTGAATAGAGCATTCAGGCTCAGCAGAGCAAGCGGCGGCGACTTCGCGTCTGGCTCAGGAAAGACATAGGTCCGGAGCGCGGCGATCCGATGGGTGGGCTCGATGATCGAAGCGCTCAGCCCGTCGGCCGGCATGTATCCGACATAGAGATCGCGGTCGATCTGCACCCAGGCCCACCCCTCGCTCTCGGCGAAGACGGTCACAGTCTCGCCCTTGAGGGCCTCAGTCTCGAGGTTCGAGTCAGGGCGTGGGCCGCGCCGCAAGGGAAGCGACGGTGCCACAACCTGGCGCGGTTCGCCCTGCACGTAACGCTCGGCCTCGATCAAGCCCTTGAGCCGCGCATCGGCAAGGTCAGCGCGGTAGGCATGGCGCCGCGGGTCAGGAACTGCTCGATCGCTCACGATTGGCCGAGCTCTTGACGGAAATAGTGGTAGAGCGCGCGGGCGCCTTGGGGCTCGCCGCCTTGGGGACGCCCGGGCTGGTCGCGCGGCACCCAGCCGAAAATGTCGAGATGCACGAACCGCTTCGATTGACGCACGAAGCGCTTGAGGAACAGCGCGGCGATGACCGAGCCGGCAAAGGCGCCTTCGGCGATATGGCTCACATCTGCGACCGAGCTTTTGAGCAGCTTGTCGTAGGGAGCCCAGAACGGCATGCGCCAGAACGGATCGCCGACCGCGCGGCCCGAGGCGAGCAGGCCTTCTGCGAGATCCTCGTCATCGGTGTAAAGCGGCGGAAGGTCCGGGCCGAGCGCGACCCGAGCGGCACCTGTCAGCGTGGCGATCGTCACGAGATAATCTGGCGCCTCCTCTTCGGCGAGGCTGATGGCATCGGCGAGCACGAGCCGGCCCTCGGCGTCGGTGTTGCCGACCTCAACCGTCATGCCATTTCGGCTCGGGAGCACGTCGCCAGGCCTGAACGCGTTGCTGCCGATGCTGTTCTCAGCCGCTGGAATCAGCACGCGGAGCCGTATGGGTAGCTTTGCTCGCATAACCAGAAGCGCGAAGGCGAGCGCAGACGCGGCACCCCCCATGTCCTTCTTCATCAGTGCCATGGCGCTGCTCGGCTTGATGTCGAGGCCGCCCGAATCGAAGCAGATTCCCTTGCCGACGATGGTGACTTTAGGGGCGTGCTCGGAACCCCAGCGAAGGTCAATCAGTCGCGGCGGCCGGTCGCTCGCCCGGCCCACGGCGTGGATCATGGGAAAATTGTCGGCCAGCAGCCCCGAGCCTTCGGTCACCTTGATGCTGCCGCCGAAAATGTTGGCAAGCTCGCGTGCGGCGGCCTCGAGCTCGGCGGGCCCGAGATCATTGGCCGGCGTGTTGATGAGGTCGCGGCCGAAATAGAGAGCTTCTGCCAGCGCAAGGACCTGCTCTCGATTTGCGCCCTCCGGCAGTACGAGCCGCTTTGGCTTCGGCCCGTTGGCGGCCTTATAGCGGGTGAAACGATAGCTCCCGGCGAGAAAGGCGACTGCCGCGAGCTCGGGATGGGGCAGTGGCGAGGCAAAGCGGTAGTCGCTAGGGGGCAACGCGCCAGGCAGAGCGCCGGGGAGCAGCGGAGCTTGCACCGCCCAATCCTTGCCTCCGGTCCCGAGCAGGACGCCGCCGAAGCCCTGTCCATTCGGCAAGAGGAGCACAGATCCTTGCTTCGCGGTCCAGCCTTGCGCCTCGACCCACGCACGTTCAGCATTACTCAGGCCCTGGAGAGCAGCGTCGTCCTGAGCGGCAATGAGCCGGATCGGAATGGCCTCGGTGCCGGCGGGCAAAAGCAGGTCTTCAAGTCCGCGGCGCGTGGTCTCAAGCGTCATCGCCTAGCCGTATTGATCGAGATTGTGGGCTTGCTGGGGCCGCGCATTAATGGCAGGGGAGCGCGGACATGACAATGGCGGAAGGGCTGCATGGCAGAGACCAATTACACGCTGGTGATCGGCGACAAGAACTTGTCGTCCTGGAGCTTGAGACCTTGGATCGCTCTGAAGGTCTGTGAAATTCCCTTCGCCGAGGAGCGCATCAGGCTGAGGCAGCCTGACAGCAGGGCCGAAATCCTGCGTCACACGCCATCCGGCAAGGTGCCGGCACTCAAAACACGAACCGGCGTCGTCTGGGACAGCCTCGCCATCCTCGAATATCTCGCCGAGCACCATGCCGAGCACCACCTCTGGCCGCATGATAGGGAGGCGCGCGTTGCTGCACGCTGCATTTCAGCCGAGATGCATTCAGGCTTCGTCACGTTACGCAACGACATGTCCATGGAGCTGCTGGCGACCTTGCCCTGCCCGCCGATCAGCGAGGCGCTCGAAACCGACATCCGGCGGATCGTGGCGATTTGGCATGATGCACGGTCGCGTTTCGGCAAAGATGGCGAGTTCTTGTTCGGCGCCTTTTCCAACGCCGACGCGATGTTTGCGCCGGTGGCGACCCGCTTCCGCACCTATGGCGTCGATCTTTCGCAGTTCGGCGACGATGGAACGGCTGCGACCTACGCCGAAATTTTGCTCGCGCTTCCCGCCATGGCCGAATGGACAGAAGGGGCGAAGGAGGAAGTCAAGGCAAGGGCAGCCAGCGCGGCGTAGTCCAGCAAACTATGCGGGTGTGCCGATACGCTCGCGCATGGCCTCAGAGCCGAGCCGATCGGCCCACAAGTCGTATTCGTCAGACGCTTCGACCCGCACCATCGCCCGGTCTCCGGGTTTCAGGCTCGTCTCACCGTTCAAATACACGTTGCCGTCGATCTCGGGCGCGTCCCAGTGCGAGCGGGCGATGGCGCCTTCATTATCAACCTCATCGACCATCACCTCGACAGTCTTGCCGACGCGGCTGGCAAGCAGATCGGCGCTGATCGCCTGTTGACGCTCCATCAATCGCCCATAGCGCTCTGCCTTCACCTCCTCGGGCACATGGTCATCGAGCGCATTGGCCGCGGCGCCGTCCACGTTCTCATATTTGAAGCAGCCGACGCGCGTGAGTCTCGCTTCGCCAATCCAATCAAGCAGAAGCTCGAAATCCTCGTCGGTCTCACCGGGGAAGCCAACGATGAAAGTCGACCGGATGGCAAGCTCGGGGCAGAGGTCGCGCCAGAGCGCGATACGTTCCAGCGTCTTCTCCTGGTGCGCTGGCCGCCGCATCGCCTTCAGCACTTTGGGGCTGGCATGTTGGAAGGGAATGTCGAGATAAGGCAGCACGTGCCCTTCTGCCATCAGCGGCAGCACCTGATCGACGTGCGGATAAGGATAGACGTAATGGAGCCGCACCCAGGCGCCGAGCGAGCCAAGCGCCTTAGCAAGAGCGATGAACCGCGTGTCACGCTCCTCCCCGCGCCACGCGCTCTTGGCGTAACGGAGATCGAGCCCATACGCGCTTGTATCTTGCGAAATGACCAGCAGCTCCTTCACGCCGGCCGCGACCAGCCTCTCGGCTTCGCGCATGACCTCACCCAGCGGGCGGCTCTTGAGCTTGCCGCGCAGCGCGGGGATGATGCAGAAACTGCAGGCGTTGTTGCAGCCTTCCGAGATCTTCAGATAGGCATAGTGCCGCGGCGTAAGCTTGATGCCCTGCGGCGGCAGAAGATCGACGAAGGGGTCGTGCGGCCGAGGAACGGCTTTGTGCACCTCCTCGACGACGGCCTCGTATTGATGCGGACCGGTGATGGCGAGCACATCGGGATAGCGGGCACGGATGCGATCGGACTCGACACCGAGACAACCGGTGACGATCACGCGACCGTTTTTGCCCAGCGCCTCCCCGATCGCCTCGAGCGATTCCTCTTTGGCGCTGTTGAGGAAGCCGCAAGTATTGACCACGACGGCGGCGGCCCCCTCGTAGCTCGACGATAGCTCATAGCCCTCGGCGCGGAGCTTGGTAATGATGCGCTCCGAATCGACCAGGGCCTTGGGACAACCCAAGCTGACAAAGCCGATTTTCGGAGGTGTGGCTGGCATGGCGGGCTTATAGGCGAGGTGTGGGACGCGGTCGATGGAATGTTTTTGCCCAAGACTTGGATGCACTTGCACTTACAGTGGTTATTTTGCTGACTATACTCGCCGGCGGTTACCCATTCCGGCAGGAGGTGAAGGCATGCGGAACTACAACAAGAAGGGTCGGGCATCATGCGGTGGCGCCTCGCTCTGACACTCGTCTGCGGACTTGCGCTTATCGCGGGCGGACTGGCCCTGGCCCAAACCGGTGGCAATGTTGCGCCCGGCGGCTCGGTAGCCAAGCCTGCCGCACCAGCTAAACCACAAGGTGAGCCTGCAAAGCAGCCTGAGATGACGGTCGCCGGCAACTTCGGCCAATGGGCGCTCGTCTGTGGAAAGGACACTAAGGAGCCCTGCTCTCTCGTTCAGGCGCTGGTCCAGCGCGAGTCCAATAAACTCGTCTTCCGCGTGACCGTGGCCTATGGCCCAAAAGGCAACCTCGTGCTCAGGATCGACGGACCGACCGGGGTCGCCTTGCAAAAGGGCCTCGAATTCTCACCCGACGCGGTAAAGGTCTACCGGATGCCCTACCAGGCCTGCGTCCCGCAACAATGCAGCGCGGTTCTCCTTGTGCCCGACGATCTTAAGCAGGAACTCGCCAAGTCGCAGAAGGGGACGATCACCGTCTATGCGCTCAACGGCCAGGCGCTGCAGGCGGTCGCGCAGCTTACCGGATTTTCCGATGGGCTCGCCGCGCTCGATAAGCGACAGCCCAAACAATAATCTTGAAGCGGATCAGCCAATCTGCTCGGCGAGACGCTCGGCGATGAGCGACTGGCTCTCGGCGCGGTAGTGATATTCGTCGATGAAGCGAAGCTCTGCGGGTTGGGGAAAGCTCACCAGCCTGAGGCGGCAGGTCTCGGCAAGCTTGCGACGCGCGGCGAACGATGCCGCAAAGTGACGCCGATGCAAGGTGAAGCGCTTGGTTTGCAACTCGCTGCGCGGCACGCCGAGCTCGCACGCCGTCTCGGTGGCGTCGGGATTCGATTTCTCGAAGAAGGTAACGTCTTCGGCAAGGCTGAAAGGAACGCCAGCCTCTTTCGCCAGCTCACCGCAAGCCCTGGTCCAGAAGCAAGTGAAGTGAATGAAGCTCGCGAACTCGGTATCTGAGACCGCGGCCTGCTTCGAGCGGGCATCGCTCGTCAGCATGGGCGGCCCGAACAAAGGATCGGCGCTTTCGACATAGCAATAGCGGGTGAAGTCGCCACCGGTGATGAGAATCACGTTTGCGATGCGCCCTCCTGCTTGGCGCAGGAGCCGGAATAGCGTGGCATGTAGGGTCCGCGTGTCGGCTTCAGGATAGACGATGCCGAGAAAGGGATAGCCGAAACGCTCGGACAGGCGCGAGGGTAGCGTCTCACCGTTTGCCTTGAGCCCGAAACCGAACAGATGCGACGAACCGAGGACGAGACCTAAGCGGCCGTGGTCCTCGATATTAGCGATGCCGATATCGCGGCCTTCGAAATTTGTATGGCGAAAGCCCAAGGCATCGGTACTGAACGATGGCGCACGCACTCCTGGCGCGTAGGCCAGCACATCGTCGCGCCGGACCCATTTCCGCTGCTGCAGGTAGTGAAGCGCCGGCGGGAAATGGCGGACGACGATGCGGTAATTGGCCATGGCACATGCTTATAGGCTGAAACAGGTCCTTGGGAGCACTCCGCCGGGAGTGCGTCAGGGAAGCCATAAGTATGTCCGGAGCTCTGCTCGTCCCTGGGTCAGGCGATTTCCGCTTAGTGTGGCGCGGCTGCACTAGCCCGTTACAAGCTGATTTTCCTAAGATTTGCCTGTTCGGCAGGGAAAGTGCGCTTCTTTAGGTGCGCGCGATTGGGGGGATCTTGGGGGACCGGTCTTACCGGCGACGTGCGCCGTCTGCCCGCACGTTGAGGCGCGGGAGGCAGTCGCGCCTCGGACAGCCGCAGCGTTTGGGGCTTTCGCCGGCGCTGAGATACAGCGACCGCCGTGCAT
>JBKOUI010000071.1:0-16951 GCA_046723315.1 Pseudomonadota bacterium | reverse complement strand
GCTCAAGATCATTCTCGGCCATATGGGGGAAACGCTGCCCTACATGCTGTGGCGGCTCGACAGCCGCTATGCGGCCACGCAGACCTCACGCCGGCTCAAGCAGCCCCCGTCGTCCTATCTCAAGAATAATTTCTTCGTCACCACCTCGGGGCAGTTCGCGAATGAGCCGCTGCTCTGCGCCATCTCCGCGCTCGGCGAGGACAAGGTCATGTTCTCGATCGACTATCCTTACGAGGACTCGAGCGTGGCTTCGCGCTTCATCGAAGCGGCGCCAGTGTCAGAGGCGACACGCGAGAAGATCTGCCGCGGCAACGCCGAAGCTCTGCTGCGGCTATAGCTTTGCCCTAGCCGTTAGGCTTTCTCGATCAGCACGGCGCGGAAGGTGCTGACTTCGGTGAGAATTGCCTTAGACGTCAGCACAACTTCTAGTATATAGTCTGTTCCGCTCAGGGTCAGTGCGCGCGAAGCCCCGATAGGCGCACAGAGGGCCCTTCGATGACACGGCGACGTTCTACGACGCTGTTCAGGCGGCAGTCGACCAGGCCGATTCTGTTTACAGTCACGCTCGCCCTTGCCGCTGGGGTCGCGGCCCCCGCGGTTGCCGATCTCCACAGCAAGAGCGTGGAGCGAATTGGTGAGGATACGCCCGTATCGCGGGGCGACACCATCCGTGTCCGCGTCGGCGTGTTCAATGATGGAGCGCGCACGCAAAACTTCGCCATCGCCCAGGTTGGCGGTTGTGCGGCGGGCGAGTTCTTCAACATTAGTGAGGATCAGTTCGTAAAGGATGGCGACACGAAAGAGATCGAGTTTCCGATCTGCATCAATCAGGAAGGAATTTCCGGTCGCTTCACGCCAAGCGCGCGGTACATGACGTCAATCTTTCTGCGCGACATAGAAGGCGGTGGAGCGCCGTTGCTTGGAATTTTCGAGGACGGCAGCCCTTCCGACAATTGGGCAAAGCCGCCAGGCTCAGAACGATCACGGTGACTCTCACTAGCGTCGTGGTTCACGACGACATGGATAATCTGAGCGTAGGCGATTGGCACGTCTTCTTCGACGTCGCGAACTTCGTCGGGGAAGCCGCACCGCGGTATGGCAGGCGCATCGACGGGCCTTCGTTTCCAGCGTCCGGCGGTGCCCGGAACGTCTCGACCGGGGAGACTGTTTCGATCGGGCGAACGGTCAGCTTCCCCGCGATCTCCGAAAGAGAAGATCTCGTTGTAAGTGTTTTTGCTCTCGACTGCGACGGGGATGAACCATTTGCCTTCCGATTAGAGCGGTTCGGAGGCGATCTCGACTGCACGCGCTGAGGAGGAATTCTGGGAATTCTCCGGCGACCATGATTTGGCTGGACCTGCTGTTGTAAGGATTTCGCCAGCGGCGTGGTTACGTGGAGGCAGTTTCGTGTCGAGACCAGTCCCCGAATTCACTGCGAATATCTCAGTCTCTGTCGCCCCGTAAGAGGAGCCCCATCGGCGCCTCGCTATAGTGCGCGGCACCTCTCGATCAGGACGGCGCGGAAGTCGTTGACATTGGTTAGCGTCGGGCCGGTCACCAAAAGATCGCCGATCGCATTGAAGAAGGTCCACGGGTCGTTGTCGGCGAGCATGGCCTTCGCGTTGATGCCCGCCTTCTCGGCGCGCTTCAAAGTATCGGGATAGATCAGAGCGCCGGCATTGTCCTCGCTGCCGTCGATGCCGTCGGTATCGCCGGCAAGCGCGTAAATGCTCTTCATGCCGTCGAGCGCGATGGCGAGCGCGAGCAGGAACTCGGTGTTGCGCCCGCCTTTGCCTTTGCCCTTCAGCGTGATCGTGGTCTCGCCGCCTGAGATCAGGACGCAAGGTGGCTTCTCCGGCTGCCCGCGCAATGCGCATTGCCGCGCGATGCCGGCATGGACCAGCGCAACGTCGCGCGACTCGCCCTCGATCGAGTCGCCGAGGATGACGGGCGCAACTCCTGCCTTGCGCGCAACCTCCGCTGCCGCTTCGAGCGATGCTTGCGGCGTTGCGATCATGATGTTCTCGACGCGGGCGAGCCGCTTGTCGCCGCGCTTGGGTGTCTCATCTCCTTCGCGCAGGCGCTTGATCACCGCCTTGGGCACGTCGATCTTGTATTTCTCGATGATGTGGAGCGCCTGCTCGTTGGTCGAGGGGTCGGGCACGGTCGGGCCTGAGGCGATGATTGAAGGATCGTCGCCGGGCACGTCGGAGATCATCAGCGCCACCACGCGTGCCGGATGCGCGGCCGCGGCGAGTCTCCCGCCTTTGATGGCGGAAAGATGCTTCCGCACCGTGTTCATCTCGGAGATGGTTGCGCCCGACTTGAGCAGCGCCTTATTCACCGCCTGCTTGTCTTCGAGCGTCAAGCCTTCGGCAGGAAGGGAGAGCAGGGCGGAGCCGCCGCCCGAGATGAGGCAAAGCACGAGGTCGTCGGCGGTGAGTCCCTGGACCAGCTCGAGGATGCGCCGCGCAGCATCGCTGCCGGCTGCATCAGGCACCGGATGGGCCGCCTCGACCACTTCGAGCCGCTCGGTCGGAACGCGATAGCCGTAGCGCGTCACCACCAAGCCTTCGAGCGGACCGTCCCAGCCATCTTCGAGCGCCTTGGCCATCGCGCCAGATGCTTTGCCGGCGCCGATGATCACCGTCCGACCCTTCGGCTTCGGCGGGAGGTGAGCAGGCACGCAGATCGAGGGGAGCGCCGCCTCGACGGCAGCGTTGAACATGGCTTTGAGCAGTTCGTCAGGCTTCATCAGCGGCCGATCCTCCCCGGCAAAGCCGCGCAGAACCTGCACAAACGTTGCAAAAAGGCAAGCGAATGAATTACGGTGCCCATTCCTGATGCAACTGAGCCTTAATCCCCGGGGAATCGTGAGTTATGTCAGTCCAGCCGCGTGAAGCTGCAAAAAAACCGGGCAAGCGCTCAGACGAACAGCACAAAAACCCAAAATCAGACATCGAGATCAGCCAGGCCGCCAAGATGCGGCCGATCGTCGATGTAGCTGCCGACAAACTCGATATTCCGGCTGAGGATTTGATTCCTTACGGGCACTACAAGGCCAAGGTGTCGCTCGACTACATCGCCTCTTTGGCGGAGCGGCCCGACGGCAAGTTGATCCTGGTCACCGCCATCACGCCTACGCCTGCCGGCGAGGGCAAGACCACGACCACGGTCGGACTTGGCGACGCGCTGAACGAGATTGGCAAGAAGGCCATGATCTGCGTCCGCGAGCCGTCGCTTGGGCCTTGCTTCGGCGTGAAGGGTGGGGCAGCGGGCGGTGGCTACGCCCAGGTCGTGCCGATGGAGGACATCAACCTCCATTTCACTGGCGACTTCCACGCGATTGGCGCCGCCAACAACCTACTCGCGGCGATGATCGACAACCACATTTATTGGGGCAACAAGCTCGACATCGACAGCCGCCGCGTGACTTGGCGGCGCGCGGTGGACATGAATGACAGGGCGCTCCGCTCCATCGTCACCTCGCTCGGCGGCGCGGCTAACGGCTTCCCGCGCGAGGCAGGCTTCGACATCACCGTCGCCTCAGAGGTCATGGCGATCTTCTGCCTTGCCTCCGACTTGACCGACCTTCAGCGGCGGCTTGGCCAGATCCAGATCGGCCAGACGCGAGATAAAAAGCCGATCACTGCCAAGGACTTGTCCGCCGCAGGTTCAATGGCCGCGCTGCTCAAGGACGCGCTTGCGCCGAACCTCGTGCAGACGCTCGAGAACAATCCGGCCTTCATCCATGGTGGACCGTTCGCCAACATCGCGCATGGCTGCAACTCGGTGATCGCCACCAAGGCCGCGCTCAAGCTCGCCGACTATGTCGTCACCGAGGCGGGCTTCGGTGCTGACCTCGGCGCCGAGAAATTCTTCGACATCAAGTGCCGGAAGGCGGGGCTGAAGCCAGACTGTGTGGTGATCGTCGCCACCATCCGCGCGCTCAAGATGCACGGCGGGGTGGCGAAGGACGACCTCAAGAAGGAGAACCTCCAGGCGCTTGAGAAAGGACTCGCCAATCTCGAACGGCATGTCGGCAATGTGCAGAAATACGGCGTGCCGGTGATTGTCTCGATCAACCGCTTCTCGAGCGATACCGACGCCGAGATGGATCTCCTCCGCAAGCTCTGCGGCAAGCTCGGGGTCGAGTGCGTTCTTGCCGATCATTGGGCCAAGGGCGGCGCCGGAGCTGTCGAGCTTGCCGAGACCGTGGTGCGCACCGTCGACGAGAAGCCGAGCAAGTTCCACACGCTCTATCCCGACGACATGACGCTGTGGGAGAAGACCCGCACCATCGCCCGCGAAATCTATGGCGCGTCCGACATCAGCGCCGACAAGAGCGTGAAGGACCGCTTCGCCGAGCTCGAGAAGGAAGGTTTCGGCAAGTTCCCGATCTGCGTCGCCAAGACCCAATACAGCTTCACCACCAATGCTGACGCCAAGGGAGCGCCAGCGGGCTTCACCATACCGATCCGCGAGGTGAGGCTCTCCGCCGGTGCGGAGTTCGTGGTGGTGATCTGCGGGGACATCATGACCATGCCGGGCCTGCCCAAGGTGCCGGCGGCCAACAATATCGAGCTTGCCGCCGACGGCCGCATTGCCGGCCTGTTTTAGGCCGGAAAGGGGTTGCAAGGCGGCAAAGCTTTACGCTACCAACCTTTTCCCACGCGAATCCGGGCCGTCTTCCGGCCCAATTAAGAAATCCCAGGGGAGGACTTGAATGGCTGGAGCAAGAAAGCCAGGGCGCAATTTTTTGTTTGTTCCGGGACCGACCAATGTGCCCGACCGCATCTTGCGCGCCATGCGTATCGCCATGGAGGACCACCGATCCTCCGATTTTCCCAAGCTGACGCTGCCGCTGTTCGAAGACCTGAAGAAGATCTTCAAGACCCGCGAAGGTCAGGTGGTGGTTTATCCTTCGAGCGGCACCGGCGCCTGGGAGGCCGCGCTCACCAATACATGCTCGCCCGGCGACAAGCTGCTTGCCGCCCGCTTCGGCCAGTTCTCCAGCCTGTGGATCGAACTCGCCCGCCGTCACGGTCTCGAGGTCATCGTGCAGGAGGAGGAGTGGGGCACCGGCGTCCATCCCGACAAGATCGAGGAGGCGCTCCGCGAGGATAAGAACCACGAGATCAAGGGCGTCATGGTCGTGCACAACGAGACCGCGACCGGCGTCACGAGCGACGTCGCGGCCGTGCGCCGCGCCATGGATGCCGCGGGTCACCCTGCGCTCCTCTATGTCGACGGCGTGAGCTCGATCGCAAGCATCGATTTCCGCTTCGACGAGTGGCGCGTCGACCTCGCCATCACCGGTTCGCAGAAGGGCCTGATGCTTCCGGCGGGCCTTGGCATCGTGTGCGCGAGCCAGAAGGCGGTCGCGGCGATGAAGGACGCCAAATGCCGCCGCGCCTATTTTGAGTTCGGCGACCATGTGAAGGCGAATGCCGCCGGTTATTTCCCCTACACGCCGGCGTTTCCTCTGCTGCATGGGCTTCGCGAGTCGCTCGCCATGCTCGAGGAGGAGGGGCTCGAGAACGTGTTCGCTCGCCACCGCCATCTCGGCAATGGCACCCGCGCCGCGGTCGAGGCCTGGGGGCTCAAGCTCTGCGCCAAGGAGCCAAAGTGGCATTCCGACACAGTGAGCGCGATCATGGTGCCGCACGGCTTCAACGGCGCCGAGGTGATCGATCGCGCCTATCGCCGCTACAATCTCGCGCTCGGCGCTGGCCTCTCGCAGATGGCCGGCAAGCTGTTTCGCATCGGCCATCTCGGCGATCTCAACGAGCTCATGCTGCTCGGTGCGATCGCAGGCGCCGAGATGGCCATGAACGATATCGGCATCGAGGTCGAGCTTGGCTCGGGCGTGGCAGGCGCGCAGGCTGAGTTCCTCGGCGCCACGCAAGTGCGCGAGCAGCAAAAGGTCGCCGCCGAATAGGTGGAGCGCGGGACGAGGCGCGGTCGCGCCGGTTCCGCTAGCCGAGTTTTGAGGTCGGGGCGCCCGGCAGGGAGTTTCTCCGTGCCGGGTTAGTTGAGGCGTTGCCGCGCGGAGTTGTCCGCGCGATTTGACCAGGGGCTAGAGTTCAGTGCAGCACGCGATCGTGTTCCTCGATCGAGAGTCGGTGGACGCCAAGGTCCGCAAACCGAACTTTCCGCACACCTACAAGGAATATCAGTCCACCTGGACGCATGACGAGATCGTCGAGCGTCTGAAGGACGCCGACATCGCCATCATCAACAAGGTGCCGATGAAGGCCGACACGCTGAAGGCGCTGCCGAAGCTCAAGCTCATTGCGGTGGCCGCGACCGGCACCGACATCATCGACAAGGCCTATTGCAAAGAGCACGGCATCACCATCGTCAACATCCGCAATTACGCCTTCAATACCGTGCCGGAGCACGTGCTCGCGCTGATCTTTGCGCTCAGGCGCAACCTGTTCGCCTATGTCGAGGACACGCGGAACGGCGTGTGGACCAAGTCGAGCCAGTTCTGTTTCCTGACCCACCCAATCCGCGACATTGCGGGCTCGACGCTCGGCATCGTCGGCTACGGCGCGCTCGGCAAGTCGATCGCCAAGCGCGCCGAGTGTCTCGGCATGAAGGTGCTGCCCTTCGACGTCGTGCCGCAGCCTGGCCTTGTCGATTTCGAGACTATCCTGAACGAGAGCGACATCATCACTCTGCATGTCCCGCTCACGCCGCAGACCAAGAACATGATCGGCGCCAAGGAGCTCGCCAAGATGAAGCCGACCGCGATCCTCATCAACACGGCGCGCGGCGGGCTGGTCGACGAGGCGGCGCTCGCCGAGGCGCTGCGCAAAGGCACCATTGCCGGCGCTGGTTTCGACGTGCTGACCAAGGAGCCGCCCAAGGACGGCAACATCCTGCTCGATGCTACCATCCCCAACCTGATCGTGACGCCGCATGTCGCCTGGGCGAGCCAGGAGGCGATGCAGATCCTCGCCGATCAGCTCATCGACAATATCGAGGCGTTCGTGGCCGGCAAGCCGCAGAACGTCGTCAAGGAATAGCCGGGAGGCGATGCCATGAAAAAACTTCTGTTCCAGTTCGATACCGATCCATTCCCGAGCGTGTTCGACACCGTTGTCGCCTATGACGGCGGCGCCGACCGCGTCACTGGCTACGCCAATATCACGCCCGACAATGTCGGAGCTTTGGTTGACGGCACAGTCTTCACCCGCGGCGGCAAGGACAAGCAGAACACCGCTATCTTCATCGGCGGCGGCAACATGGAAAAGGGCGAGGCGCTGCTCGAGGCGGTGAAGAAGCGCTTCTTCGGACCGTTCCGCGTCTCGGTCATGCTCGATTCCAACGGCTCGAACACGACCGCTGCCGCCGGTGTGGCGCTGCTCGCCAAGGCGAAGAAGCTCAAAGGCAAGAAGGCCGTGGTGCTGGCCGGCACGGGACCGGTCGGCATGCGCGCGGCGGCTTTCCTCGCGCAGGAAGGCGCCGATGTCACCATTACCTCGCGCACCAAGGACCGCGCCGAGGCAGCCGCTAAGGCACTCAAGAACCGGTTTGGCGTCGATGTTAAGGGCATTGCCGCGGCAGATGACAAGGCGCGGGCCGAGGCCGTGAAGGATGCGAACATCGTCTATGCCGCCGGCGCCATTGGCGCCCAGCTCCTGCCCGCCTCGGCCTGGAAGGACAACCCCAACATCCAGCTCCTGGCCGACGTCAACGCCCAGCCGCCGCTCGGCATCGAAGGCATCGAGGCGACTGACAAGGGCAAGGACTATAACGGCAAGCTCGCCTTCGGCGCGCTCGGCATTGGCGGGCTCAAGCTCAAGCTGCATCGCGGCTCAATCAAGCAGCTGTTTGAGAGCTCGGACGGCGTGCTCGATGCCGAAGAGATCTATGCGCTCGCGAAAGAGATGGCCTGATGACGAAGTTCAAGGACACCGCGATCGAGCCGTTCCTTGACGCCCTGGCGAGCAGCAAAGCGACGCCGGGCGGCGGCAGCGCTGCCGCCAACATAGGCGCCATGGGCGCCGCGCTCGTCAGCATGATCTGCAATCTCACCATCGGGAAGAAGAAGTACGCCGACGTCGAAGGCGAGATGAAAGAGGTGCTGCACAAGGCGGAAGCGCTCCGCCACAAGCTGACCGGCATGATCGAGGACGACGTGAAGGCCTTCGACCAGGTGATGGCTGCCTATGGCATGGCCAAGGAGACCGACGCCGAAAAGGCAACGCGCGACAAGGCAATTCAGGCCGCGCTCAAGCAGGCGACCGAGGTTCCGCTCCGCTGCTGCCACGCGGCGCGCGAGGTGATCGACCTCGCCGCCATCGCCTCGGAGAAGGGCAATCTCAACGTGATCTCTGACGCGGGCGTCGGCGTGCTTGCCGCTTATGCTGCACTGCGAAGCGCCGCCTTGAATGTTTTCACCAATGCTAAAATTATTACCGACAAAGCTTTCGCCGAGGCTAAGGTGAAAGAGTTGGAGAAGCTCCTGGCAGGAGCCGAAGCAGCGACCGAGAAGGCGTACAAAGTCGTCAAGGGCAAGCTGAGTTAGCGCTTACCCAAGTGGCCGAGGGCCACGCGTGATCAGGGAGGAGAGAAGTGGACGTCCACGAGTATCAAGCCAAGGAATTGCTCTCGAGCTTCGGCGTGCCGGTGCCGAAAGGTGCCGTGGCCTTCAGCCCCGATCAGGCGGTCTATGCCGCGACCGAGCTTGGCGGCTGGAACTGGGCGGTAAAGGCCCAGATCCATGCTGGCGCGCGCGGCAAGGCGGGCGGGATCAAGCTGTGCAAGACCTACCACGAGGTCCGCGATGCGGCGGCCAACATGCTCGGCAAGCGGCTCGTCACGATCCAGACCGGCCCCGAGGGCAAGCCCGTGCAGAGGATCTATATCGAGGTGGCCGAGCCCTTCGACCGCGAGCTCTATCTCGGCTATGTGCTCGACCGCAAAGCGGAGCGCATTCGCGTCATTGCCTCGCAGCGGGGCGGCATGGAGATCGAGGAGATCGCCAGAACCGAGCCCGAGGCCATCCTCCAGGTCGTAGTCGAGCCTGCTGTGGGCCTGCAAGCCTTTCAGGCGCGCGAGCTCGCCTTCCAGCTTGGCTTAAGTATTAAGCAGGCGCAGAGCGCCGTCTCGACCATCATGAACGCCTATCGCGCCTTCCGCGATTGCGACGCCACCATGCTCGAGATTAACCCTCTGGTGGTCGCCAAGGACGACCGCGTGCTCGCTCTCGACGCCAAGATGTCGTTCGATGACAACGCGCTGTTCCGCCGCCACAACGTGGCCGACATGCACGATCCCTCGCAACAGGATCCGCGCGAGGCGCAGGCCGCCGAGCACAATCTCAACTATATCGGGCTCGAAGGCGAGATCGGCTGCATCGTCAACGGCGCGGGCCTCGCTATGGCGACCATGGACATGATCAAGCATGCCGGCGGAACTCCGGCGAACTTTCTCGACGTGGGCGGCGGCGCATCGCCCGAGCGGATCGCCACCGCACTTAAGCTCGTCCTGTCCGACTCCAAGGTGAAGGCCGTGCTGGTCAATATTTTCGCCGGCATCAATCGGTGCGATTGGGTGGCCAAGGGCGTTGTACAGGCCTGCACCACCGTCGATGTGAAGGTGCCGCTGGTCGTACGGCTGGCCGGCACCAATGTCGAGGAAGGAAGAAAAATTCTAGCGGAGAGCGGGCTCAAGCTCATCACCGCCGAGACCTTGGCCGAAGCGGCAGAGAAGGCCGTGAAGGCGTGCCAAGGCCGGCTTGCGGCTTGAAGCCAGCCATCGGGAAGGAAACGTCATGAGCATCTTGATCGATGAAACCACGCCGGTGCTCGTCCAGGGCATGACCGGCGATAAGGGCACCTTCCACACCAAGGAGATGGTGGCCTACGGCACCAACGTGGTCGGCGGAGTGACGCCCGGCAAAGGCGGCGGCAGCCATCTCGGCCTGCCGCTGTTCAACACCATGAAGGAAGCAGTGAAGCAGACCGGTGCGACTACCTCAATCACCTTCGTCGCGCCCGCGTTTTGCGCCGACGCCATCATGGAGGCTGCCGACGCCGGCGTCAGGCTGATCTGCTCGATCACCGACGGCATCCCGGCGCAGGACATGATGCGGGTGAAGCGCTACCTGATGCGCTATCCCAAGGACCGGCGCCCGATGATGGTCGGGCCGAACTGCGCGGGCATCATCAGCCCCGGCAAGGCCATGCTCGGCATCATGCCCGGCCACATTTATTTGCAAGGTAATGTCGGCGTGATCTCGCGCTCCGGCACACTCGGCTACGAGGCCGCTTCGCAGATGAAAGCCCATGGCATCGGCATCTCGACCTCGGTCGGCATTGGCGGTGACCCAATCAACGGCTCATCCTTCCTCGATCATCTTGCTCTGTTCGAGGAGGACCCCGAGACCGACGCCGTGCTGATGATCGGTGAGATCGGCGGCCCGCAAGAGGCAGAGGCCTCGGCCTGGATCAAGGACAACATGTCGAAGCCCGTGATCGGCTTTGTTGCCGGGCTGACCGCGCCCAAGGGCCGGCGCATGGGCCATGCCGGCGCCATCATCTCTGCCGCCGGCGACAGCGCCGCCGAGAAGGCCGAGATCATGCGCTCCTGCGGGCTCACGGTTGCGCCCAATCCTTCCGAGTTCGGCTCGACCGTCGCCGGGGTGCTTGCCTCGCGGCAAGAGCGCCGGGCGATCGCGTAATCCCGAGGCGCAGAAGGTTTCGGTCGCTTCATCCTTCCCATTTGGGAGGGATGAAGTTTTCGGCCATAGGTAGCGCAAAGGGTGCTTGCGACCGCAACGTTTCAACTCGGACGAAATTTGTTCTAAGGAGAGCCGGTGAGCTTGGCGCCTACCGCCTGAAAGGCGCCACGGCCTCTTCGCCGCTGCCGAGTAAGTCCATCATGAACGAGGAGTTCAAACTGCCGCGCCTCGCGAGCGAGCCGTCGCAAGCGCTGATCAGCGGCACGTCGGCCGAGGAAGCCGCCGATATCCTGTTCGAGCTGTTGCTCGAGGTGGTGCGCCAGCATCAGCCCGAGATCGAGCCGGTGTTCAAGGGTGGCGCCAACATTTACGGTTTCACGCCGGAGCTGATGGCGCGCGCACTCCAGGCGCAAGGCATCTGGTTTCAGCTTATCGCTATCGCCGAGCAGAACGCCGCTATGCGCCGGCGCCGTCACATCGAGCGGGAGCGCGGGCGCGAAGCTCTGCGCGGCACCTTCTCCTATGTGATCGCCGAGGCTGCGGAAGAGGGCGTGCCAGGGCGGCAGATCGAGGCGCTACTATCGAATTTGCGCATCAGGCCGGTGATCACCGCGCATCCGACCGAGTCGAAGCGCGTCACCGTGCTTGAGAAATATCGCCGCATCTATCTCTTGCTGCGTGAGCTCGAGCTGCCGCGCTGGACCGAGCGCGAGCGCAACACGATCCTGGCTGACCTGCGCGACCAGATCGAGCTCGTGTGGATGACGGGCGAGCTGCATCTGGAGAAGCCGACCGTGCAGCACGAGGTTTCGCGCGGACTTCATTTCTTCGATGAGACGCTGTTCGCGCAAGCTCCCGAGATGCTCGACCATCTCGACGACGCGCTAGCCCAATACTACCCGGGCAGGCATTTCGAGGTTCCCCCCTTCTTCCAGTTCGGCTCATGGATCGGCGGCGACCGCGACGGCAATCCCTCGGTCACCACGCGCGTCACCGCTTGGACCTTGCGGCAGAACGCGCTCGCCTCGCTGCGCTACTACCGGGATCGCCTAGTGGCGCTCGCCAAGGCGCTCTCCATCACCGAGCGCGCTCTTCCGGTTCCGCAGAGCTTTCGCGATGAGTTGCGCCGCGAGCTTGAGTCGACCGGCGAGGCTGAAGCGATCGCCGCGCGGAATCCTGGCGAGCCTTACCGCCAGTTCCTGACCGTAGTGTTGCGCAAGCTCGACGCCTCGATCGCTCGCATCGGGGGCCAGGATATTGGCGGGCCCGGCGCCGCTTACGACAATGCCGACGGGTTGATCATGCATTTGCGCATGATCGAGTCCTCGCTCGAGGCGGTAGGCAGCCGCTCGCTTGCGGCGAATCTGGTGCGCCCGGTGCGCCGCGCCGTCGAGATCTTTCGCTTTTCCACGGTTCGCCTGGACCTCAGAGAGAACACCACACGCACTACCGCTGCGCTCCAGTCGCTGTGGTGGGCGACCGCGGGGCACGGGGATGCCAACCCGCCGGAGCTTGGCAGCCGCGAGTGGCGGGGGTGGCTGTTGCGCGAGCTTGCGCGCCCACTTAGCGGTCCACGGCTCATCCCCGAGCTTCCTGCTGAAGCCGCGGACCTGATTGCCATGTTCAGGCAGGCCGGCGAGGTGCGCCGCGGGCTGGACCGTGATGCCTTCGGTTCGTTCATTCTGTCCATGACGCGCTCGGTTGACGACATCCTCGGCGCTTATCTGCTTGCGAAAGAGGGCGGTGCTTTCCTCGATGCCACCGGCACCGAGATCTGCGCCATGCCGATCGTTCCGCTGTTCGAGACCATCGCCGATCTTCGTGCAGCGCCCGCCATCATGCGCGAGGCGCTGTCGATCCCCGTCATTCGCCGCTCCACGCATTGGCAGAACGACGTGCAGGAGGTGATGATCGGCTATTCAGACTCGAACAAGGACGGCGGCTTCGTCGCCTCGAACTGGGAGCTCGCCAAGGCCCAGTCGCAGCTCACCAAGGTCGGCACCGAGGCGGGGATTGCGATTGCCTTCTTCCATGGCCGCGGCGGCTCAGTGTCGCGCGGCGGCGCGCCGACCGGGCGTGCCATCGCCGCCCAGCCGGCCGGCTCGATCCGTGGGCGGTTCCGCGTCACCGAGCAGGGCGAGGTGGTCTCCTCCAAATACGCCAACAAGGGCACGGCCCTCTATCAGATGGAGCTGCTTGCCGCCTCCGTGTTCGAGCATGCGCTGAAGTCCGAGCGTGAGGAGGCCTTGAGGCCGAAGCGCGAGTTCGACGATGTGCTCGAAGCTTTGTCGGGCGCCTCACGCGCCGCCTATTCAGGGCTCATCAGCCATCCCGATCTCGTCGGCTATTTCCAGGCGGCAAGCCCGCTCGAGGAAATCGCGATGCTCAATATCGGCTCGCGCCCCACGCGCCGCTTCGGCGCCAAGTCCTTGAGCGATCTCCGCGCCATCCCATGGGTATTCGCCTGGGCACAGAATCGCCACATCATCACCGGCTGGTATGGCGTGGGCACCGCGCTCGCGAGCCTGTTGCAAGTGCGCGGCGACGATGGCCTCGCCCTGCTCCGCCGGATGTTCAACGAGTCGCGCCTGTTCCGGCTCATCATCGATGAGGTGGAGAAGACGTTGCTGCTCGTCGATCTCGATATTGCGCGCGACTATGCGAGCCTCGTCGCCGAGGAGGGCGTGCGCGCCAATATCCTTGAGCGGATCGAGGCCGAGCTCAAACTCACACGCGAGATGGTGCTCAAGGTGAGCCAGGGACGCGAGCTCGCGGAGCGCTTCCCCGAATATCGCCGCTCATTGCTATCGCGGCTCCCCACCGTCAATGCGGTGAACCGCGAGCAGGTCGAGCTGCTGCGCCGCTTCAGAAGCGGGCAAAACGAAGCCGAGCGCGAAGCCTATAAATCCGCAGTTCTGCTATCCATCAACACGGTCGCCGCAGGTCTCGGCGCCACAGGTTAGTAAGGAGGGAAAGGAAAGATGAGCTTCACCCTGATCCAACAGGCCACCCCGCGTCTCCATCGTTCAGAGCTTGCCGTGCCGGGGTCCAATCCCTCGCTGTTCGAGAAGGCGGCCAAAGGCGGTGCCGACATCATCTTCCTCGACCTCGAGGATGCGGTCGCGCCCGACGACAAGGAGCAGGCACGCAAGAACATCGTCCAAGGCCTCAACGACATCGATTGGGGCTCGAAGACCATGATGATCCGCATCAACGGCCTCGACACCCATTACTGCTATCGCGACGTGGTCGACGTGGTTGAAAACTGCCCGCGCCTCGACATGATCCTGATTCCCAAAACCGGCGTTCCGCAGGATGTCTATGCAATCGACATGCTGGTGACGCAAATCGAGCAGGCAAAGAAGCGCGAGAAGAAGGTCGGTTTCGAGTGCCTGATCGAGACAGCACTCGGCATGGCCAATGTCGAGGCCATCGCACAAAGCTCGAAGCGGCTCGAGGCGCTCTCCTTCGGTGTCGCCGACTACGCCGCCTCGACGCGTGCGCGTACCGTCGGCATCGGCGGGCCACATCCCGATTATGGCGTGCTCGCCGACAAGGACGCCGAAGGCCACCGCCATTATTACTGGAACGACCCGTGGCACTACGCGCTGTCACGCATGATGGTCGCCTGCCGCGCCTACGGGCTTAGGCCGATCGACGGGCCGTTCGGCGATTTCTCAGATCCCGATGGATATACCGCTGCGGCAAAGCGCGCCGCCGTGCTCGGTTTCGAGGGCAAATGGGCGATCCATCCCTCACAGGTCGAGCTCGCCAATAAGGTGTTCACGCCGTCCGACGCCGAGGTCACCAAGGCGAAGCGCATCGTCGATGCCATGCAGCAGGCGGCGCGGGAAGGGAAGGGCGCCGTGTCGCTCGACGGACGGCTGATCGACATCGCCTCGATCCGCCAGGCCGAGGCGCTGCTGAACAAGGCCAAGGCCATGGGCATGGCCTAGCCGCCGCTCGACTCCCATTCATTACTCTTCACTAGGGAAGGAAACGTTGATGACCGTTCATGCTGCAAGACTGCTCGTTGCCTCCATGACTATCCTCGGCTTCGCCGGTGTGGCGCAGGCCCAGTCGGTGACGGTGACGCCGGCCGTGCAACAAGCCTGCGAATGGGACTACCACAATCTGTGTGGCCAATACGCGATCGGCAGCGAGCTTCTCGATGCGCGCCGAACTGGGCCTGCTTCGATCCCGACCTGCCGCGCGAACCCAAGGGCGGCCCACCCCCGTCAAAGCGTTAGCCCTATTAGTTATCGCACGAGTGCGTGACGAGGGGCTGGCGATTTCCATCACTGGGCTTCGCTCGCGACCTCTATCCGACACTCGGTATTTAGCCTGGGAGCCCCGGCCGCTCTGCTACTTTTCTCAAATGTCTTGGCAAGGCCCGCCGGGGCTTCACTGGGTCAGCAAGCCGGAAGAGATTAATTCCGCATCGCTACAGGGCCTGTAACGGGCAAGATTTCAATACAGATTGTTGTCGCCGTGCTGCTGGGTGAAAAAGCCACGAGCGTGCTCAAGCGACTCTGCCGTCCCAAGCAAGTGCTTGGAGTCAGCGCTTCCATTCGACACGAACAAACCCGTTGGTTCATTGTCCTCGCCCTGTGCGATTGAAGTTGCATCTCGGCCGAGGGCAATGAAGCGGATGGGCGACTTGTTCTTGGCTTTGACCTCAAACGCCCACACGCTGTCCAGCGTGTTGAGTTGGGTATGCAGCGTGTCGCCGCGATCCTCAGTTGCGAGCAATTGGTGCTCGTTTGCAAACGCGAGATTTGTCGAAGGAATTATGCTCGTGATCGCCGAGATAGAGCAGCGATATGGTGCCCTCGTCGCTGCCGACTTCACGCAGGTCGACGCGGAAAATCGCCCCATAAGCGCCGCGCGCCTGTAGGAAGCCATTCTCGCCAGCGACGGCATCGGTATCGCCGGTCGGGTCGAAGAAGAATGTCGAGAAATTCGATCCCGGCAGCCAAGCCATGTTCTCTGGCCGCTTGAATGGGGTTGCACCAGCAGCTTTTGCCGCCGCGTTGGCATCGAAACCCGCCGTGTCACCCGCATTGGCGGTGTGAATGGTTATCGACCGGATGGGGTACGACGTTCCCGGCGTATGCAGCTTAAGCTGGGCAGGCGAAGAGATGTCGGCATCGACGGCAGCCGGGCCACCGAATACCAAAGGCGTCCCTTCGATTATGATCTGCAAAGCCTGGAGGCGACCGCCGTCCCTAAGGCGGTGTGGATTTTCGGGGACGTAGCGATAGACGAAGGAATTTGGCTGACGAGCATTATTGATCGCCGGCGTGTGGCTGGTGGTGCCGCCCGTGTCTTCGATGATGTAGACATTGCCCTTGGAATCCGGGTGAATGCCCTCATAGCCCGCTTTTCCGATAAAGGCATCGAGGGTTAATGGCGTCCGCGCTCCCTCGATGACACCACCGTTCGCACCCGCTTCCTGGGTGAATAGCAGCTTGAAAGTGAACGGGTTAAAGGTGGAGCCGTCAATAGAACCAAAACCGGTTTGGTTCGTGACTGGGTCGACCGGCGTCAATAGCGTGACTCGGTTTGGACTGCCGCGTGGCACGTCGAGATTGATGCGCGTTACATAGGCCAGCGGTGCACTGTTTTCGTGCCCCTGGTACAAGAAATGGCGACCATAATCGAACCCAGGCGTCGGTCCGGTCGGACTGTGATCAAGTACGAGATAAGTGTTCTCATCGGGTTCGGTCAAAGCGCCGGTGCTGAGCTGGCCAAAGAAGGTGAAAGGGCCGCTCGGATTCTCAAGAGCGTCATCTCGGGTTGCAATTAATCTCAGCGCGAAATCAGAAGCGATACGGGTTGGCTGCGTTCCTGATTTTGGATTAGCGTTCGAGACGCCCCGCTTAATCTGACCAATTCCATTTTCGGCGATTGCCGGCGAGGCGACGAGCGTAGCCAGGACGACCAGTCCTGAAATCAACCGCAGATGCATTCCTCCTCTAGTGCAAAAATTAGACAAAGGGATTTGTTATCAGTGGCGGATGACAGCTTGCCGTCGCTCGGATGACAAATATGGATGATCATTCGAGAGCGTCGGAAATCACCATCTGGATTTCGAGCGCGCCGAGCTGGGCCTGCTTCGATCCAGATCTGCCGCGCGAAGCGAAGGGCGGCCCGCCGCCGTCAAAGCGTTAGCCCACAAGTCAGGGAGGAAGTGATGCTTCGCAACGTTGTGTTCCTCGTGAGTTATTCCGTCACTTTGGTTCTCCTTGTGGC
>JBKOUI010000013.1:0-7563 GCA_046723315.1 Pseudomonadota bacterium | reverse complement strand
CCGAGCGTGCCAGTCCCTGTGGTGGCATCGGCCTTCCAGACGAAAGACCCGGCGAACAGCAGGAGAGCCGCCGCCGCAATCGCGAACGCGATTCTACGCATGTTTCCCTCCTATTGGTCATGGATCCACTTTTCCCCCGTTGGAACGCGGGATCCGATGCGACCATCCATCATAGCGCAAGACGCGCTCTGCTGCACGCGCGGCATCACTTCTTGCGGCGCTATGACGGCTCTTTTTCGCACACTTGCGGCTTGGGCACGGACTTCGATGCGGCGCCGAGCGCGGCGTCGACTGCTTCACGATAGCCGAAGCGATCGATATAGGGCTTGAGTCGCGCGATCACTTTCCGCTTGAGTGACTCTGGCAATTCGTAGTGTGAGACTTGGTGCTCCGACCGCTCGCCCAGGAACTCGCGCATCGGGCCCTCGGCCCCGGCGAATCCTTCAATGTCAAGCTTGGCATAGAGGTCGCGCATGGTCGCGATCGGGTCCTTGACGAAGTCCTCATAGCGAAGCTCGACGAGGTGGTTCACTGGAATGAGGTGGCGGTCCTCCTCGTAATCTTCGGTCAGGCGCGCGAACATGTCGAGGACATAGTCGTCGAGCCAGGGATCGAGGCGCGGCGGGTTGTGTAGGCCTTGGGTCGAATAGAGCGCGCGCCAGAGCTTCACCGTCGACGGGAACACGTGGAGCGGATTGCGCGCGAGATAGACGTAGCGCGCATCAGGGAAAAGCTTGGTGAGCAGCTTAAGCCGCGCGGCATTGGCAGGGGTCTTCATAACCAGCCGCTTTTCTCCGTGCTGGAGGTAAAGCCGGCGGTAGAGCCACATATAGGCGTCAGCCCATCTCTTCTTGTCCTTCTCCGGCACGCCCTTGAAGTCGAGATAATCACTGTCGGCCGGGCCGAAACGCGGCCAGGCATGCGTGTTATAGGGCGTGCCCTGATCGAGCATCATCATGCCGAATTCTTCTTCCTGCGGGCGTTCGAAGCCGACCGGCACGTCGTCTTGCGGGCGCTTCTTCGGCAGGAGCACCTTCATCACTTTGGGCAGCGTGCCTTCGGTCAGCAGGAAATGGTGCGGGAAGAAGCACTCATAGGTCGTGGGATAGGCGAGGTTCGGATCGACGGAGAACAGGTCGTGCAGAAGCGTCGTCCCGGTGCGCCAATGGCCGATGACGAAGATCGGCGGCTTGTCGAGCCTAAGATCGCGCGCTCGCTTGCCGTATTTCGCTTCGGAAATCCAGTAGAGCAGAGAGTTCCAGGGTACCCAGAGGAAGAGTGCGAGCACATCGGGAATGCAATTGAGCGTGAACGAGAAGCGCCCACGCCAAAACAGCTTCATCAGCGCGCCGAAGCGCAGCCCATACCAGAAATAAATGAGGCGTCCGCCATAGCGCTCGATGGTGAGCGCCGGCAGACGCGGCTTGGCGCGGCGGCGTCTCGTAGGCTTGCCGGCTTCCTCTGGCGGGATGACTTCGTAATCCGGCACGCGTAACAGGCTCCGATGTTCGATTGCGTAATTAGTCCCGCCTTTAGACGGGAACGCAAGCCAAGGGAAGCCCCGGCGGGTGCGCGTTATCGGAAAGAAATTGTGATCAGCGCTGCAGCGCAGCCTTTACCGCGGCGGCAAGCTCCTTCAGATCGAAGGGCTTTTGCAGGAACATAAAATCTTCGTTCTCGGCGAGATGCTTGCGGAACGAATCTTCCGCATAGCCAGAGATGAAGATGATCTTGAGGTCCGGACGGTCGCGCCTGAGCTTCTCCATAAGGGTCGGGCCGTCCATTTCCGGCATCACTACATCGCTCACCACGAGGTCGACGTCGCCATGATGGTTCTCGAACACGTCGAGCGCCTCGGCGCCGGTTGACGCTTCGAGCACTTGATAGCCGCGCTGGCCGAGCGCGCGGGCGGCAAAGCTCCGCACGGCGTCCTCATCCTCGACGAGCAATACCGTGCCGCGCCCGGTCAAGTCCTTGGGCTTCTCGATGCGGCGCTCGCTTTTTATCTCCGCCTCGCCCGCCCTCTCGACATAGCGCGGCAGGTAGACGCGCATGATGGTGCCGCGCCCCTCTTCACTTTCCGCAAGAATATAGCCGCCACTCTGCTTCACAATGCCGAACACCGTCGAGAGCCCGAGGCCGGTGCCTCGGCCGACCTCTTTGGTGGAAAAGAACGGCTCGAAGATCTTCTGCTTCACCTCCTCGCTCATGCCGCAGCCGGTATCGCGCACCTCGATCAGCACGTATTCGCCGGGCGCGATCTGGTGGGAGCCGAGCTCGCGCGACTCTCGCTCATCCACATTGGCAGTACGGATCACGAGCTTGCCGCCGTCAGGCATGGCATCTCGCGCATTTACGGCAAGGTTGATGATCACCTGTTCGAACTGATGCAGGTCCGCCTTTACCGGCCACAAGCCCGAAGCCTGATCGAGCTTGAGCTCGATATTCTCGCCGAGCAGCCTGCCGAGCAGAATGGAGAGTTCGGACAGCAGGTCGCCGAGCTGAAGCACTTGCGGCCGCAAGGTCTGCTGGCGCGAGAAAGCGAGCAGCTGGCGCACCAGCCCCGCAGCGCGGTTGGCGTTCTGCTTGATGTTCATGATGTCCTGGAAGGCAGGATCGGTCGGACGATGGTTCATCAGCAGGAAATCTGAGAAGCCGATGATGGCGGTGAGCATATTGTTGAAGTCGTGCGCAATGCCGCCGGCAAGTTGGCCGATGGCCTGCATCTTCTGCCCTTGTGCGATCTGCATCTCGAGGGCGCGCTGCTCGGTCGTATCGATGGCATAGGCGATCGCCGACTCGGTCTCGCCCTCGGTCCGCTCGATCGGGCTCAAATAGAGCCGCCCGCTACGGTCCGGAATGCCGGCAAAGGCGATGTCCACCGGCTCGATCAGGCCATGACCCGCAAGCGCCGCGTTGAGAGCGAGCCTGAGCGCATCGTGGCTTTCGGGTTCGACCAGCTCTTCAAGCCTCGCTTCGCGTCCCGCGTCGGCAGCGGCAGCAAACAGGCGCGCAAAGGCAGCATTGGTGGCGCTGATGCCGCCGCTTGCGTCGATCGTGGCAATGGCAATCGGAGCGGAATGGAATAGACGGGCAAATCTGAGCTCGGCGGCGCCGGCCTCGGCCCCCTCTCCCGGTCCGCGATTGATGACGAGCGCATGGGCCAATCCACCGCGAAGCCGATGCAAGACGCGCACTGGCAGGCTCGTGCCGTCAGACCTGATGAGGTCGATGTCGAAGCGCCGCGTGGTTGCTTGCGGCTGGCCGCGCCCGGTGCGTGCGATCAGCGCTGCGCTGTCATGCGACATGATCCGCTCGAGTCTGGGCGGACGCCCAGCTACCTCCGAGAGATCAAGCCCCAGCCATTGGGCAAGCGTGGCATTGAGATATTCGATGTTGCCATCAGCGTCGGCGGTGAAGAAACCAGCGGGCGCACTATCGAGATAGGCGATCGCCGCCTGGACCTTGGCGAAGCTTGCCTCCTCGCGCGCGCGGTCATGCGTGATCTCATCGAGCTGCCACACCACAAGTGCGCCCTTGCGCCCCGAGCGCGGATCGGCCGGCATTGGCTGCACCGCGATACGGAACCAGCGCGGAAGAACGCCGGCTTCGCTCTCGCCTTCACCGGGCGGCGGCAGGCGGAATTCTTCCTTCAGGCTGCGTCCCTGCTGTGCGGCGCGAGCAAGCCGAAAGATTGCCTCGGCGAGATGCGGGTTGCCGGCAAAGGCGCGATCGGGCGCAGGCACCGTGGACTCTGGATCGAGCCCGAGCAGATCGCGATAGGCCTCGTTCGCATAAAGCACGCGGCCTGCGCTGTCGGCGATCAGCGCGCCTTGCGGCAGGTTGTCGACAAAGGCCTTGGTGACGTCGTTGCGGGCGTGCCTTGGCCCGAAATGGAGGATGCCGACGGCGCTAGCAAACAGACAGAACACGCCGATGACGGCAAGGCCGGCGAGGATGGCAAGAACGAACGGCTCGGCCATCTCCCGCGACACCAAGGCGAGGCCGACCGCGGCGATGGCGAGCGCAAGTGCAAGCAGCACCACGAGCCCGACGCTGCCGTCGCGCTCAGTGCGGTCGGTTGCTGGCTCGGCGTAGCGCATCGGCGCATCGACGTCAGTCATGGGCCGTCAAAATAACCGATTCGACTCAACGTGACGGTGAGATTGTCACGAAAGAGCGGCCAAGCCTATGCGTCCGCAAGGCTTTTGCTCCGGGAACGAACCCGCGGGCGTGGCACTTTAAGCCTCGCGCGTGCTCGGGGCGTGGCTAATGACCTGTTAATTCGCAGCGCGTAGGAAACCTCGTCGATGCCCGATCTCAACACCCTCGACCTCAACACCCTCATACTTGCCGTCGCGGCAATGCTGTTCGTGATCGCCATCGGCGCCCTTCTGGTCTGGGCGTTCAGAACTTTTTTCGGCGGGCGTGCCAGTACGCACGGTTTTCTGAGACCGCGGGATCGGAGGCTTGGCGTGGTCGAAACGGCTTCGGTCGACCATCAGCGCAAGCTCGTGCTCATCAGGCGCGACGACGTTGAGCATCTCATCATTACGGGGGGTCCGGTGGATATGGTGGTCGAAACAGGCATCAAGGGCCGGCCCCACCTCGAGCCTCCGCTAGAGGACGTCATCATCGCCAAAAGTGACCTGCGGCCGGCGCCGAATTTCGGCAAAACCTGAGCTTTTTGCAGTTGACTGTAGCTAAAATGCCACAGGAGGTTTCACTTGTGGCAGCCGTTAAGTTGAGGTAAACAAACATTCCGAGCTTACGGCGGCCCTGTGTAGTTGGGGCAGGCGAGTGAGGCGACGCCGGTAATTTCACCGCTAGTGCCGTAAGAACGCCGGCAGTTCCCTGCTAATGGTCCGACACCGACTGGCTTCGGCCAGTCATGTCAGTCCCCCAAACCTCTCCACTCCCCGCCCTCCAGCGGGGAGTTTTTTTATCTCGAGTCGGCACGAGAACTGCTGATGTTTGGACCTGATATGCCGCGCCGAGTTCGTCCAGGCGCCACCGTCCTGCTCTGCCTCTTCGCATTGCGCGTCCAGGCGTCCGAAATGCCGAAGGAGTTTGTCTATCTCCGCGACGTCGATCCGAGCATCGAGCAGGATATGCGCTACGCAACCGACAACAATTTCACCGGCCATAAAGTTAACGGCTACGACGCCGGGGAATGCGTCCTGGTGCGGCAAGCAGCCGAAGCTCTCAAGGAGGTGCAAGCCGATATCAGGGCAAAGGGCTTCACGCTCAAAGTCTATGACTGCTACCGTCCTGCCCGCGCCGTTGCGGTCTTCGTCGAGTGGGCCAAGCAGCCTGATAATCCTCACGCCAAGATCGTCTATTACCCGAACCTGCCGAAGAGCGCGCTGTTTCCCGACTACATCGCCACACGTTCGGGCCATTCGCGCGGCGCGACCATGGATCTGACGCTCGTGCCGCTCCGAGCCAAGACTCCGCCATCAGCCGCTGGCAAACCCCAACCCTGCACCGCGCCGCAATCAACGGAGGCGCCTGACGGGAGCATCGCCATGGGCACGAGCTTCGATTGTTTCGACCTCAAGTCGCACACGATCGTTCCGGGCCTTACCGCGGAGGAGCGCGACAACCGCGCGCTCCTCCTCGAGGCCATGCAGGCGCGTGGCTTCAAGAACTATCCCTTGGAGTGGTGGCACTTCACCCTTGAGCCTGAACCTTATCCAGACACGATCTTCGATTTTCCGATCGAGCCTCGACACTAACTCACGAACTCAACCGGAACGCGCCTCGTCGGCGCGTCGTTCTTTCCGCATGCAGGACAGCGCGGCGAAGGCAGAGGGCACCATTTCGGCACTGGCGCAATCGCGAGCGGACGCAGCCGTAGTCGAAACCACAATCCCTGCGCGACTAGATCGGCTGACATGGGGCCGGTTCCATACGCTCATCGTGCTTGCGCTCGGCGTCACCTGGATTCTCGACGGACTTGAGGTGACTCTCGCCGGCTCGGTAGCCGGCGCGCTCAGAGAGAGTCTCGCCCTCACGAACGCCCAGGTGGGGCTTGCCAGCAGCTTCTATCTTGCTGGCGCCGTGCTCGGCGCGCTCCTGTTCGGCTGGCTCACAGATCGCCTCGGACGCAAGCGTCTTTTTTTCATTACGCTTGGCGTTTATCTCATCGCCACTGCCTCGACGGCCTTCGCCTGGGACTTCGCGAGCTTCGCCCTGTTCCGTTTCTTGACCGGCGCAGGGATCGGCGGCGAATACACCGCAATTGCCTCCGCCATTCAGGAATTCACCCCGGCCCGGTATCGCGGACATACCGATCTCGTCATCAATGGCAGCTTTTGGCTCGGAGCAGCCCTCGGTGCGGGTGCGTCACTCGTTCTTCTGGACCCCGCTCTGTTGGCGCCCGACCTGGGCTGGCGCGCCGCCTTCTTCATCGGCGCGGTATTGGGCCTCATCATTTTGGTTATGCGGAGATCAATTCCCGAATCGCCGCGTTGGCTCGCGATCCACGGCAGGCCTGATGAGGCCCATGCAATCCTGGATGTGATCGAGGATGGTCATCGTCGCGACGGGCACCATCTGCCGGACGAACAGCTTGCCAAGTTCCGCTGCCGCGCGCGAGACCACACGCCGCTCCGCGAAGTTTGGCAGGTGCTGTTCCTCACCCATCGGCGGCGCACACTGGTCGGCCTGTGCCTGATGGCTTCGCAGGCCTTCTTCTACAATGCGATCTTCTTCACCTATGCCCTCGTCCTCACCGCCTTCTACGGCATCAGGTCCGACCAGGTCGGCTGGTACATCTTGCCCTTCGCTTTGGGAAATTTTCTTGGGCCGCTCTTGCTCGGACGGCTGTTCGACACGATCGGACGGCGCGTCATGATTGCCGCGACTTATGCGCTTTCGGGCCTTCTGCTCGCGCTGACCGGCTATCTCTTCGCGGCGGGGCTTCTGTCGGCCACCGCGCAGACGGTGGCCTGGACTGTCATCTTCTTCTTTGCCTCGGCCGCCGCAAGCTCGGCCTATCTCACCGTGAGCGAGACCTTCCCCCTCGAAGTTCGCGCGCTCGCCATCGCCTTCTTTTATGCCGTGGGCACCGGGATTGGCGGCGTCGCGGCGCCCTGGCTGTTCGGGATCCTAATCGACACCGGCTCGCGGCAAAGCCTGTTTGGAGGCTACCTGCTCGGCGCGATCTTGATGCTCGCGGCAGCGATTGTCGTCTTCAGGTTTGGGATCGATGCCGAGCGCAAATCGCTCGAGACCGTCGCCGCACCGCTTTCGGCCGTCGATTGATTATTCGTCGCGGTAGACGCGCTCGCGCCGCTCGTGGCGCTCTTGCGCCTCGACGCTCAACGTGGCGATCGGGCGGGCATCGAGCCGTTTCAGGCTGATCGGCTCGCCTGTCTCCTCGCAATAGCCGTAGGTGCCGTCGTCGAGCCGCATGAGAGCGGCGTCGATCTTGGCGATCAACTTGCGCTGGCGGTCACGGGCCCGAAGCTCGAGCGCCCTCTCGGTCTCGGAAGTCGCGCGATCGGCGATATCCGCGTGTTGAGCCGATTCGTCGTGCAGGTGCTGGAGCGTTTCCTT
>JBKOUI010000221.1:0-4827 GCA_046723315.1 Pseudomonadota bacterium | reverse complement strand
ACCTTCGGCTGCGTGCCGGAGGCGGCCGTGCCGCTCGTCGCCGAGGCACTTAACCTGTCGCGCGCCGAAATCCACGGCACGGTCACTTTCTATCACGATTTCAAGAAAGAGCCGCTCGGGCGCCGCGTGCTGAAACTTTGCCGCGCCGAATCCTGCCAGGCTGCCGGCGGCGATGCGCTTGCCGCGCGTGCCGAGGAGAAGCTCGGAGTCGAGATGGGCGGCACCACGCTGGACAATCGCGTGACGCTCGAACCTGTCTATTGCCTTGGCCTTTGTCACTCCTCGCCCGCAGCAATGCTCGATAAACATGTCTACGGCATGCTTGACGAGCAGAGGCTCGACGCGCTGGTCAAGGAGGCGCAAACGTGAGCGCCCGCATCTACATCTCACGCGATTCAGGCGCGCTCTGCGTCGGCGCAGAGGATGTCGCCACCGCATTTCGCAAGGCCTTAGAGAAGCGTGGGCTCGATGTCGAGATCGTACGCACCGGCAGCCGCGGACTTTACTGGTTAGAGCCATTGGTTGAGATTGCGCGACCGGAAGGCCGGATCGGTTATGGGCCCGTTCGCGTCGGTGATATCGACGGCCTGCTCGATGCCGGCATGCTTAACGGCGGGAAGCACGAGCTTGGGCTTGGCCTCGTCGAGGACATTCCCTGGCTCAAGAGCCAGACCCGGCTCACCTTCAAGAGTTGCGGCATTATAGACCCGCGCAGCCTCGAAGATTACAAGGCGCACGGCGGCTACAAGGGCCTGGCGAAGGCCATCGAAGTCGGCCCCGAGGCGACCGTCGAAGAGGTGGTCAATTCGGGCCTGCGCGGGCGTGGCGGCGCGGGCTTCCCCACCGGCTTAAAGTGGCGCACTGTCGCCCAGACGCCGCCCCAGCAGAAATCTGCAACGCCGACGAGGGCGATTCAGGCACCTTCGCCGACCGCATGATCATGGAAGGTGATCCCTTCGTGCTGATCGAAGGCATGACCATCGCCGGCATCGCCGTGGGCGCCACGCGCGGCTATGTCTATATCCGCTCCGAATATCCCGATGCCATCGAGGCGATGGAGATCGCAGTTCGTAGGGCGCGCGAGGGTGGCATGCTCGGCAAGGGCATCGCCGGCTCGAAATACGATTTCGATATGGAAGTCCGCGCGGGCGCCGGCGCCTATGTCTGCGGCGAGGAGACCTCGCTGCTCGAAAGCCTCGAAGGCAAGCGCGGCGAAGTTCGCGCCAAGCCTCCCCTGCCCGCCCATATCGGCCTGTTCGGCAAGCCGACCGTGATCAACAACGTATTGTCGCTCGCCACCGTGCCGATCATCATGACCAAAGGCGGCGCCTTCTACCGCGATTTCGGCATGGGCAAGTCGCGCGGCACCATGCCGATCCAGCTCGCCGGCAATATCAAGCATGGCGGGCTGTACGAGACGGCCTTCGGCATCACGCTTGGCGAGCTGGTCGACAAGATCGGCGGCGGCACGCGCTCGGGCCGCCCGGTGCGCGCCGTGCAAGTCGGCGGTCCGCTCGGCGCCTATTTCCCGCGTGAGCTGTTCGACACGCCATTCGACTATGAGGCTTTCGCCGCGCGTGACGGCCTGATCGGCCATGGTGGCGTGGTGGTGTTCGACGACACGGTGGACATGGCGAAGCAAGCCCGCTTCGCCATGGAGTTCTGTGCCATCGAGTCGTGCGGCAAGTGCACGCCCTGCCGCATCGGTTCGACGCGCGGCGTCGAGCTTGTGGACAAGATCACGGCCGGACAGGACGTTGCTGCGAACCTCATCGTGCTCGAGGACCTCTGCCACACCATGAAGTTTGGATCGCTGTGCGCCCTTGGCGGGTTCACCCCCTATCCCGTGATGAGCGCGCTCACCCATTTCCCCGAGGATTTCGGCGCTCCCAGGAAGCGCCTCGAAGCTGCTGAATAAGGAAACGAGAAATGTCGCTGGTCCATGAAATCGACTACGGGACGCCGGCTTCCAAATCCAAGAAGGAGGTCACGCTCACCATTGACGGCGTGAGGGTGACCGTGCCGGAAGGCACCTCGATCATGCGCGCCGCCATGGACATCGGCACGCAGATCCCGAAGCTTTGCGCCACCGACATGTTGGAGGCGTTCGGCTCGTGTCGCCTTTGTCTGGTCGAGATCCAGGGTCGCGCCGGGACGCCGGCCTCATGCACCACGCCGGTGGCCGAAGGCATGGTGGTGCACACCCAGACCGATCGGCTCAAGCGGCTGCGCAAAGGCGTGATGGAGCTCTACATCTCCGAGCACCCGCTCGACTGCCTGACCTGCTCGGCCAACGGCGATTGCGAGCTGCAAGACATGGCCGGCGCCGTTGGCTTGCGCGAGGTGCGTTACGGCTATGACGGTGAGCGCCATCCAAATCCCGGCCTCGATACCTCAAATCCTTATTTCACCTACGAGCCCTCGAAGTGCATCGTGTGCTCGCGCTGCGTGCGCGCCTGCGAGGAGGTGCAAGGTACTTTCGCTCTGACAATCGCCGGCCATGGCTTCGATTCTGTGGTGTCGCCTTCGCAGGAACAGCCCTTCCTCGAGTCTGAGTGCGTGTCGTGCGGCGCCTGCGTACAGGCCTGCCCCACTGCGACGCTGAACGAGAAGAGCGTCATCGACATCGGTACGCCCGAGCATTCCGTGGTCACGACATGCGCCTATTGCGGCGTCGGCTGCGCCTTCAAGGCCGAGATGCGTGGCGAGGAACTGGTGCGCATGGTGCCCTACAAGGACGGCAAGGCGAACCGCGGCCATTCTTGCGTCAAAGGCCGCTTTGCGTTTGGCTATGCCACGCACAAGGACCGTATCCTGAAGCCGATGATCCGCGCCAAGATCACAGATCCGTGGCGCGAGGTTTCGTGGGAGGAGGCGATCAACTACGCCGCCTCAGAGTTCAAGCGCATCCAGACGAAATACGGACCGAGTTCGGTCGGCGGCATCACCTCCTCGCGCTGCACCAACGAGGAGACCTTCCTGGTGCAGAAGCTAGTCCGCGCCGGCTTCGGCAACAACAATGTCGATACTTGTGCGCGTGTTTGCCATTCGCCGACAGGCTATGGACTGAAGACCACCTACGGCACGTCCGCCGGCACACAGGATTTCGACTCGGTCGAAGAGTCGGACGTCATCATGATCATCGGCGCCAACCCGACCGATGGTCACCCGGTGTTCGCTTCACGCATGAAGAAGCGGCTGCGTCAGGGCGCCAAACTCATCATTCTCGATCCACGCCGCATCGACCTGGTGCGCACGCCGCATATTGAGGCCGACTACCATTTGCCGCTCAAGCCCGGTACCAACGTGGCCGTGGTCACGGCCCTCGCCCACGTGGTGGTGACCGAAGGTCTGATAGACGAGAAATTCGTGCGCGAGCGCTGCGACTGGGACGAGTTCCAGGAGTGGGCCGAGTTCGTGTCCCAGCCGCGCCACAGCCCAGAGGAAGTCGAGAAGGTCTCTGGCGTTCCCGCCGATCTGATCAGAGGCGCAGCGCGCCTTTATGCCACCGGCGGCAACGGCGCCATTTACTATGGCCTCGGCGTCACCGAGCACAGCCAAGGGTCGACCACGGTGATGGCGATCGCCAACCTCGCCATGGCGACCGGCAATATCGGCCGCCGCGGCGTGGGCGTGAACCCGCTGCGCGGCCAGAACAACGTGCAAGGCTCCTGCGACATGGGCTCCTTCCCGCACGAGGTTTCGGGCTATCGCCACATCTCCGAGGATGCCACGCGGGCCATGTTCGAGGCGCTGTGGGGCCGTCCGCTCGACCAGGAGCCGGGCCTGCGCATCCCCAACATGATCGATGCTGCGCTCGATGGCTCGTTCAAGGGCATCTACATCCAGGGCGAGGACATCCTCCAGTCAGATCCCAACACGCAGCATATGGCGGCGGGCCTTGCTGCCATGGAATGCGTCGTGGTGCAGGATCTGTTTTTGATCGAGACAGCGAACTACGCCCATGTGTTCCTGCCCGGATCGACCTTCCTCGAGAAGAACGGCACCTTCACCAACGCCGAGCGGCGCATCCAGATGGTGCGCAAGGTGATGAGCCCCCGCAACGGTTACGAGGACTGGGAAATCACCTGCATGCTCTCCAACGCCGTCGGTTTCCCGATGCATTACCAGCACCCGTCGCAGATCATGGACGAGATCGCGGCCCTGACTCCTACTTTCGCGGGCGTTTCCTTTGCGAAACTGGATGAGCTCGGCTCGGTGCAGTGGCCGTGTAACGAGAAGGCGCCGGAAGGCACGCCGATCATGCACATGAACGGCTTCGTGCGCGGCAAGGGCAAGTTCGTCATCACCGAATATGTGGCGACCGATGAGAAGACCGGCCCGCGCTACCCGCTGCTGCTCACCACTGGCCGCATCCTCTCCCAGTACAATGTCGGCGCCCAAACTCGGCGCACCGCCAACGTCATTTGGCATGAAGAGGACGTGCTCGAGATCCATCCTTTCGACGCCGAGAACCGCGGCGTTCGCGATGGCGACTGGGTCAAGCTCGCAAGCCGCGCCGGAGAGACGACGCTGCGCGCCAAGGTCACCGACCGCGTGGCACCTGGCGTGGTCTATACCACGTTCCATTATCCCGAGACGCAGGCCAACGTGGTCACCACCGAGTTCTCCGACTGGGCCACCAACTGCCCCGAATACAAGGTCACGGCGGTGCAGGTCATGCCGTCCAATGGACCGACCGAGTGGCAGGAGCAATACGAGGAGCTGACCCGGCAGTCGCGGCGGATCGCCGAGACGCTGGTTGCCGCGGAATAAGCGCATGTCGCCAGACCGCCTCGTCTACATGGCGAACCAAATCGGCAAGTT
>JBKOUI010000310.1:0-2140 GCA_046723315.1 Pseudomonadota bacterium | reverse complement strand
GGTAATCGTCGTAGGTCTGGACGAAGTCGATATCGTCAGGCTTGACGCCGGCCATCGCGTAGAGTTCGTCGATATCCATCGCCCACCCGCCCCGCACCTGAACGGGATCGTCGCCGAACGCATTGTGGCGCTCGATGGTTGAGAGAATTTTGACGGCGGGCAGTTTCAGCGAAGCGGCAACGTCCTCGCTCATCACCAGGAATGCTTCCGCACCCGCGCACGGCATTACGCAGTCGAACAAATGGATCGGGTCGGCGATCGGCCGTGCCGACATGTATTGCTCAAGGGTCAGCGGTGCCTTCATCAAAGCGTGGGGATTGCGAAGCGCATTGCTGCGCTGGGCAACCGCGATCTTGCCAAAGTCCTCGCGCCGCGCGCCAAACGTGCGCATATAGTTGCGCGCGATCAGCGCAAAGCTCCCATTGGCGCCGCCGGCGCCGTAGGGGTAGACGGCGTCCTGGTTGAAGCGCGAGAAGTTTTCCAGCGTGTAGCGGAACGAATCGACGTGGTTGGTATCGCCGGCAACGCAAGCCACGATGCGGGCGTCGCCCGCCTGCACCGCCCGCGCGGCCTTGCGGAGCGCGGCAATCGCGCTCGCGCCCCCGAGCGGAATGGTGTCGAGCCATCGCACGCACAGGCCGAAATGCTGGGTGAGCCCCACCCCGCTATCAGGCCCCGCCGTAAAACTCGAAACACAGAACCCGTCGATGTCGCGCGGCGTGATCCCGGCGCCATCGACCAGCGATTTCAGCGCGCGGCCGATCCACCACTGCGCGCTCTCGATCGAGTAACGCACATAGGGAATCGTCACCGGAACCGCCATCACGACCCGATCATAAGGTGTTCGGATGGAGTTTTGCATCGGACTGCAGTGTTCCTGTGAGCCGTTCAGAGCACGATCAGCTTGACGTCGATATTGCCGCGCGTTGCGTTGGAATAAGGGCAGCGCTCGTGGGCGCCCGCAACGACTTCCTCAGCGACGGATTTCTCCAGCCCGGGCAGCAGCACCTTGAGTTCGACGGTGAGCGCGTAGCCAACCGCGACCGGCCCCATGCCGACCTTGGCAGTGACGGTCGGCTCCGCCGACGGCGTAATCTTGCGCGTCCGCGCGACGAGCTTCACCGCGCCGAGAAAGCACGCGGCATAGCCGGCGGCAAAAAGCTGCTCCGGATTGGTCCCCGGCCCGCCCGGACCACCCAGCGATTTCGGCAGCGACAGCGACACCGACAACAACCCGTCGTCGCTCGCGGCCTTGCCATCGCGCCCACCGGTCGCGGTCACTTCGGCCTCATACAGAATCTTTTCCGGCTGCAGCATGTCTTGTCCTCAAGGGCTCTTTGGTTTGTCGGCTTGCGTGCGGGCCACGGCGGCGCGGAAATCCTGGCGGGCGCGGTCGTTGGCCAGCGCGAAGCTCGGCCCCCGGCTCGGCTCCGTGCCGTTGAGGCGCCGCAACTGCACCCACATCTCGGCGCTCTTCAACGCTACTGCCGCACAGTTGACGACGGGCGCATGACCGATCTTGAAGCCGTGCTCGCTCGCAATGAGGAGACCCGGCAGCACGCCGGCCGGAATGATGACGTCAGCTCCGCGATCGACCAGCGGCTGGGCGCAGGCCGCGAAGTCGGTCAGCATACGCGCTTTCGCCGCCGCGTCGCCCGCGAACGCGGCGCTGAAATCCTCTGGCCGGCAGCCCATTCCGGTGACGTGCACCACGCGGCCGGAAAGCCCGTAGCGATCGGCCTGCTCGTAATGCCAGACCTCGAAAGCTGAATCGAGCGTGACCAGCCCGAGGCGACGGCCAAGCTGCGAGGCCGCGAGCAGCGTCGCCTCGCCCGTCCCGACCACAGGAATCGTCAGCGCCGAGCGCAGTTCGTACAATCCCGGATCCTGGAAGTGGCCCATGACATAGGCGTCGAAGCCGCTCTCCTGCGCCGCTAGTCCATTGTCCACCGCCTGGATCGCACAACGGAATTCGCTGAGGCGACCGAAGTCGCGGTCAGCGGGCGTGATGCCCTCGACATGGACGCTGGTGCCGGGCGCCGCGATCTCGTTCAGATAGGCCGCAAGCCGCGCCATGTAGGGCGCGCTCGTAGCCTGGTCGACGAAGCTCTGCCAGAAGATGCGCACAGCATTATCCTGT
>JBKOUI010000150.1:0-8574 GCA_046723315.1 Pseudomonadota bacterium | reverse complement strand
GCGCAGGACCGAGCCCACGTGCGCGATATGCAGGTTGGGCTGCCGGCGCGCCGTGCCGCCGCCGAGCTACTCAGCGCCGTGCTACGGAAAAAGCAGGCGCTCGACGACGTCCTCGGCCGCTCGCTCGAACGAGGCGCGATGTTCGACCTCCCGCCGCGCGATCGGGCGCTTGCCCGCGCCATCATCGCCGCGAGCCTCAGGCGCAGGGGCCAGCTCGACCACGTACTCTTGAGCTTCCTCGAACGCGGACTGCCGGAGAAATCGGGTTTGCTCTATCCGATCCTGTTGTCGGGAGCGGCGCAGCTAATCTTTCTCAAGACGCCGCCGCATGCAGCCATCGACCTTGCCGTGACGCTCGCCCAGTACGACCCACGAGCCAAGCGCTACGACAAGCTCGTCAACGCTGTGCTGCGCCGGGTGGCCAAGGACGGCGAGGCGATCGCTGCGAGCTTAGATGCCCCGCAGATCAACACGCCAGAGTGGCTCTGGTCGCGCTGGGTGTCGTATTGGGGCGAGACGCGCGCCCGCGCCATTGCCGAAGCCAATCTCACCGAGCCGCCGCTAGACCTCACCGTCAAAAGCGATCCTGCGCTCTGGGCTGACCGCGTCTCGGGTCGTGTGCTCCCCACGGCGAGCGTGCGTCTGCTGCCCAAAGGCCGCATCGAGTCTCTTCCCGGCTACGAGGATGGCGCATGGTGGGTGCAGGACGCCGCCGCCTCTCTGCCCGCGCGGATGCTGGGCGATGTGGCGGGGCAGACCGTCGCAGATCTTTGTGCCGCGCCCGGCGGCAAGACCGCGCAGCTCGTGCTTGGCGCCGCTTCCGTCATCGCCGTCGACAATTCGAAGGCGCGGCTCAAGCTGCTCGCCGAGAATCTGAAACGGCTTCGCCTCGAGGCCGAGATCACCGAAGCCGACGCCACGTCATGGCAGCCGGGAGGGCTGTTCGATGCCGTGCTGCTCGATGCGCCCTGCTCGTCCACCGGCACCATCCGCCGCCACCCCGACATCCCCTATGTGAAGTCGGAAAAGGACATCGAGGCGCTCGTCGCGCTCCAGACCCGGCTCATCGACAATGCCGCCCGTTTGGTCAAGCCGGGCGGCAAGCTCGTCTATTCGACCTGTTCGCTCGAGCCCGAGGAGGGCGAAGCGCAGATCGCGGCCTTCCTCACCCGCAATGGCGCCTTCAGCCTCGACCCCATCACCCCGGGCGAGCTTTACGGGCAGGCGGACTGGATCGAGCCCTCGGGCTGCCTCAGGACCTTCCCCTACGGGCTCAAGCTCGATTCCGCGGAATGGAGCGGCATGGACGGGTTTTTTGCCGCCAGACTCGTCCGCGGCAGTTAAGCCTCGGCCAAGTATCGCACTTGATCCGAAACGCCCGCCGCCCGACAATGCGGCACCTTGAGCGTGCGCGCGGGGAAGCCCAGCATCTGCTAGAAATGCGGGGCGGCAGCTAGGAGACAAACCATAATGGCGGGCGCTGATCCTCAGCCCTACGAGCGCGGGCCCCGCATAGAGGCGGCGCGCCTCAGCGGGCCCAGTCCGCTCCGCCGCTTCATGCTCGCCGGCATGGCGAGCCTGAGCTATCCCGGCACGCGCGCCGAGCAACTCCTGCTCGCGCCGCAGGAGCTCAGGACCGCGGACCCGAGCTTCGCCACCGAGCTTTACAACGGGCATTTCGGCCTCGCCGGCAAGCTTGCCGAGATCGACACCGAGTCGCCCTTCGAGATCGTCCCTCCGTCAGAGGGCTGGGCGCGCGAGCTTTACGGCTTCGGCTGGCTCAGGCACCTCCGCGCCGCCGGCAGCGAGCTGTCGCGCGAGCAGGCCAAGGCGCTGGTCGGCGACTTCATCATGCTGAAGCGCTCGCTCCCTGGACTCGCCTGGCAGCCGGAGATCGTCGGCCGCAGGGTCATCTCCTGGCTGTCGAACTCGGTGCTCGTGCTCGATACCGGCGAGCCGCAGGCCTACGAGGCATTCCTCAAGGCGCTCACCTCGCAGCTCCGCTATCTCTCGGCAGGCTACCGCGACGCGCCGGACGGCGTGCCGCGCCTCGTCGCGCTGATGGCCCTCGTCTATGCCGGACTCTGCATCGCCGAGCAGCAGGCCGTGGTCGACCGCTACACCAGGCCTTTGTGCAAGGAGCTCGAGCGCCAGATCCTGCCCGACGGCGGACATATCTCGCGCAACCCCGAAGCGCTGATCGAGCTTCTGCTCGACCTGCTGCCGCTCAAGCAATGTTTCGTGGCGCGCGACCGCCCGCCGCCCAAGGAGCTGACCGACGCGATCGAGCGCATCATGCCGATGCTCCGGTTCTTCCGGACCTGCGACGGCACGCTGACGCGCTTCAACGGCGCAGGTCCGACGCCCACCGACGCGCTCGCCACCGTGCTCGCCTACGATGACGTCAAGGGCGCGCCGGTGCGCTACGCAGCGAACTCTGCCTATGTGCGGCTCGAATGCGGACCGACGCTGTTCATCTGCGACATCGGCCCGACGCCCGCGCCCTCGCTCAGCATGACAGCGCATTCGGGCTTCCTCTCCTTCGAGATGAGCTCGAGCAACGCGCCGATGATCGTCAATTGCGGCACGCCGTCGGTCGATCACGACGAATGGCGTCCGTACTCGCGCTCGACGCCGGCCCATTCGACGCTGACGCTCGAGGATGTATCCGCGGGCGAGTTCGGCGCGCCCGGCACCAACGGCACACAGCCTGCCATCGATGCGCCGCTGCTCGGCCCGACCAACGCCCAGGCCACGTTCGCCGACCAGGGCGACAATCTCAGGATCAAGGGCGGCCACGACGGCTATCTCGAGCGCTTCGGCATCACCCATGCGCGCCAGATCCTGATCGCGCCGAACGGCCTGCTCATCTCGGCCGAGGACAAGCTCTCCGCACCACAAGGGCTCAAGAGTCCCGAAGGCCTGATTGCCGGCGACTATGCCATCCGCTTCCATCTGCACCCGAGCGTGCGCGCCGAGCTTGCGCCCGGGGGGCAAAGCGTCGAGCTCACGCTCAAGAACGGCGAGGTCTGGCGCATCACCTCGAACGCGCCCGAAACCACCATCGAGCAGAGCTTCTTCCTCGCCGACGCGCGCGGGCCGCAGGCCACCTCCCAGGTCGTGCTCGGCGGCATGATGGGCGAGGCCACCGAGGTCCGCATCGTGTGGAACATCGAGCGCAAGGGAGCGACGGGCGGAAGCGGCGCTCTCGTCGATCCGAACGACGCCGGCCCACAGCCGGTCGACCCGAACGACGCTGCACCCCAGCCGGTCGACCCGTCCGACACCGGTCCCGACGCAGCCTGATCCATTTAGGATTACGTCATCGCCGGGCTTGACCCGGCGATCCAGGAGCCCTTCACTCCGAACCCGTTGCCCTGGATGCGCGGCTCAAGGCCGGGCAGGACGAGTCTATGGAAACGCGAAAGATTGTGCGCGCGCTGCTCTCGGTCAGCGACAAGACCGGTCTTGTCGATTTCGCCAAGGGGCTGGCCCGCTACGACGTCGAGATCGTGTCGACCGGCGGCACCGCCAAGCTGCTGCGCGAAGCCGGACTGCAAATCACCGACGTCGCCGAGATCACCCAAGTGCCCGAGATGATGGACGGGCGGGTGAAGACGCTGCACCCCAAGATCCACGGCGGCTTGCTCGCGGTGCGCGGCAACCAAGCGCATGAGAAGGCGCTTGCCGACCACGCGATCCCTGTCATCGATCTGCTCGCCGTCAATCTCTATCCATTCGAGGCGACGGTCGGCGGGGGCGCCGATTTCGCCGACTGCATCGAGAACATCGACATCGGCGGGCCGGCGCTGATCCGCGCCGGAGCGAAGAACCACGCCAGCGTCACCGTCGTGGTCGAGCCCGCCGACTATTCGCTCGTGCTTGCCGAGATGGAGAAGAACGGCGGCGCCACGACGCCCGACCTGCGCAAGTCGCTGGCAGCACGCGCCTTCGCCCGCACCGCGGCCTATGACGCTGCGATCTCCTCGTGGTTCGCCGAGACGCTCGGCGAGCGCACGCCGAAGGCGAAGGCGATTGCCGGCATGCTCGCCGATGCGCTCCGTTACGGCGAGAACCCGCATCAATGGGCCGCGTTCTACCGCACGGCCGAGCAGCGCTTCGGTGTCGCCACCGCAAAGCAGGTGCAAGGCAAGGAGCTCTCCTACAACAATCTCAACGACACCGACGCGGCCTACGAGCTGGTCGCCGAGTTCGATCCTGAGGCCTCCGCCGCGGTCGCCATCATCAAGCACGCCAACCCGTGCGGCGTGGCGCTCGGCGAGACGCAGGCCGAGGCTTACCGGAAGGCATTCGCCTGCGATCCGCTGAGCGCCTATGGCGGCATCGTCGCGCTGAACCGCGCGCTCGACGCCGAGGCCGCGCGCGAGATCGTCAAGATCTTCACCGAGGTGATCATCGCGCCGGACGCGAGCGACGAGGCCAAGGCTATCGTCGCCGAGAAGAAGAACCTCAGGCTCCTGCTCGCCGGCGGCCTTCCCGGTCCCAAGGCGCAAGGCATCACGTTCCGCTCGCTGTCGGGCGGCTTTCTCCTACAGGCGCGCGACAACGAAGTGGTCTCCGATCTCGACCTCAAGGTCGTCACCAAGAAGAAGCCGACCAACGAGGAATTCGCCGACCTCATCTTTGCCTTCACCGTGGCGAAGCACGTGAAGTCGAACGCCATCGTCTATGCGCGCGATGGCGCCACGGTCGGCATCGGCGCCGGCCAGATGAGCCGCGTCGATGCTGCGCGCATGGCTGCGTGGAAAGCCGATGAGGCTGCCAAGGCGCAAAGCGTCAAAAGCCTGACGCAAGGCTCGGTCGCCGCCTCAGACGCCTTCTTTCCCTTCCCCGATGGCTTGCAGGTGATCGCCGAGGCCGGCGCGAAAGCCGTGATCCAGCCCGGCGGCTCGCTGCGCGACGACGAGGTGATCGCCGCTGCCGACGCGGCCGGCCTCGCCATGGTGTTCACCGGCATGCGCCACTTCCGGCATTAGCTCTCACCAGAGACGGGCGATGAACACCATCTCACGACGCACGCTGATGCAGATGATGGGAGCCGGCGCCGGCTGCGCTCGGCACGCCGTTCGGCATGCCCTTGGGCAACGCCTTCGCGCGTGGCAAGGAGATGAACATCCTCTGCTGGGAGGGCTACAACTCCGCCCAGGTCCTCGATCCGTTCCGCAAGAAAGAAGACGCGACGGTAAAGGCCGAGACGCTCAACAACGATCCGGCCATGATCGCTCGCTTGCGCGCCGGCGAGACCAACATCTGGGACTTGATCAACGTCAACAATCCCTGGGCGCGCAAGGTGCTGTGGCCGGAAAAGCTGATCAAGCCGCTGCCGCGCGAAGAGTTCGAGCCATACTTCGACAAGATGCTGCCGCGCTTCAGGCCGCCCTACAGATGGGCGATGAGCGAGGACGGCAAGGAGCTGCTCGGCATGGCCCAGCGCTTCGGCCCTTACAGCTTCGTCGTCAACACCGACAAGATCGCCCGCAAGACCGCCGAGGAAGCGGGCTGGGATCTCTTCGACGATGCCAAGCTCGACGGCCGCTACGGTGTCCAGGACTCAGACGACTGGAACGTGTTCGACATCTTCCTGATCGCCGGCATCAATCCCTTCAAGCAGCACTCCGACGGCGAGATGAGCCGGAGCCTGATTTCCGGCGAGATCGATCTCTATCTGCCCGGCGGCACCTATTCGGTCTCTCCTGCGCGGGCGGCCGGCTATCCGCAGATGCGCTCCATCACCCCACTGAGAGGTCCGATCGACGGCAAAGGCGGCCTGACCTGGTTCGAGATCACATCGACGGTCAACAATCCGGATCTCCCGCCGCTTGCGTTGGAATTCCTGAAATATGTCCAGGCGCCGGACGTCGCCCACACGGTAGCCACCGCCGAAAGCACCTGCAATCCCGTGACGCAGATGGGCGATCCCGAGTGCTTCGCGCTGTTCACCAAGGGCGAGCTCGAAGCCATGCAATGGGACAGCCTTGAGGAGGAAATATCTCGCTGCGCGGACTACGATATCGTGCCCGACTACGACAAGGCACTCGACCTCATGACTGCGGCGAAGCGGTCGCGCGGCTGACCGTGCGCGACGGCGAGGTGATCGCTGCAGCCGACGCGGCCGGCCTCGCCATGGTCTTCACCGCCCTTCGCCACTTCCGGCATTAGCCTGATATGCGCAGAGTCGGCATTAGTTCTCCCGCGCTATGAGACCCCCTGGCGCCGTGAATACAGAGCCAGATTGCATTTTCAAGGATTCTTTGAAGGCGCAGGAGAGGGGAACTCAATCAGTTGGCCGTCCCCCCTTCGCTCTGAGGGGAAGCTCCCTCGGGTCGAGCCCGAGCGAGGCGCTGAAGTGTGCCTATGGCCTCGGAAGGCCCAATTCACTCACCATTTCGAGCCACAGCGCGAAATACGCGACTGCCGCGAGAGCCGAGAGCCCGGCCGCGACCCCGAGCCAACGTCCGTTCTGCGCAAGAATGAATGCCGGCAAAGTCAGCGGCAAAAAGATCAGCATGACGGCGAACCCCACGCCAACCATCTCCATCCCATCTCCGTGCGGGTTGGCGTGCTGAAATAAAAACACGGTCAGAAAAACGACAAAGGCCGCCTCCGCCGCGCACACCAGGAGCACGCTGAGCCGAAGCCTGCGGTCGCCCGCAGATGCCGATGCCCTTGCCGCGGCTTCTGCACCTCCGAGCCAAATCGTTGCGCCCTCGTTAGTGAGGATGAATCGGGTCGAGGGCTGTCCCACGATCCGAACGGCTTTGAAAATTTCGCGGACGCCGACCAACAGCGGCCAAAGCACGAGCGCGCATATGGCCAAAAAAATCAGGGCGTTCTGTATCAACAGAAGCCGTGTGCCCCAGTCGGTCATGTGACGAACCTTCAAGCGTGCCGCGCAATAAGCCACGCGATGAGGACCGCCAGAATACTACGGCTCAGCCAGTATTCCGTCGATTGATCCTGCTATGGTGGCAACCAAAGTTGCTCTCTGAGCTGTGGCGACGGCGAGGTGCTGCAAATGGGCAAGGTGATCGTCAAGAGAGACACGCCGCAGAAGTCCTTTGCCCGCGTGGAGCTGAACAACGGCGATCAGGTGACGATCTCGGTCGGGCAAGGAGAGGTGAAGGTGATCAAGATGCGTTGGGCAGGCATGCTGCCGGGCCCGACGCTGTGGAAGTCGAACAGCGGCGCGGAGATTGCGCAGAAGTTTTTCAGCGAAACGAAGCTGCCACAAGGACTGATCGACGCGGTGATCGACAGCGTGATCGACTGCCGCAGCGCGACCGAGATCGCGGCGCGGCTGTCAGCCAAACCGGATGAGGTGCTCCGTCAATATGAGGCCACGCTCGAAAAGCACGGCAACGCCATAAGGCCTATCTCGGAGCTGCCCTATCCGAAGGACCTGATCAAATCTGCGCTGCGGCACCGCCTGCAGGCCGCAAACAAGAAGGACAAGAAATCCATCGAGGCGTTGGAGGTCGCCTACGTCTCCCTGGCGAACTTCCAGCCTCTCACCCGAGAGGAGCGGGATGCCGCCCGAATAATGCAGAGCCCGGGCGGCGTCTCTGCGGCGGAGCGCGTCAGGCACGGAGACGTCTACGCCGCCTTGCTCTCCAGGCGTCATGTTGACAGGGCCGCGCTCGTCGACGAGCTGCGCTCCCTGTCGAACTAAGCAGAGGGTCCCACGAAGGAATCGTAGTTGCTGCAGCGCTCAACGCGGCGCTAAGCTCTGTGACAAGGTAACTCCTTCTTTCGCTTCGTGTTTGCAGGCGCGGGAGGATTGCAGCCATGACTCACCGGAAGCTGGCATTCATCGTTAAAGACCAAGAACCGCTTGTTTTGGGTGCTCACGAAACGGTTCAGCACGCCTGTCAGTGCATGAAGGAACGGCGGGCTGGCTCAGTGCTTGTGGTCGACGAACGGCACCGGCTGAGAGGTATTTTTACCGGTCGCGATGCGGTGCGGACGCTTGCGGAAGGCAAGGATGCCGCAGTGACCATCTTGGCGCACGTGATGACGCCCAATCCGATTACGATCACTCCTAATAGTCTCGCTATTGACGCGCTGCGGAAGATGAACGATGGCGGCTTCCGTCATCTTCCAGTCGTGGAGGACAACACGATCTGGGGAGTCGTTTCCCGCGGCGACTTCAAAGGGATCGAAATCGACCAACTAGACGACGAAGAGCATCTCTGGGAATGCATTCGCTGACCTGACGAGTTGGTCGCCGCCCGCACGAAATCCGTTAGCGGAGCAATGCGTCGGGCCGACTCGCGACGCATCCCATGCATGCGCTTGGCGCAACGCGTTCCCGAAGTAATGGGCTCGCTACCCGCCAGGCTTCACCCAATTCATGGCAATGCCGAATCGCTGTCTGGGTCCGGCATGCCCATCTTGGCCCGGAACAGTTGGTTGCCTGCTTCCCGCAAGCGCCGGCAGACTTCCCGACCCATGTTCATCTGGATCAGCGTGAACTGCTTCAAGTCCAGTGCGTAGAGCCCGTGGAGGTTAGCCGCAGAAATACAAATCGCGGTGCAGTCTTCTACGGCGCGGACC
>JBKOUI010000268.1:0-5336 GCA_046723315.1 Pseudomonadota bacterium | reverse complement strand
GATCCTTATTCTTATCTTGTCCCATTGCGGGTCGGCTTCAGCTAATGCCGCCTCTCGACGGAAGCGAGAATGCGGTCGATGCTCTGTTTAACTTCGGCCACGGCGGCTTCCTTGCTCGGTGCCAAAGTGCCGAGAGGAAATTGCGTAAGGAAGGGTAGATCAGCGCGTGGGGAAAGCCTCCGCACACCAACTCGCCCACTGACGCATTGGCACGATCTTGTATCCGCGATATTGCCGGGTTTCGGTTGTCGCCATTTGGGGCTCATGGAGTGGACCCCCCTCATAAGCGTAAACACGCGAGGTTGCATCCAGTTCACCAACGGCAAGCGGCCAGGGCCGAAACATCTGGTCATTGGACGGGTTCGGTTGGCTTCGAAAACTCTCATCGTCTCGGCTGCTGGCTTCACCTTCACCTGGAGAACCCCGACACGGACTACACGACGGGCACTGAGTTCCATATCGAATCGGCCCTCGTGCAGCATCTCTCGAAGACGCTAGCTGTTGGCATTGCCGGCTACCATTACCAGCAGGTCACGGGTGACAGTGGCGCTGGCGCCACGCTTGGTTACTTCAAAGGCCGCGTGACCGCGCTGGGACCGGTCGTGACCTACAGCTTCCAGCTCGGCAAAATTCCGGTCAGCACGCAGTTGTCTTACTTCCACGAGTACCAGGTCGAGAACCGCGTGGATGGCGATGCCGGGCTGCTTACAATCTCGATGCCGCTGTCAGTGGCAGGACATTAAGCACGGATGACCTATGCCTGTGATCGCGAGTGAGGGATGAAGGGGCCGTTATGTCGGCTAATGACCCAAAGCGGACATGCCGCACGGGCTCGAAGTCCTTTCGACAAGGAAGCATGCGTTGGCTGCACTGGGAGATCGACGGCTTCGCTCGGTGGCAACAAGCGTCTCGCTGCCCTAGCGTTTATTCATAGCGTTCATAATCATACCGACGATGACAGTAACGATAGCACCACTCATACCACCGCCGACCAGGTTCTGACGGCAGTTGATCGGCAGGTGAGCAATTTTGACCAGTTCTTTGCAGGGCTTTCCGTTACGCTTTAATAGCAGCCCACATCGAACTGGACCAGCTTACGCCCGAAGGACGTTTGCCGACCCGGCAGGAGATTTAAGAACGGCCCGCTGTAGGCAGGATTGCACAAGCCATTCGAGCGCGAGCTTAATAGCTCGCGATGCATGGATGGAGAACAAAAAATGCTGAAAGGTATCTTCCCCTACCTTAACCGACCTAACGTAGAGTTTGTACTGGAGTGTGTGTCATTCATTTTATTCTGCGGGGTCTTCCTGCATTGGGTAGCGCATTTCTAATCAGCTAAAATTCGCGTTTGATGGGTTAGGGCACAGCGTTTGAGCAGAATTCTCTCTTCTTCTTGAAGGTTCACATGGGAGAAAAGCAATGATCAGGTTCGTCGCTGTGGTTTTTGCCTTGGCCGTCGCAACATCTGCGCAGGCCGCCACACCAGTCGCACCCCTTCATCAGCCGGACAACATGATCACTCAAGCCCGTCACGCCTGCGGCGCGGGTATGCACATGGTCAATGGTGTCTGCAGGACGACCGTCATGCGCCGCCAAGCCCGCAGGTGTCTCGTGTGGGGTGCAGGCCACGTTTGCCGTAACTGGAGTTGAGTAACATGCGCCAAATGAAACGATCCCTCGCTTGGTCGTCGCTGATCGGTGCCGTGGTGTACGTAAGCACCTGGCTCTCTGCCGATGGGGTTCTGGTGCTTGGCACTGCGCTGGCTGCTGAGCGTGCGTCACTTTCAGGTGACGAGCTCCGCAAAGCAGTGAGCGGCAAGACGGTCTATCTTAAAATTTCCGGATTCGAGCTTCCCATCCGTTATTCCCCGGGTGGCAGCATGTCGGGCAGGATGGGTGCGGTGGCAGCAACTCTTGCACGCGGCGACGGCGCATCCGACCGCGGCAAATGGTGGGTCTCGGGCAGTCAACTCTGCCAGCAATGGACGAGCTGGATGGAGGGGAAGTCCTATTGCTACAAGCTCACCCGCCGGGGAAATAGCGTGAGCTGGGTGCGCAATGACGGGCGTTCCGGCAGCGCGCGGATCGGCTGAAGACTTTCACGTTGGATTGGTACCATGAGCAAGCTGTCGCCAGCAGCTACCGAAGACAAGTTAGCAGGACGCTATTCGACGCGAACGCCAATGTCTGCTTATGGTACTAAGCCGACATGCAAACCGGGTTGGAAAATGTCCGCTTTAGAGTGCAAGGCACACCACCGCTAGAAAAAGCGTAGCTGCTGTCCGGTACTCAAACCGCGACCCGGCTACAGCGGAAGCAACGGATTGCATTCAGGATAATAGCCAACACAGCTTCCATGCGGAACGTTGTAGATCGTCGCGCGGAAGCCTAAGACCTGCCGCTCGATCCCATCGCCAGCGTCACCGATGATGTCAACGATCTCGCCGTCGGCGATGCCCAGTGACCGCATGTCAGCCTCGTGCATCAACACGACCTCACGCGTTCCATAGATCCCGCGTAGTCTGTCCTCATAGCCATAAACTGTCGTGTTGAATTGATCGTTGCTGCGTACTGTGATCAGCGTCAGTACGCCCTCACGACGCTGCGGTAGGTCGGGATCTTCGGAGAGACACGACGGCGCGATGAAATTGGCCCTCCCGCTCTTGGTGTTCCTTGAAGCCGGCGGGAAGGGCTAAAGATTGAGCGTTGCCTGCACTTGACGGAGGTGATCGAGCTTGGTCTTGGGGCGGTCGCGGGCCGCCTCGTCCTTGGCGTCGGCCACGTCTTCCGCGGCATCCTTGATGCGTGGTTCAACACGACAGCCTCGAGCTCGGCGAGATCGAAGGCGGTCTCGGCGAGCACGGTGAGGCCCGCAGGGCCGACCTCGGCGAAGCCGCCGCGCACGAAATAGCGCCGGGCCCTCGGTGCCGCCGAAACTGATCTCAAGGCAGCGCGGTGAGCAGCGGGACGTGATGGGCGAGCATGGAAGGTATCAGGCATGCTTTAGGCGGCCTCGGCGGCGAGCTTCTCGGCCTTGGCTACCGCCTCCTCGATGGTGCCGACCATGTAGAAGGCCTGCTCTGGCAAATGGTCGTACTTGCCGTCGCAGAGCCCCTTGAAGCCCTTGATAGTGTCGGCGAGGTCGACGAACTTGCCTGGCGAGCCGGTGAACACCTCGGCCACGTGGAAGGGCTGCGACAGGAAGCGCTCGATCTTGCGGGCGCGCGCCACGGTGATCTTGTCCTCTTCCGACAGCTCGTCCATGCCGAGAATGGCGATGATGTCCTGGAGCCCCTTGTAGCGTTGCAGGATCTCCTGCACGCGACGAGCAACGGTATAGTGCTCCTCGCCGACGATGCGCGGGTCGAGCATGCGCGAAGTCGAGTCGAGCGGATCAACCGCTGGGTAGATGCCCTTCTCGGCGATGCCGCGCGACAACACCGTGGTGGCGTCGAGATGGGCAAACGAGGTTGCAGGGGCTGGGTCGGTCAGGTCGTCGGCGGGCACGTAAATCGCCTGCACTGAGGTGATCGAGCCTTTCTGCGTCGTGGTGATGCGCTCCTGCAGGGCGCCCATGTCGGTGGCGAGCGTCGGCTGATAGCCCACGGCCGAGGGAATGCGTCCGAGCAGCGCCGACACTTCTGAGCCGGCCTGGGTGAAGCGGAAGATGTTGTCCACGAAGAACAACACGTCCTGGCCCTGGTCGCGGAAATACTCGGCGACGGTCAGCCCTGAGAGGCCGACGCGGGCGCGTGCGCCGGGCGGCTCGTTCATTTGGCCGTAGACAAGCGCACATTTTGAGCCTTCCGCCGTGCCGTCCTTGCGCGGGTCCTTGTTCACGCCGGACTCGATCATCTCGTGATAGAGGTCGTTGCCCTCGCGCGTGCGCTCGCCAACGCCGGCAAACACCGAATAGCCGCCATGGGCCTTGGCGATGTTGTTAATCATCTCCATGATGATCACGGTCTTGCCCACGCCGGCGCCGCCAAACAGACCGATCTTGCCGCCCTTGGCGTAAGGCGCGAGAAGATCCACGACCTTGACGCCGGTGATCAGGATCTCAGCCTCGGTCGATTGATCGACAAAGGACGGTGCGGGCTGATGGATAGGCCGCTTCTCTGCGGTCAGAATAGGTCCGGCCTCGTCCACCGCCTCACCGATCACGTTCATGATGCGGCCCAAGGTCTCGTCGCCGACCGGAACCGCGATCGGCTCGCCGGTGTCGACCACCTCCTGGCCGCGCACCAGCCCGTCAGTTGAGTCCATGGCGATGGTGCGCACCGTGCTCTCGCCGAGATGCTGGGCGACTTCGAGCACGAGGCGGTTGCCCTGATTGTCGGTCTCGAGCGCGTTCAGGATCTCGGGCAGATGCTCGGCGAATTGCACGTCGACCACGGCGCCCATGACTTGGCGCACATGGCCCTTGGGGCCTTTGCCTTCGGCGATCCGCTTCTCTTGCTTCTTGGTTTTAGCGATCACGGGGGATTTACGTTCCATGTCTGACGTTCCTTACGGTCCTTAACAACGATAGCGCCTCGGGCCGGAGACCGGAGACGCATTTGCCGCTGAGTTCAACATATTGTCACATATTCACTCTAAGGCGACATTACGACGACTTTCAAAATGGGCTGCGAGTCAAAGCGCGACAAAACCATGGCGAAAGTAAACGCGATCATCAATGCCGATAGCCCAAGTACCGCACCCTCCAGGGTCAACTTGGCCGCCTCCGCGATCGCCGGCGCGCACTTCAAGCCAACGTCCCATCTCGCTGGCAGACAGGATTACGATGAGGCTGACCAGGAACCAGCGTAGCTCTTAGGCGTTAAATCTGTTCTGGCACCATTTCGCCATACGACGGCTTCGTTAGATTAAGGTGTGGTTGATAGGCCAGCGCAATTTGAAAAACAATCATTGAGCACTGGCCCGATAGGAAAAGAGCAGGCCACGGTCACAAACGCTGACGAAGTCGCTTTCTCGCTGCCCACCGCTCCAGCAAGACGCACTGCTCGAAAATTTACCTAGGGATTTGCGGGTGTGATTTGTGTCAAGGCGGTCATCGCACGCCCGACAGCGTTGGAGCTATCGAAGGAGCACCTATCCGATGATCAGTCAAGAAATTCAAACCAAGCTGCCGGCGATCACGATCCCATGGGCGACCAATCCCGTTTTGGACGCATGGTCGTACTGGATTGATGCTTGGCAGCGAGGGGTTCTTTTTCTCGACGTCTTGCAGCAACGGAGCAAGCAATACGAGGAGCACGCCGCCAAGCCCGCTCCACACGTTCTCAAATTCGGCGCCGAGCTGGTGATGGACGGACGCAAGCTTCCGCGTCCGG
>JBKOUI010000075.1:0-5983 GCA_046723315.1 Pseudomonadota bacterium | reverse complement strand
CGCCCTGACGGCACCCATCATCCTCGCCCAGTCGCACTCGACCGAGGCCGATCCCGCCAATCCCTTCGACACCCTGCTCGGCACCTGGCGGGGAAGCGGGCAGATTCAGCTCAGCCAAGGAAAGACCGAGCGGCTCAAATGCAATGCCTATTATACCGGCGGCGGCTCGCAGCTCGGGATGGCTATCCGCTGCCAAAGCGAGAGCTCCAACGTCGAGATCAGGAGCAAGCTCAGCCAAAGCGGCGGCCGCATCACCGGCACCTGGGAGGAGCGTACTTTCAACGCGCAAGGAAATGCCTCGGGCCAGGCGACGAACGGCAGGATCAGTCTCTCCATCAGCGGATCCGTGGTTGGGTCCATGCTCGTGTCCTATAGTGGCTCGCGCCAAAGCGTTTCGATCTCGACGCAGAACATCGCACTCAAGAGCGTGTCGATCGATCTGACGAGAAGCTAGTCCGTCAGTCTCAGGTCGGTTTATTAGGCCTGCCGCCGGAGGAGCCACGTCATGGGCGAAGCTTTGCTGACCAGCCAATTGAAGGGCGAGCGGCTCGAGCTTGCCGCCGCGGGTTCATGGACTGCGCCGCATGCAGGCGAGCTCGAGAGGCTTGTCGATAGCGTGGCCGGCGAGGCTTCCAAAGCCAAGAACGTCTCGATCGACATGAAGGACGTCCAGGAGTTCGACACGTTCGGCGCCTGGCTTCTCGAGCGCCTGACGCGCCAATGGACGTCGGCCGGACGCGAGACCGTGATCGTCGGCATGCCGGAGCATGACCGCGATCTGCTCGAAGAGATGCACGCCGTCAATCGCGCGCCGCCGGCTGCACCAAAGCATGAGAACCAGATCGTCGGCTTTCTTGCCGGAGTCGGCCGGGCCGGTGCCGAATTTGGCCACGGCCTCGTCGTGTTTGCTGACATGCTGGGGGCAATCGGCGTGGCCACGGCGCGCGTGCTGACGCGTCCGCGCGACTTCAGATTCACCTCCACCGTCAATCAGCTGGACCGCGTGGCATGGCAGGCCGTGCCAATTATTCTGCTCATCACTTTTCTCATCGGCGGAATCATCGCCCAGCAAGGCATCTTCCATTTCCGCAAATTCGGCGCCGAGCTTTACGCCGTCGATCTCGTCGGCATCCTCGTGCTGCGTGAGATCGGCGTCTTGATCGTGGCTATCATGGTCGCGGGCCGCTCGGGCAGCTCCTACACCGCTGAGATCGGCTCGATGAAGATGCGCGAAGAGATCGACGCGCTGCGCACTATGGGCTTCGACCCGGTCGAGGTGCTGATTTTGCCGCGCATCATCGTGCTGATCATCGCCCTTCCCGTGCTTACCTTCCTCGGCTCGATGGCCGCGCTTTACGGCGGCGGCTTGGTGGCTTGGCTCTATGGCGGCATCAGCCCCGACATCTACATGTCGCGGCTCACCGAGGCGATCTCGCTCACCCATTTCAAGGTCGGCATGATCAAGGCCCCGTTCATGGGGCTGGTGATCGGCGTGGTGGCTTGTGCCGAAGGGCTGCGGGTCAAGGGCAGCGCCGAGTCGCTCGGGCTCCAGACCACGGCCTCGGTGGTCGAGTCGATCTTCCTCGTCATCGTGCTCGACGGGCTGTTCGCCATGTTCTTCGCCTCGATCGGGATGTGACGATGGCGCTCAAGCCAGTCATCAAGGTGAGCGACCTCGTGGTCGGCTTCGGCGATCAGATCGTCCTCAACCATCTCTCGCTGGATGTGAGAGAGGGCGAGATCCTCGGCGTCGTCGGGGGCTCCGGCGCCGGCAAATCGGTGCTGTTGCGCACCATCATCGGCCTCCTGCCCAAGCGTCAGGGCACAATCGAGGTTCTTGGAGTCGATCTCGACAAGGCGACCGAGGCAGAGCGGCGTGCGGTCGAGCGCCGCTGGGGGGTTCTGTTTCAGCAAGGCGCGCTGTTCTCATCGCTGACCGTTCGCGAGAACGTTCAATTTCCCATGCGCGAGAATCTGCAAATCTCACAAAGGCTCATGGACGAGATGGCGCTCGCCAAGCTCGAAATGGTGGGGCTCACGCGCGAGGACGCCAATAAATACCCGGCAGAGCTGTCCGGCGGCATGACCAAGCGCGTGGCTCTCGCGCGAGCGCTCGCACTAGACCCCGAGATCGTGTTCCTCGACGAGCCGACCTCAGGTCTCGACCCTATCTCGGCTGGCGACTTCGACGAGTTGATCCGCACCTTGCAGCAGACGCTAGGCCTGACCGTGTTCATGGTGACGCACGACCTGGAAAGCCTCTACAACGCGTCCGACCGGGTGGCCGCGCTTGCCGACGGCAAGGTGGTCGCCGAAGGGCCCATTGAAACCATGCTTCAATCCGAGCATCCCTGGGTGAAGACCTATTTCCAAGGAAAGCGCGGCGGCCTGCTGGCCGACCGGCGCGTGGGGGCTTGAGGTAAGGAACCGGATCCATGGAAACGCGCGCCCGCTACGCCCTGATCGGACTGTTCCTGCTCGCCGTGATCGGCGCGAGCTTCGCCTTCGTCTATTGGCTCGAGAACAAAGGCGGGTTCGGCGAGCGTACTGCCTATCAGGTCCGGTTCGGCGGCTCGGTGTCTGGGCTGCTGGTTGGTTCCTCGGTTTTGTTCAACGGCATCCGGGTGGGCGAGGTCACAGGTCTCGGCCTTGATCCAGAGCACCCGCAAGAAGTCGTCGCCACCATCGCCGTAGACCCACGCACGCCGATCCGCAGCGACACGCAAGTCGGCATCGAGACGCAAGGGCTCACCGGCGGCGCCGCGGTGACGCTAAGGGGCGGCAGCGCGACTGCCGATATCGTGCCCGCCGACGGCGTGCTCACAGCCCCACGGCAGGCCGGCCAAGATTGGACGCAAGCGGCGCGCGGCGCATTCCAGCGCGTCGATGATGTGCTCGCCGAGAATGCTGACGCACTGCACAGCACCATTGAGAACATCGATAAGTTCGCCGACGCGCTCGCGCGCAACTCGGACAAGGTCGACAACATTCTGGCAGGGCTCGAGCGCATGACTGGTGGCGGAGCGAATCCGGCGAAGGTACCGCTCTTCAATCTTGTCGCCGCAAACAATCTACCAGCGCCACCACAACAATCGCCGTCGTGGCTGCTTGTCGTGCCAGAGCCCAGCACGCTGATGGGCTTCAACACCGATAAGATCTTGCTCCAGCCTGCTTCCGGCGAGAGTACCGATCTCCCCGACGCCAAATGGAGCGATAACCTGCCGATCCTTGTCCAGGATAAAGTGATCCAGACCTTCGAGAATGCGGGCTACGCGAAATCGATCAGCCGCACGCGCGAGGGGATCACTGGCGACTACCAGCTCCTGATCGACATCCGGCGCTTCCACGTCTCGACGGCGGCTGAGCCCGCGACGGCCGATGTCGCTTTTGTCGCCAAGGTGCTCGACAGGGACGGCAAGATCGTCGGCGCGCAAGAGTTTCAGGCCACGGCCCCTGCCAAGGGAAGCGACGCGCAAGCCTACGTGGCAGCCCTCGACGATGCCTTTGCCAAGCTCTTGAGTGATCTTGTGGTCTGGTCCACCGAGACGATTGCGAGCGCGCCGCCCGCGCCGGCTCCTGCTGAAGCTCCTGCTCCTGCTCCGCCGGTCGCTGATACCCAGCAGCAGTCCGACCCCTCAACACCGTGAGCTTAAAGGCGATCGCGCTCGAAATCCTCGAGCGAAAGACCAAGCTGTGCGAGCCCTTCCTCCAGGAAGTCGCCGAGCTTGGGCGTGCCGATCAGATAGTCGGTAATGTGCTTGTCCCGCATGTCGCTCGCCTCTTCGCGGGCTTCGGCGAAGGATGAGTACTCACCACGTCCAAGCCAGGTCAGCGCGAGCAGATCGAGCTGCTCGTCGACATTGAGCGCGTCGAGGGCCTCCTCGAGCTCCTGCTGGATGGGATCGTCGGCGTCTTCCTCGAGCACATCCACCTCGCGATCGTCGGCAGAATTGGAGCCCGAGTCCGGGTCGGTGGATTCGACTTGTTCATCGAATTCCCGAGCCTTGACGATGATGTAGAACGCCTGCTCGGGAGAGATGGTCAGCTGATCTGAGACTTCTTCGGGTCAGTCTCACTCTGCCTCTGCGGGGGCCAACGAGAAATAAATCAAGAGCCCAAATCGCACATAGGAAAGCCCCGCTTAGGTGACAAGCGGGGCTTTAGAGATACTAGAAGCGCTGTTACGCAGCCTTCTTCTCAAGCTCCGGGGTCCACTTTCCCATCGAGGCAAGCCCATTCATCGCCGCGCGATGGGTAAAGGCTGCCTGCGCCGCGGGAACATTGTCCACCTTGCCCGACCAGGCCTTTTGCGGCGCAGCCTGGAGCGCGCGGCTATAGGAGAAGGTGATCTTCCAAGGCCCGCCGCCCAACCGGTTCATGGCATTGAGGCGCGCCGTGGCGTCGAGGTCCGACTGACCGCCGGAGAGGAAGGCGATGCCCGGAACTGCGGCCGGCACGGATTCCTTCAGCACCCGCAAGGTCTTTTCCGCGACTTCATCGACCGAGGCTTGCTTCGCGCTCTTCTTGCCCGGTACCACCATGTTGGGCTTGAGCACCATGCCTTCGAGCTTCACGCGGGCGAGGTAGAGCTCATGGAACAGCGCTTTGAGGGCAAGCTCCGTGACCTGGTAGCAGCGGTCGATATCGTGATCGCCGTCCATCAGCACCTCGGGCTCGACGATCGGAACCAGGTTCTCGTCCTGGCAGAGTGCGGCATAGCGGGCAAGCGCGTCCGCGTTGGCCTTGACGCAGTAATAGCTCGGGATTCCCGGTCCGATGTCGATCACCGCGCGCCATTTGCAGAATTTGGCGCCGAGGCCGCGATATTCGACCAAGCGCTCGCGCAACCCGTCGAGGCCTTCGGTGATGACCTCGCCCGGATAGAAAGGAAGCGGCTTGGTGCCTTTGTCCACCTTGATGCCAGGTAGCGAGCCTGACTGCTCGATGACCCTGGCGAGCGGCGTGCCATCCTTGGCTTTCTGCCTGATGGTTTCGTCGAACAGGATGACGCCTGAGATATTGGCCATGCCCTTGGAACGGAACAGGAGCTCGCGATAATCGCGCCTGTTCTCCTCGGTGGACTCTACGCCGATCGCGTCAAAACGCTTCTTGCACGTACCGGCCGATTCGTCGGCGGCGAGAACACCCCTCCCCGGCGCGACCATGGCGTTTGCCACTTTGTTCAACTCAGCGAGATCCATGATGCTTCTCCGCTATCCCAAGAGTTTGCCCCGAGAGCCGCTTGCCGCCAGCGTCCGGGCCTATTTACGAAAGCCAAGATCAACGCTCAAGAGGGAGAACTTGTTGCGGCGCAACCGAGTGGAGGCACTCTCTCGCTGCCGCAAAACCGTTTTGTTTGCGGCGTAGATATCCATTGGCCATCGAGGTCGCCACGGTCCATCGCGGTGGAGATCGATGTCCTCGTGCTGCAAAACTTCCTTGGAGGAAAATGCTGCTAGTGGAGGACCGCTCATGAGGAGCAATCTCGTAGCGTTGATCTTCGGCGTGCTCTTTACCGCCATGTTCGCTGCCAGGCACACGCAGTCACCGAGGAGGAGGCGCACGCCATCGGCGTCGACGCCTATCTCTACTTCTATCCGCTGGTGACTATGGAGATAACCCGGAGGCAACTCACCAACGAAGAGCCTGGGCCCTTGCCGATGCTTGATATGTGGACCGATGTGTTCGCATCGCCCGGCTGGCGCACGACGGGAACAGGCGCAGGTAACTTCTTGGTCACACCTCCCGGCTGGACCGGAGCTGTCCCCGCGGACTTCACGCAAATCAAAGCGCCGACGCCCTATGTCTGGATCATAGGCCGCACCAAAACCGACGGGCCGCAGGTCTACGACGCCGTGCACAAGGTCCGAGCCGGCTACAAAATCACCCCGTTGTCGCAATGGGGCAAAGAACCTTCACTCCCAGAGATCAAAATTGACCCCGACCTGGACATGAAGACGCCGCCGAAGACTCAAGTGGATAC
>JBKOUI010000196.1:0-6380 GCA_046723315.1 Pseudomonadota bacterium | reverse complement strand
AGCGCTCATGGAGCGGCCACCGGTCACAAAGGCCAACTCTTCTCTCGCCGGCGTTGCGATCCTTGCGCGGCTATCGCCTGAGGCGCTCGACAGCGTCGAGCGACGCTGCGCGTTCCGCCGCTACAAACCGGGCGAGTCAATAGTTGATTATCTCGATCAGACCGACGAGGTGTTCTTCATCCTCTCAGGAGAGGTGCGCGTCACTATTTATTCCCTAGCCGGCAAGGTGGTAAGCTTCCGTGAGCTGGGGCGGGGCGAAGTTTTTGGCGAGTATCCGGCAATCGATCGCGGGCCGCGCTCGGCGAGCGTCGAGGCCCATACGCCATGTCTCGTCGCAACGCTCTCCGGCGCGGCGTTCAGAGAGCTGATCGAGACCGAGCCGGTGGTGGCACTGGCGATGCTGCCGCAGCTCGTGACTAAGATCAGAGCGCTCACCAGGCGCGTGTATGAGTTTTCGACGCTTGCCGTGAGCAACCGCATCGAGGCCGAGCTGCTCAGACTCGCGAACCTCGGCGCCAAGGAGGGCAAGGGCGCGCGCATCGTTCCCGCCCCGACTCATACCGAGATTGCCGCCCGCGTCAGCACGCATCGCGAGGCGGTCACACGCGAGCTTGCGAGCTTGTCGCGGATCGGACTCGTCGAGCGGGAGAAGAACGCGCTTCTGGTGACCGACCTCCGACAACTTGCCGAGATGGTTCATGCGGCGACCGGCGAATAGCGATCACCGCGTGACGCGGTAAATGCATTCGTAGCGGCCCTGCTCGCCAAGCTCCTTGAGCTCGCCTTGCACTTTGCACTTGGTGCCGAGCTCCTCGGCCGCGCCGTCGAAAAATGGTAGTAATTCCGGCCAGGTCAGATGGCGCTCAATGTTGAGCGCCTTGGCGATACGGTCATAGCGAGAGATGCCGAAAACCCTGATCGTGGTTTCGTCCGGGAGATATTCGAGAACCTCGAAATTGTACTCGGGAGAGGCCGAATGCACCGCTGTAATGAACACGAGCACCGGCCCGCGCGCATCGCGTGGCAGGTCGACACCGACCTCGAGCGCTTCCTTCGCTTTCAACTGGCCAAGCTTGCGGAACACCGCCTTCGATACGTCGTCGGCCTCCTTCCAGCCGAAGCGCTCGCCGACATTGGCGAGCGTCAGCCCGTAGAAGGCGGCGGTGACATTCGACAATTTGAGGGTCATGTCCTCGGGGCTCTTGGGGAAGGTCTTCTCGACGAGAAAGGCCTTAACCTCTTCGTCGGGATAGACGTCCTTGGCGCGGATATTCTGCATTTCGGCGTAGAGCTTCCGCCCGGTGACGGCCATGATGGCGGCGCTGAACTCGTAGACGCGCGTCGACAGCCGCCTGATCGTGCTCACAAGTTGCTTGAGCACGCCCTTGAGCACCGCCGGCTCCTTCTCCAGTAGCTCGAGGAAGAGCGCCGACTTCATCGAGGCGACGAGGCAGCTCGTGCGCGGCTCGACGCTCGCCGAGCGCGGCCGGCTGTCTAACGCCGGAAGCTCGCCGAACATGTCGCCCGGGCCGAGATCGTGGAAGCTCACGACCTTGCCAGCGAGCGAATAGACGATGACGCGTGCCTCGCCGGACACGAGAAAGAACACGTCGTCCGAGCGGTCGAGGTATTCGACAATCGGCTCGCCCGGCTCGTACCGGCGCCAGGCGCAACTCTCCTCGACCTGCTTGAGAGCGTCGGAGGACAGGCCCTTCAGAACGGACACGCCTGAAAGACTATACCTGGAATGAGCGACAGAGGACTGCGTCATGCTGGTACCGGATGTGTATTAGAACGGACCGATTATACCGGACACGGAGCGCACGCGTGTATGCGAATCCTCACACTACGATCTTCAAAGAAAGCGCTGCTCGATCGAGATCGATGAGTCCTTGCCGATCTTATCAAAATGGTCGCGCAGGAAAGCGTCGGCCCGGTCCCTGCCAAGCTCGAACAGCCAGGCGAGAAACTCGCGGCAGACGTTGAGCTTGCTCGACACGCCGAGCTTGCTCATCTCGTCCTCGGCGTCAATGCAGTGGATCAGCACCTTCTTCAGCCGTCCGCCGTCATCGTAGCCGCTTTCAACCAGCCGGTTGACGAAGTTGATGGCGCGCATCTCGCGCATCAGGCTCGAGTTGAAGCTGAGCGTATTGATGCGGTCGAGGATAGCTTGCGCCGTTTGCGGCACCTGTTCGATATGGATAGGGTTCACCATGATGAGCAGCACGTCGGCGCAGGCACAGTTGTAGATGATGGGGAAAATCGGCGGGTTGCCCATATAGCCCCCATCCCAGAAATACTCTCCGTCAATCTCGACCGCCTGGAACACCGAGGGGATGCAGCTCGAGGCGACCACGGCGTCGACAGAGAGGTCGCTCCGATCGAACACTCGCAGCCGGTTAGTAAACACGTTGCTTGCACACACGAACAGCTTGACCTTGTCGGAGCAGCGGAGCCACTTGAAGTCGATCTGCTCCTTCAGGATGTCGCGCAGCGGGTGATAGTTCGCTGGATTCATCTGATAGGGTGACCACACTCGCGACAGGGTGTCCATCAGCACCCATCCCGGCGAATAGTCGAGGCTACCTGGGCTGATCATCTTATCGAGCAGGGACGGCTGCAAGATCGACCAGGAACCCGCAGAGCCGACCGCTTCCCAGAAGATCCTGAGGGCTTGGCGTGCCCCTTGGTTGCCGCCGAGCGTGAGTCCATAGGCCGTGACCACGGCGTTCATGGCGCCGGCGCTAGTTCCCACGATGCCCTCAATGACGATGCGCTCGTCCTCGAAAATGCGATCGAGCACGCCCCAGGCAAAGGCGCCGTGCGATCCGCCACCCTGCAAAGCAAGGTTAATAGTCTTGCGGCCGGCGCCGTCCTCCCCGCCCACGCTTCTCCTCCTGCGCGTTTGCCCGCGGACTACTCGCGCAAGTTTTGGATACATGCTAATAGTACACCAAGTACGTGCACAGTTGGTGCACCCTTGGTTTAGTCGCTCAAATCCGAAGCATACAATCGTGTCGACGCGCCGCGGTCCCGGTCGGCACGAGCCGGCTTCCCCGCCCACCTTCTAGGAAGGCTTCAGTGATGTACGGAGCTGAGAGTCGTAAGACGCTTAAGCAAGACGTCCGGACTGCACCGGATGCCCAAGTGCTTTCTCCAGCAAGCGAGGATGACAAGAAGACCAAGAAGCAGCTCCTCGATGAGTTCGCGGTGTTACGCCAAAGGGTGAAGGATCTCGAAGAGTTCGAACTCGAGCGCAAGGCGATCGCCACAGAGCTCAAGGGCACGCGGCAACGCCTTCAGTACCTACTCGCCGTCAGTCCTGCCATCATTTACACGACCAAGGCCACAGGCGATTACGCCTGCACTTTCGTCAGCGAAAATCTCCGCGCCATCATGGGGTATACGCCGCAGGAGATGACGACCGACCCAAAGGGCTGGCCTGATCATCTCCACCCCGATGACGCGACGCGCGCCTTCGGTGAGATGGTTCCGCTCATCGGCAAAGGTGGCGGGACCGTCGAGTACCGCTTCCGCCATCGCGATGGCCATTACATCTGGATCCAGGACACCTTCAAAGTCGTTTATGACGAGTCGGGACATCCGCTCGAGCTGGTCGGTGCCTGGGCCGACATCACGGAGCGCAAGCAGGCCGAGCAGCGCGCGCTGAAGGCGAACGCCGAGATCGAGGAGACCAAGCGGTACCTCACGCGGCTGATTGAAAGCTCGCCCGACGCCATTATCGCCACCGAAAAGAACGGCACAGTGGTCCTCTTCAACGAGGGCGCGGAGACCCTGCTCGGCTACCGCGCCGAGGACATTATCGGCCACCCAACTTCTGGGCTCTACGATAGCGAGGAGCGCGCCAAGGAGGTGCTCATCGAGATGCGCAAGCGCGGTGGCACCGCCTCGGGCTACGAGAGCGTGCTCAAAGCCAAGGACGGACGAAGTGTTCCTGTGCTGATCTCGGCCTCGGTGCTGCTCGACAAGGACGGCAAGGAAGCCGGCATGGTCGGCTTCGCCACCGATCTCCGCGCGCGCAAGCGCGAGGAAGAAGAGCTACGCAAGGCACACGACGAATTGGAGAAGCGCGTCGAAGAGCGCACCACCGAATTGAAGGGAGCTCGCGAGCGGTTGCGCTACCTAATGACCGTCACGCCGGCCATCGTCTACACCAACCAGGCGAGCGACTATACCTGCACCTTCGTCAGCGAGAACGTCTCGCGCATCATGGGCTTCTCGGCCTGGGAGATGCTCGAGGACAAGGACTTCTGGACGGTGCGGCTGCACCCGGAGGACGCAAAGCGGGTGTTTGAGGAAATGGCGCCGTTGATCGAAAAGGGCGGAGGGACGATCGAGTATCGCTTCCGCCATCGCGACGGCCATTATATCTGGATCCAGGACACCTTCAGAGTGATCCACGATGCGCAAGGCCGTCCGTCGGAGATCGTGGGCTCGTGGGCCGACATCTCCGACCGCAAGGGGGCGGAGGACGCTCTCGGCGAGCGTATGGCGGTGATGAACGACCTCGAGACGCTGGTCGGCGCGAGCCCGGCCATCATCTACACTACGCAAGTGTCGGGCGATTACGCCTGCACGTTCGTCAGCGAGAACCTGGATGCGATCATGGCCTATTCGCCATGGGAGATGCGCGACGACAAGAAGTTCTGGGTGAAGCGGCTCCATCCCGACGATGCCGACAGGGTGTTCGCCGAGCTCGAACGCCTGATTGCCCAGGGGCACGGGGCGCTGGAATATCGCTTCCGTCATCGCGACGGCCATTACATCTGGATCCAGGACACTTTTACGGTCACCCATGACCAGAGCGGCAAGCCGAAGGAAATCGTGGGCTCATGGGCGGACGTGTCAGACCGCAAACGCGTTGAGGCTGAATTGAAGCGCCTCGCCGAGCAAGTCGAGCTGCGCAACCGCTTCATCCGACAGACCTTTGGTCGCTATCTTACTGACGAGGTGGTCGATACGGTGCTCGAGTCTCCTACCGGACTGGAAATGGGCGGTGAGAAGCGCAAGCTCACCATGATGATGACCGACCTGCGCGGCTTCACCTCACTGTCTGAGCGGTTGCCTGCCGACCGTGTGGTCAAGCTTCTTAACCGCTACCTCGCCGCCATGGTGCCGATCATCAAGCAGTATCAGGGCACGATCGATGAGTTCATCGGCGACGCCATCTTCGTGCTGTTCGGCGCTCCGGTGTGGCACGAGGACGACGCCGAGCGCGCTATTGCCTGTGCTGTGGCCATGCAGATCGCCATGGAGCAGGTCAACGAGGAGAACTGCAAGGAAGACTTGCCTGAAATCGAAATGGGTATTGGGCTCCACACCGGCCAGGTCGTGCTCGGTAATATCGGTTCAGCCGAGCGCATGAAGTACGGCGTGGTTGGAAAAAACGTGAACCTCACCTCGCGCATCCAAGCCTGCACAACCGGGGGGCAGATCCTCATTTCTGAGACTACCCGGCAGGAGGTCGGGAACCAGCTCAAGATCGGTAAGCAAATGGAGGTGCGGGCCAAGGGCGTCGAGCACTCGGTGGTGCTGTTCGAGGTGTTCGGCATCGGCGGCCGTCACAAGCTCTCGCTCACCGAGACTCACGATACGATGGTTGAGCTCAAGCAAGAGATTCCATTTCTTTACGAGGTGGTCGAGTCCAGCCAGGTGGGCGGCGCCCTTTCGAGGGGTGTGCTGATCAAGATCTCGCCGAAGGTTGCCGAGGCACGCTTTGCAAATCCGGTAACGCCGCTCAGCAATCTAAAGATGAATATCATTGGACAGGATGGTACACAGATCCCCGGCGCTCTCTACGGCAAGGTGCTCGGTCCACTCTGCCAGACGAATGCGGGTGTCTCGATCCGGTTTACCTCGATTCCTCCCGAAATTAACGAGTTCCTGAAAAGTGCGACCGCTGATCAGGTTTATTGACCTCTGCCATTCGCACCAAATTTGATGATAGCGGCTAGGAGCTTGGTTCGCTTTGCGTAGTAGGGGACTTTCCCCGCGGCACCATTAGCCTCAAAAAGCGGATACTGACTCAAGCTCCAACGAACGAAGCTGTGACTCATGCGCTATGAGCTTAGTGATTACGAATGGAGCGTCATTAGACCAATGCTCCCGAACAAGCCACGGGGCATTCCTAGAGTGGACGACCGACGCATTCTCAACGGCATCTTTTGGATCTTGCGTTCAGGCGCGCCTTGGCGTGATCTGCCAGACAGCTATGGTGCCCCCACGACTTGCTACAACCGCTTTGTTCGCTGGGTACGGGCTGGCGTTTGGGACCAGATCATGGATGCTTTGGCCGTGGCGCACGATGCTGCAGTTCGGATGATCGATACGTCCGTAGTCCGCGTGCACCAACATGGTGC
>JBKOUI010000194.1:0-6668 GCA_046723315.1 Pseudomonadota bacterium | reverse complement strand
AGACCCCGAGCCGCACAGTCCGCGCCGCCGCTCAAAAGCGTTGTGGTAAGTCCCACAAGAGAGCGGCCCCGCGCACCCCACTGGCGTCTCCGCATTTCGGCGGCTTAATCACGATTCAGGCACGTTCAGTAAAAATGACTTCGGAGGATGCGATGGGTTAGCCAATCGCGAAACTATCTCTTGCAAAACAATGTGGAGTTCTGGATGAAACAAAGTGGCTACCCATTTGATAATGCTTATTTGTGGCGCTTCCCTACGGGGCGCCACTTCTCAGTTCTCTAGCTTGGCTTCTCGCTCGGCTATTTACTTGCGAGCCACCACATCGTGGGAGCCAGCACGGCCAGGATGACGATCGGCATCCAGATGAACCACGCTGCGCCGGCGTACTCTCCGCTCACCACGCTGTAGAGGAGCGCAAGGCCGGAGAGCGTGAAAGCCGCGGCGAGACCAGTTATGAACGGCTGCTCCTTTACAAGCCCCTCCGATGCGAGCCATGGGCCAATCGCGGTACCAAGAACAAAACCGCCAGCCCAGCGCACCCATCCCGGGTTTGCCGGCACGCCTGGATCTCCGCTCAGCTGAAGCATGGAACCGGGCATCAAGAGAAAGCCAATCCCATACATCACCCCCACGATTGCGGCCGCTCTTAAAGCCCAGTTCGCGGCATCGGTTTTGATCTCGGTCTTCGCCATTACCCGCACTCATTTAGGTTGCTTGCGTTGGAGACGGAAGTTTACGACGCTTGTGAGCGGTTGCCTCTCACAAAAGACTGGCCCTTCTTGCAGTCGACGATTGCCGAATCCCGGATTGGTATAAGATTGCCGCATGACTGTGACCCTCCTGGTTGCGCTGCATGTAATAGCCGCCGTGATTTGGGTGGGCGGCATGTTTTTCGCCTATATGGTTCTGCGCCCCTCTGCCGGACCGCTCGAAGCGCCCGCTCGGTTTGCGCTCTGGCACCGCGTCTTGGGCCGCTTCTTCTCCTGGGTTTGGGCAAGCATCGTGGTGCTGCTCGTGAGTGGCTATGCGATGCTGTTCCTTCGCTTCGGCGGCTTTCAAACCGCACCGTTGTACGTCAACGTGATGCAGCTCACCGGCATCGTAATGATGCTGCTCTTCTTCCACCTCTACTTCGCGCCGTGGCGCCGCTTTTCTGGGGCGGTCAAGGCGCAGGCATTCCAGGATGCTGCTGCGGCTCTCAATCAGACGCGCCGCATCATCAAGATCAATCTCGTGCTCGGGTTTATCACCGTGATCGCGGGCGCGAGCGGACGCTTTTGGGGCTAGTGCCCTCCGCCAAATTTCAGCGCGATTGCCGCTCCAATGGCGAGCACGGCAAAAGAGATCGCGGCCATGGCCGAGACCGGCGGGAAGGGCGAATGGAGCGCCGACCCGCTCGCCATTTTCATCTTCTCCTTCATCTCGGGCATGTCCTTCATTCCAGACACTGCACGCGGCTCTCCGCTTGGCCGAACCGTCATCATGCCATGCTTCAGATGATGGACAACGAGCCACCAATTGATCGGATAGGCGACCAGCGCGCCGAACATCAGCGCGAGCGACAGGCGAAACCAGAACAGCGGCTGCGATGGGTCATGTGCGCCAGGCGTGGCGGCATAGGCGATGGCCGCCACAGGCATCATGCCGCGCATCAGGCAGTTCATGGACAGAAGTTCGGCGGTGAAGGTGCCTTTGAGCCAACGGGCATAAGAGCCGAACATGTCGCGCATGAACAGCGCCTGGAAAATGGTCCAGCCGAACGCGAAGCCGAGGACATATTCGAGCACCATGTCGGCGGCCATGGGCAGAGCGACCATTGCTCCGATCACCGCTCCCACCAGGATACCGACGCCGTCGCCAGCCACGCAATGCATGGTCGAGCCGAGTGCCTGGCGCCAGCGGGCGGCGACATATTGCTCATGCAGCCCGGGTAGGGGCTCGCGGCAGCCGAGCACATAAAGGAAGGCACCGATGGGACCCGAATAGAGAGTGAAGAGCACGAAGGCCCATTTCATCACCGGGTGTTCTGGCGTGGTGCGGATGTCGATTGCCACGAATGCAACCGAAAGTGCCGTCAGCAGGAACCACAAGAGCATGACGCCGTAGATCAGCATTGATCCCGCGCTCTTTCGATACCGTCCTACGAGGTTTGATCTGGCTCGGCGACCCTTACCCGGCGTTCGCCGATGCTGGCGCTGTCACCGCCGGTGCCCGCGACTTGCGCCAGCGCCATAAGAAATAACCGACGACAAGCGCGACAAGTATCAAACTGCCACCGATCAGCGGCCGGAAGGTGAGCCAAGCGAAGGCAATCACCAGGATGCTAAGCGGCACCGCAATGGCGAGCGACACCAAGGCCACCGCGCCGCCGACAAGATCGCCGAGAAGCGGAATGACCGATGCGAGGGTGGAGAGCGGTCCGAGGAACAAGGCGACGCCGAGGAACATCAGCCCCATACCGACCGCACGCAAAACCCAGGTGAGCACCGCTTCTGACCTACGCTTGCCCGCGATCAACTCGGCGGCGGAACGGTCGCCCATTGCGGCGAGCTCGACCTCGTAGCCGTTCTTGGCCGTGAACGGCGCGAAGCCGTCGCCGCTCTGCTTAGCTAGGACCGAGATCGTAGTGCCTGAGGGCAGTCCGGCAAAGCGCACACGCATGTCGCCGACCTTGGGCGTTGCCGGATCGCCGCGATAGAAACTCTCGCCGCTGCGGGCCCAGCCTGAAGGCGCCTCCGGCGTCAGCGCCTGAGAAAGGTGCAACTGGTCGAGGATATCGGGGTCGAGCCGCCAGCCACCCAATTTCGCATCGCTGGCGGTAAATCGCGTATTGCGGAACGGCATCTCGGGATTTTGATGGTTCTCGGGGTGCCTGAACTCCGATGAGTTGATCGGATCGTCGGACCAAACGCGCGTATAATCGTAAGTCGTCGTGGTGGTCGTGCCGCCGCCGAGCTTTTCCTCCGTCTCTTCCTTCTTATCCTCCTTCCACTGGTACATCTCTGCCGTGCGCGCGACTGCGACTTGGCCGGGAAAGCTGATCCCGACGTCTGCATCCTGAATTGGCGATTGCGCGGTGGCGTTGCCGACTACGTGCACGAGCTTGTTATGGTCGCCGGGCGATGGTCCTGAGGCGTCTGCTTCGACGACCTGGCTTGCGGCATCCTTCAACCCGACGATGGCCTGGACGGCGCGGCCCTCGTTCCACCACAACAGCACGATGGCGCCGATAACGAGGAGGGGCCCGATAATGAGTCCCACCAGAGAACTGCCGAAGCGCGAGCCGAATCCTCGGCTCGTGGTTTCCGTGAAGTGGTCCGAAATTTTCGCCCCCAGCCCCAGCTAGTCGTGGACGACGCGCTTAAGCACCCGCTCATCCCGTGCATCGCTCAATGAGCGGGACGGAGGCGGAGCCCGAAGACCGAGACCGTGCCCTTGCCCTTGATGTCGAGCTCGCCCAGTGCCTCGCCGTCGAAGGTCGATGCGATCTGTTCGAAGATCTCCTTGGTGGCGGCGACGCTTCCCGGCGCGCTCATGCCCACCATGCGCGCGGCGACATTGACCGTGTCGCCCCAGATGTCGAACTGGTAGCGCTCCTGTCCCACGACGCCGGCCACCACCGGCCCGGCATGGACGCCGACCCTCACCTCCCAGCCGAGGTGAGCGTCGATCAAGGTCGAGGTCATCTCGAGCCCACAGCGAACCGCGGCTCCGACCGGGTCCGTGACCTTGTGCAGGAGCCCGGCGGCGGCCATGAAGCCATCGCCGATGGTCTTGATCTTCTCGAGGCCGTGCTTTGCGGCGATGCGCTCGAAAATAACGAACAGCGCATCGAGCCGCGACACTACGTCCTCCGGCTCGTGCTTGTCGCAATAAGCGGTGAAATTGGTCACGTCGCAGAACAGCACCGCCACGTTCTCGTAGCGGCGCGGAATGACCGTGCCGATGCTTCTGATCTCGTCGGCGGCCTTTTTTGGAAGCAGCGCGTGCAGCAGTTGGTCTGCCTGATTGCGCGCTTCCTTGGCTTCGGTAAGCGCCTCCTGCAAGGCAAGCTGCGTCCTCACCCTGGCGAGCACGATCGGGCCCGAGAACGGCTTATGGATATAGTCCACGGCGCCGACATCGAAGCCCTTCTCCTCATCGACCTCCTCGGTCTTGGCGGTGAGGAAGATGATGGGAATGTCGCGAGTGGCGGGATTGTCCTTCAGCTTGCGGCAGACCTCGTAGCCATCCATGCCCGGCATCATGACGTCGAGCAGGATCAGGTCCGGCTTCTCGGCGGCAGTCGCGATGGCGAGCGCCTTCTCGCCATTGGTGGCGACCTTGGTCCGAAACGAATCCTTGAGCACGCCAGAGACCACCGCCACATTGGTCGGCGTATCGTCGACGATCAGCACGAGCTTGCGTTCGTTGCTCGCCATCACTTGCCCTCCAGATTGAGGGACAAGCGCGAGGCGATGCCGGAGATGCACTTGAGCGCCGCATCGAAGTCGAAATTGCCGATACGTTCGCTGAGCATCTTGATCTCGGCGGCCGTGAGCACCCCTTTGAACCGCGACTTCACATCGACGATATAGTCGGCGGCTTCGCCGTCATCGTTTTCGAGCAGCGTCTTGAGCCTGATCAGCGGCTCTTTGACGGTGGCGGGGTCGGCCGAAGACCCGCCGGCGCCATTGCCCGAACTCTCTTCGGGAAGCGCCTTGACGATGGCTGCGAGCACCGGATCGAGCGAGAGCGACAACGCCTTCAACGCTGCATCGACGCCTTGGCCGGTCTTGATTGCGGTCTCGGCGCTTGCTGCAGCCTCTGCCAACGATGCAGCACCCAGAGTGCCGGCGGCGCCCTTCAAGGAATGGGCGGTTCGCTCGGCAGTCGCGGCATCGCCGGCCGACAAAGAGGCGCGCATGGTCTCGGTCGCGCCGAACTGTTGCTCGGCAAATTTGCGTAGCAGCGTCTCATAACGTTCACGATGTCCTCCGGTCCGCTTCAGCCCTGAGCGGACGTCAATCCCGGGAATGACGAGGTCGGTGTCGCTCACATCGGTCCTAGCAGCCTGCGGCCGTGCGCGTGCCGCCTTGCCGTCCCCCTCGGCGCGGTGGATCCAGCGCAACAGTACGCCGAACAACTGGTCGGGATCGATGGGCTTGGCGATGTGGTCGTTCATGCCTGCCTCGAGGCAGACTTCGCGATCCGACTCCATAGCGTTGGCGGTCATAGCGATGATGGGCAACGACTTGTAACGCGGGTCCGCTCTTAAAATTCGGGTCGCCTCGATGCCGTCCATGACCGGCATCTGCATGTCCATCAGCACCGCGTCGTAGTCGTTGTCTTTCACCATGCGCAGCGCGACCTCGCCGTTTTCGGCGAGATCAACGAAAGCCTCCGCATCCTCGAGTTGGCCGATCGCCACCTCCTGGTTGATCTCGTTGTCCTCGACAAGAAGGACGCGCGCGCCGCGCAGGCGATCGATATCGAAGGACGGCCCGGCCTGGGCCTGTTCGGGTTGCTCACGGTCGGCGCCAAGCGCCACCACGGCGGTGTCGAACAGTATGGACGAGGTGACGGGCTTGATCAGCACGTTCTCGAAGCCAGACTCCTCGGCCTGTTTCAGCACCTCTTCGCGGCCGTAGGCAGTAACCATGACAAGATGAGGAGGCGGCTCGAGATCGGGAATTTGCATGATGCGCTTGCCGGTCTCGATGCCATTCATGCCGGGCATCTGCCAGTCGACGAAGGCGATCTCATATCTCTGGTTCTTATCGGCGGCCTGCCGAACCATGTTGATGGCTTCCTCGCCGGAGGCTGCCTCGTCGGCAATGAAGGTCATATTGGTCAACATGTTCGACAGAACGGCGCGGGCATGCGGATTGTCATCGATGATCAACACGCGGCGGCCACGGAGATCGGCCTGAAGGAGGCGCGGGCGGACGATAGCGGTTCCCTTGCCTAGCCTTGCGGTGAAGGTGAATGTGCTGCCTTTGCCGGTCTCGCTTTTGACCTCGACATGGCCGCCCATCAGCTCGGTCAATTGCTTCGAGATGGCAAGCCCGAGCCCCGTCCCGCCATATTTTCGCGTGGTCGAGGCGTCGGCCTGCTCGAAGGCGCGGAACAGGCGCGCGATCTGCGCCTCGGTCATACCAATACCGGTGTCGCTCACCTTGAACTCTACGAGCTGGCTGTCGGTGTCGTTCTCGAGCACGCGCACCGCGACGGCGACCTCACCATGCTCGGTGAATTTGACGGCGTTGTTGCAGAAGTTGATCAGGATCTGACCGAGCCTCAGCGGGTCGCCGCGGAAATGGGTGGAAACGTCGGGGGCGACCTCGAAAATGAGCTCTAGGCCTTTGGCCGAGGCCTTTTCGCTCATCAGGTTCCCGACATTCTCCAGCACCTTGTCGAGGTCGAAATCGATCGTCTCGATCGAGAGCTTGCCGGCCTCGATCTTCGAGAAATCGAGAATGTCGTTGATGATGCCAAGGAGATGCTGGCCTGAGCTCTTGATCTTGAGCACGTAATCGCGCTGGCGCGGGGTAAGCTCGGTCTTTAGCGCGAGATGCGAAAGACCGATGATCGCGTTCATCGGCGTCCTGATCTCGTGGCTCATATTGGCAAGGAAGATACTCTTGGCTTCGCTGGCTTCTTTTAGACTCTCGGCGAGCACCCGGACT
>JBKOUI010000382.1:0-2468 GCA_046723315.1 Pseudomonadota bacterium | reverse complement strand
ATTCCGATATACGTTTGAGCGGGGACAGACGGAAAGACCTCCTTTAATTGCCGTCCTAACGATGTTGTCCACCAGACCGCGATGCAAGTCACGGCCACCCAGAGAACGTTCGTAGCGAACCAATGAGAATGAAACGCGCGGACAGATTTTTTTCACCGTAAACATAACTGAGCCTGAGCCGGAGAATTTGCAGCGCACCGACGTAAAGTTCGTCCAACGACTGATACTGGAGCTTTGTCCAAAAATCGCCCACGCGCTCCCGAAGCTTTTTTCTCCCGCTCTCCCCGACCAACCAGTCGAAAGCGGTGAGGACGGCCGCGATGGCCGCGACGTTAAGAAAGAACCCGTCAAAGACGCCCTTCAGCAAAGAAGACATTGCAGCCGCTCCGGTTCCGCAAGCTTGCCTCTTTCAGGGTTGTTCGAACGCTCGCATTTTAATGGAGGGTACATCGCATCCTCGCGCATTCGGTGCGACGGCTGACCTTCCTTTCGCATGCCTTAAACGACAAAACTATCGCGCTATTTGAGCACAATAACACATTTTGGAAACGAAGTTGACTTGGCTTTCCCGGTAAGGACTCAGTGAAGCAGAACTCGTCGAGCAGCGCTCAACGGCTCGCAAATGTCCGGTTGTGGCACTTTTCGGACGTGCTGCAGTAGTCTTCCGATGTCCGCCTTTGGGGGTTGAGCCGACCTAAATTAGCCGCGCCCGAAGGTCGCCTTTTGACCCGGAGCGGACCTCGTAGCGCCGGTACGTCGTCGGCGCCTTGGCCACCCAAAGTCATTCCAATTTCCAGTCTGCGAGCGCATCATGCCGTACAAAGCTAGCTTTCGTGCGCCAACGTGTGATCAGAGGAGATGGCCATGTGGCAGCCAGATGGATGGGGGCAAACACGGATTGGCGTTCTCACGCCGCATGCTGACATAGTCCCGGAATCGGAGTTTAGCGCCCTCGCACCTGCCGAAATTTCGATTCATGCGACGCGCGTTTTTTTCGGTGCATATAGGCCGGGCGGCGCCATGGACCCGACCATCGCAGATGATCCCGTGCGCGCTTTTGCCGATCCGCCGTTAGTGGATGAGGCGGCAGAGCTGCTGGCGGCAGCTCCGCTACATGCGATTGTTTATGGGTTCACCAGCAGCAGCTATGTGCGAGGTGCGGCAGATGACGCTGCGTTAAAGTCTCGCCTGGAAGCTCGCACACGAGGTATTCCCGTGACCATCCCGTGCGCAGCGGCCGTTGCGGCACTGTCCGTGCTAGGCGCTAAACGGCTCGCACTGATCAGTCCACCGTGGTTCTTCTTCGAAATGGATCAAAACGGCGCTCGCTATTTTTCGAGCGAGGGCTTCGAAGTTGTCCATAGCGGGCCTGCCGACCTGCCATCAGACCAGCAAGCTATTCAGCCGAGGGAGCTGTATGAATGGGTCCGTACGCATACGCCCACGAGCGCCGATGCCGTATTTATTGGTGGCAATGGGTTTCGCGCCATCGGAGTCATTAAGGCGCTTGAAGAAGAGCTGGGGTTGGCGGTGTTAACCGCAAATCAAGTCGCGTTTTGGCATGCGCAGCGTTTAGCCGGTTCGCGCGCATCAGTTATCGGCTACGGCCGAATATTCGAGGTGATCTAGATAGAACGGCCGATAGTGTTTGCTGACTCGACAAATTTAGCAGGTCTCGCCGAGGTCTCCTTTCGGACGCAAAGTCGCCCTCAGGCAGGAAATGAGCCGCACAGCTTTTCGTTGGTGATCAAATGACGCACAGCGGCCAAAAGGGCTTCGGTATGACCAAGCACGGCCGATCAGGGCATGCGACCCGATCGCCGCGTTTCCGTTTCCTGCAGAAGCTCGAAGCACAAAAGAACGATCGCAAGGACCGCTCTCGGATCAAGGACCCGAAACAGTCGGTCGAAGAGCTATTCCATCCCCGGAAGCCAACATGAACCTGACGAACTGGCTGAGTCGGGTCTACGTCGGTTGGCCGCAGCCATTTCCGTGGGCCGGCGGTTGTAGCTCACTCTTTAGCCCGCCGGCTGCCGTTTCCGGCTTGAGCGGGGCGGGTCGCAATCCAAGCACTGAAACCTGCCTTGTCCTGGCCTTGGCCACCGGGAGGCAGCGCCAGTATCAGGAAGGCCCCACAGCCAGAGCATTGCCCGCCAGCTTTGTCTTGCGTTGTGTCCCTGCGCTGTCGCAAGCTCGCGCGTCAGCGCGGCGCTGCGTGCGCGTTTCTCGTCCAACGCTAGGTGATATTTCGCCGTACTCGTGATCAACTCTTGCCGCGCGGCGGCCGCCTCCTGCGCGAGGGCGGCCACTTTCTCGCGCTCCTGTTTGAGCAATCGTGCGCTGTTCGCGGCTTCTGCCTGCTCGAGCTGCCCCGTTTCCTCGCTCGCCTTGCGCAACAGCGCCGCCTGGGTCTCAATTTCGCGCTGCGCCGTCGCAAGTTCGCTCCACAGTGCGACACGGCCTGCGCG
>JBKOUI010000215.1:0-5400 GCA_046723315.1 Pseudomonadota bacterium | reverse complement strand
CCAGAGGAGTGTTCGGCTCGGGGAAAATCAAAGGATCACGACGACGCTCTTCGACGTGCGCTGCTGGTCCATGTAGCGCGACGGCTCGGAACCCGCCGTCTTCGCAAAGCCACATGACGCCAAACTTCGCGTCGCAAATGCGCGTGGCGTTCTCAAGCATCGTCTGGAACACAGGCGTCAGCTCACCGGGCGAGCTTGAGATGACCCGCAGCACCTCCGAGGTCGCCGTCTGCTGCTCCAGGGCTTCGCTTAGATCATCGGTGCGCTGGCGTAGCTCTCTCAACAGCCGGGTGTTTTCGATCGCGATGACGGCTTGGCGGGCGAAGTTCTTAACCAACTCGATCTGTTTGTCGGTAAACGGGCGGACATCCCGGCGGTAGATGACAATCGCGCCGATCAATTCGCCTTCCTTGAGCATGGGTACGGCGATATACGACCGTGCGCCACCAAGCCTCGCCGCCGGATTTGAGGCGTATTCGGATGAGACGTCGGCAAGATGGACCACCTCTCTGGTGCGGATGAGTCGGTCAAGGGTGCCTCCGGCCGATGGCTGGAAGACGCCGCGCTGGTTGTCCCACTCGACGAGGGCGGGGGGCGCGCCGACCTGCGCCATGTAGCGAAAGCCATTGTTCTCGTAGCGGAACATTTGCCCAAATTTGGCCTGACAGATGCGGACCGAATTTTGCAGCATCGCCTGAAAGACCGGTTCTAGCTCCCCAGGCGAGCTTGAGATGACTTGCAGCACGTCGGAGGTCGCGGTCTGCTGCTCCAGTGCCTCACTCAGATCATCCGTGCGCTGGCGCAGCTCGTTGAGCAGGCGGGTGTTCTCGATGGCGATGACGGCCTGTTTCGCAAAATTGCTCACTAGCTCAACCTGCTTGTCGGTGAAGGGCCGCACCTCCTGGCGGTAAATGCCGATCACGCCTATGAGCTTGTTCTGCTTCAGCATCGGAACGGTCACAAGGGTCCGGGCACCGCCGTATTTTGCGATCGGCGCGTCGGGGCTGTCCGTCGCCATGTCTGCAATTTGGACCGCCCGCCTCGCTTTGATTGTGTGATGAAAGTTCGACGCCGCCAAGCGCGGCGTTTTTTCGCTAAATTCCGCAAACTCCCGTGGCGCGTTATGCAGCGCGACCCGTCGAAATTCATCGCCTTCAACAAGCAACATCGAGCCGAATGCCGCCTCGCAAATGCGCGTCGCGTTCGCCAATATAGTCTCGAACACTGGCTTGAGCGTGCCCGGCGAGCTCGACATGACCTGCAACACTTCGGAGGTCGCGGTCTGCCGCTCCAGCGCGTCGGACAGTTCGCGCGTGTGCGCCTGCACCTCGTCGAACAGCCGTACGTTCTCGATCGCGATCACGGCTTGGTCGGCGAAGGTGGTAACCAGCTCGATTTGTTTGTCGGTGAACGGCTCAACGGTACTGCGCGTCAAGACCAGCACGCCGGTCGACATGCCCTCGCGCAGCATTGGTACGCCGAGGACGGTGCGCACGTTTGTGAACCCGGATCCTACAGTCAGCCTCATTTCGGGATCGGCCTTGGTGTCCACAACATGCACTGCCTTGCCCTCGAGCACGACCCGGCCGGCGACCGAGCCCCGATCCGGCTTGAGCGCGTGCTCTTTCATGTATTCCTTCTGCTCGGGCGTGAAGCCGTAGCTCGCGACATGATGGTAGGCACCGTTCTTGGCGAGCCGGATGGCAGCCCGATCCGCGCGGCAAAGGCTCGCCGCCGACGCGGTCAAGGTGTCGAGCACAGCCTGAAGATCGAAAGTCGAGCGGCTGATCACCTTGAGCACGTCGGCCGTGGCGGTCTGCTGCTGCAGGGATTCGCGCAGCTCACTGAGCAGGCGCACATTCTCGATGGCAATGACGGCCTGCTTGGCGAAATTGCTCACAAGCTCGATCTGCTTGTCGGTGAACGGACGATCCCCCGTTCGCCAGATGGCAATGGCGCCTTTAAGATCATTCTCCTTAAGCATAGGGACCGCAAGCATGGTCCGCGCGCCCGCGATTTCCACGAAGGCAACGTGCGTCGGATCGCGCTGAGCGTAAGGTTCTCCTGCTGCAATATCACGAAGCTGGATTACCTCCTTCGTTCTCGCAACCTGTCCCAGGGCGGATTGCGGGTGGGCCCGATATGGTGTGTTGCCGAGTGTGGTGGCGAGCTCACGGGGGGAATTGTGCCGGGCAACTACCCGCCAGAGCTCTCCTTCGTAAAGCGCCAGCGAGCCTACCTTCGCCCCACATATTCGCGTCGCTTTCTCCAGCATTGCCTGGAATACGGGCTGCAGCTCGCCCGGGGAGTTCGATATGACGCGCAGCACGTCGGACGTCGCCGTCTGCTGCTCCAGTGCCTCGGCAAGAGCCTCCCGGGCCTCGGCGAGCTCGCGGGTGCGTGCTTCGAGCTGTGTTTCGGTCGGTGAACTCGGCTCCCGGGGGACGCGCGTTCTCGCTTTCGTTCGGGTCGAACGAAGCTTGCGACGGCGCATCGGGCTCTTCGCGCCTTTGCGAGACAAAGTCACCTCGTCGGCACTTCGATCGCCCCAGGGGCCTTCCCGGGCTGAAGCCTTCTACCTCACCATAGCACGGTCGGAGCCTGCAGTGTGTGAAGTGAATGTCGTCCGTCCGTCGACATCGCTGCTGGCGGCTATCCGAGCTCAGCGAAGAGCAAACTTCGTTCCAGAAGTCGGCGCTCCGAAAGCGAGGCAGTCGTTGTCTCCAAATTGATAGCGCCATCAAGGTCGCCGCAGTCGCGCGACTGATGCACGTGCGCTTGCCAGTTGTCGTTCATAGTACGCTGCTGCCGACGGCTCGCCGCCGTCCCGCATCGATTCAAACGCAGTGTTGATTAGGTTGACGGCGCCTTCAGCTAGAGCTGGGTCCGCGCGGCGGTCGGCCAGGTGCATGAGCACGACGCCTTGAGAGCCAACAGCAATCGCCCATAGGGTTGGCGCGCGCTCATGGGTCAGCTCCCTCAGCGCCTGGCGATAAGCAGCGAGCGCCTCTTCAAGCTTCGTCGTCCCGCTTTCGCGTTCGCCGAGGATCAGAAGGGCGCTGCCCAGGTTGATTTGCGTCGTGGCCCATTCGAGCGGCACCCGTTCGCGGGTCAACTCTTTCAGCGCATCGCGATAGGCAGTGGCGGCCTCTTCAAGCTCCGCTGTCCTGTTCGCGCGCTCCCCCAGCACCCTAAGCGCGTTGCCCAGATTGTTCTGGGTCGCGGCCCATTGGAGTGGCACGCGGTCGCGGGTCCACTCCTTCAGCGCTTCTCGATAGGCGGTGACGGCCTGTTCAAGTTTCGCGGGTTCGTCCTCCCGCTCGCCGAGGGCTCTGAGCGCAACACCTAGATTGTTCTGAATAGTGGCCCATTGGAGTGGTACGCGCTCGCGGGTCCACTCCTTCAGCGCTTCGCGATAGGCGGTGACCGCCTCATTGAGTTTAGCCGTCCCTGTTTCACGCTCCCCAATGACCAGAAGGGCACTGCCCAAATTGTTCTGGGTCGTGGCCCAATCCAGCGGCACGCGCTCCCGGGTCAGCTCCTTTAGCGCCTCGCGATAGGCCACCACGGCCTCTTCAAGCTTCGCGGTTCCTCTCTCGCCTTCCCCAAGGACGCGCAGCGCGATGCCTAGGTTGTTCTGGGTCATGGCCCAGTCCATGGGCACGCGCTCGCGCGTCTGTTCCTTCAGCGCCTCGCGGTAAGCGGCGACCGCCTCTTCAAGCTTTGCTGTCCCGCTCTCACGCCCGGCGAGCACCAGGAGCGCACTGCCCAGATTGGTCTGCGTCGTGGCCCAATCGAGCGGCGCACGTTCGCGATTTAGCTCCTTCAGCGCCTCGCGATAGGCAGCAACGGCCTCTTCAAGGTTCGCCGTTCCGTTCTCGCGGCCTCCCAGAACTCTGAGCGCATTGCCCAGATTGTTCTGGATGGCGGCCCATTGAAGTGGCACGCGCTCTCGCGAACTAAGGTCGATTACCTGCTTGTACAGCTCGATCGCTAAGCGCAGCGCGCCATTGTCACCAAAGTCCTCTCCCTGTTGGTAGAGAGCGCTTGCCTGTCTCGTGATGTAGCCGATCCGCTTGTCCTCGTAAGCGCTCCCGGGCGGAAAGACGCTGGCTGCCTTGGCAAAGTGAGTGGCGGCTTCCACGTAACGCAATCGGGCGAGGGCAATCTCTCCGTGTTTCGCAAGAGAGTTAGCTCGGTCGGGGACATGCCTCTGCTCAGTCTCAACCCGGGCAAAAAAAGCGTCCGCTTGGGCCAACTCGCCCGCCTCAACGGCCTTCTGCGCTCTGGCTTCCAGTGTAGCGGCTTTCGGATCGTCGCTGGATGGAGCCGATAGCGCTCTTCGCAGCGCTTTAAAGCGCTCTGCGATCTCGACAAGCTTGACGACCAACAGCTCGAGGGGAATGTCGTTCTCAGCAATGACGTCAAGCGCGGCGAGGACTTGGCCTTCGTTGAGCTCCAGTTGTTTCCGAAGCAGGGCGACGTTCTCAGGCTGTTGGGTGGTTAATCGTTCCCGCGAGAGTTTCGCACCACGAACAAGCTCCTCCACTTTGTCATGAGGGATACCCATGATGGGTGAGTTGTTGCCGTCACGTGCGACGGCCGCCTCACGCGCGGTTTTGACCTCCTGACCATGGCAAGTGACATGCAGCGCGCAGAGGCACACGCCTAATGCTGCGACGAAGGATAGATGCCGCGTCATAGAGAGCGTCATTCCTGTGCGACGTGCAGGTCGGCAGCCTCAATCCCGTTTCTAGCCGGGACAGGACCTCGCGTAAAATTAGCGCAACTGGCAAGACCGTTCCATTAACCTCTTATCCGAGTGACGCGACCTAGTTCGTAGTCAAATGATGCATCCAAAGGCAAGCTGATCGGCTTTATCGCGCTGGCGGAGCGCTGCGCCAATGTTTGCTTCGGTGGCCGCAAGCGCAATCGGCTGTTCATGGCAGCGAGCCATTCGCTCAATGCGCTCTATGTGAATGCGCAGGGCACGCCCGGAAATTAAGTTTACGCACGGAGGGTAGCGGCAGCGGCGGCCCAGCCGCCGCTAGTCCCCGGCCGAGGCTGTCGTCGCTGTCGATGTTCACCGCACGACCGCTTTACCCCTCATAAGCGGACATAGCTGGATCGCCTCGCGATGTCGTAGAAGTGCCATGTGTGGACGGCTCCGGGTTGGCAAGGACTTTCTTCACGCCCGCAGGCTTGGTCGGTGCAGCCATGTGTTCGGCCTGTTTGTGCGGTTCACATGACCGCTGGCCATAATGCCCTCCGCGGATTGTAACGCTCGCCCTTGGCCATCATGGCCCAGGCCATGCGCGCAATCTTGTTAGCCAGCGCGATGGCGGCGACCTTCGTCGGCCGCCGCCCCAACAACGCCGTGAGCCAGGGCCGATGCTTGGT
>JBKOUI010000170.1:0-2413 GCA_046723315.1 Pseudomonadota bacterium | reverse complement strand
GTGCTGGGTCGTCTGCTTGAGGTTGTCGGAGTCGAAGGCACTATCGGAAAAGCGCGACTGCGAGAAGTAGAAAAGCTTTTCCGCGACAGGCCGAGTTCAGCTCACGATTTGAGGCCGGCGCGACCCGCTCGCAAGGCTGGGACCGGCGCACAATCTCCTGTTCCACGTCGAAAGGCCAGCGGGGATGTAGACTAGTTGCCCGGTTTCCAGCGTGAGTGGAGAAGTATTATGACTGAGGTCACGCCATCTCGGCAGCACGAAAAATATAACCGTTTAATTACAGCTGCCAAAGATGTCCCGCCGCTCACCACCGCCGTCGCTCATCCTTGCGATGAGACGTCGCTTAGGGGAGCGCTTGAGGCAAGGGAAGCAGGATTAATCATCCCAATCCTGGTCGGCCCCAAAGGCAAGATTGAAAGCGTCGCGCAGGCCTTCTCGATCACTCTCGGGGATACTGAGATTGTGGATGTCCCGCACAGCCATGCAGCAGCCGAGAAGGCGGTTGGGCTTGTGCGCACAGGCAAAGCCGAGCTGCTGATGAAGGGTAGCCTTCACACCGATGAATTGCTTGCCGAGGTCGTGAAACGAGAAACAGGGATTCGGACCGGGCGCCGGATTAGCCATGTCTTCGTCATGGATGTGCCAGGACATCCGCACACTTTGTTCATAACCGATGCTGCGGTGAACATCGCCCCTGATTTAGACGCCAAGCGCGACATCATTCAGAATGCGATCGACCTTTTTGCTGGCCTCGGACTCGGCGTGCCGAAGGTCGCCATTCTTTCAGCAGTTGAGACGGTTACCACAAGTATACCCTCGACCATCGAGGCTGCCGCGCTATGTAAGATGGGCGATCGCGGTCAAATCACCGGCGGCGAGCTTGATGGGCCACTTGCCTTTGATAACGCGATTAGCCCCGAGGCGGCGCGCATCAAAGGCATCAAATCACCGGTCGCCGGACAAGCCCAAATTCTCGTCGTACCAGACCTCGAGGCAGGCAACATGCTGGCAAAGAACCTGAGTTTCCTTTCACGCGCCGACGCCGCCGGCATCGTGCTCGGCGCACGGGTTCCTATCATACTGACCTCGCGCGCCGATAACGTCATGACGCGCATGGCTTCCTGCGCCATAGCAACCCTCCTTCGTCAAAGCCAAATTACAAAACAGCCAATTCAGGCCTGAGCCGTGACCGAAACGATCCTGGTCGTCAACGCCGGCAGTTCCAGCATCAAGTTTCAGCTCTTTTCAGTGGCTGCAAACGATAATTTGCGGCGCTTGTTAAAAGGCCAGATCGAAGGAATTGGCGTGCGACCCCGGCTGGTTGCCAAGGAGGTCGAACGACAGACGCAGATCGAGGAGGAGTGCCCGGCGTCGGAGGTGGCCACTGTGCCGCAGGCGCTCGATAAGTTGGTGGCATTTCTGCGCGCGCGCCTTGGAACACTGCCTACTGCAATCGGACATCGTGTAGTGCATGGCGGCCCCGACTTCAGCGAGCCCACCGTGATCGATGACGCCGTAATCGAGCGGCTCGAGAAATTTACGCCGCTTGCCCCGCTGCATCAGCCCAACAATCTTGCACCCATCCGTGCCGTCAGAGAGCGGCAGGAGCAATTGCTGCAGGTCGCCTGTTTTGATACGGCCTTTCATCGGACCCATCCCGATATCGCCGACCGCTATGCGCTTCCTGAGCAGCTCTATGCGGAGGGTGTCCGCCGCTATGGTTTCCATGGCCTCTCCTACGAATACATCGCAAGAAGGCTTCCCGAGATAGCTCCAGATGTCGCTCCTGGGCGGGTCATCGTTGCTCATCTCGGCAGCGGCGCGTCCATGTGCGCCATTTCTGCTGGCAAGAGCGTAGATAGCACTATGGGGTTCACTGCCCTAGACGGCCTACCGATGGGAACACGGCCGGGTCAGCTCGATCCTGGCATTATGCTTTACCTCATGACCGAGAAGCTCATGAGCGCGAAGGAGATTGAACGTCTCCTTTATCACGATTCCGGTCTCAAGGGGCTTTCCGGGATCAGCAACGACGTGCGGGAGTTGCTTGCGAGCAAGGACCCGGGTGCCAAACTTGCGCTGGACCTTTTTACGTATCGCATTTCACTTTTTGCTGGGATGCTGGCGGCGGCGATGGGTGGTATCGACGGCTTTGTGTTTACCGCCGGTATCGGAGAGAACGCACCAGTCGTTCGCGAAGCTGTGGCGACTCGCTTAGCGTGGCTTGGTCTCGACCTCAATTCCAAAGCGAATAACAGCGGGGAAGTTCGCATCTCGGGCGAAGGATCACGAGTGGCCTGTTACGTCATTCCTACAGACGAAGAGCTTATGATTGCTCTCCACACGCTATCTGTCCTGCGCGAGCAGTGTACAAGGCTGCTTGAGGAGAAGCACGCATGACCGATCTTTCCAG
>JBKOUI010000347.1:0-7092 GCA_046723315.1 Pseudomonadota bacterium | reverse complement strand
GGCATGCGGTCCGCCGGCCGGCGAGAGCAAGATGACATTGGGGCTGTCAGGTTCGACGGTCTCCCGGTAGTCCCTCAGCGTTAGGTCGTCGATGCGGCCGCCTTTCAGCGCGATCGAGCCCTTTAGCGCAGGGGTGTCGATGGCGATGCGTGGGCTTTGCGCGAGCGCTTCTTCGCGCGTCAGTGCTGTCGCTGTCCCCGGCGGCGTCGGGCCGGCGGCGCTCGGTGTGCCGCTTTGCGCGCCTGGCTGCGGCGGGCCGGGCTCGGCTTGCTGCTGTTGCTGCTGCGACTGCTCGGTCGGCGGCGGGCCGGCCGGCTGATGCGGTTTCGGCACGAAGAAAAATTGCCAGGCGAATAGAACGCCGATGCACAGCAGGATGGCCAGGAGGAAATTGCGGTTATTCTCGTCCATGTCGCTTTCAGCTCAAGGGCCGCATCGGTCCCGCTCGAGAGCGAGTGAGGCCAGTCCGTTTCGGGCGCTTAGCGTTGCTTTGCCGGCGAGGGCTCGTGCACCTTGGCAAGCGCGCGTTCAAGGTCCTTGATCAGCTCGGTGAAGCGCCGTTGTACCGTGCCCGAACGGGCGATCAAAACATAATCATACCCCTCGACCGCGGCTGCGGGTGCTGCGAGCCGCACCGCCTCTTTCAGCCGCCGCCGCGCCCGATTGCGGATGACTGCGCCGCCGAGGCTCTTGGTTGCAGTGAAGCCGAAGCGCGCAACATGGTGATCGCCGTCCTCATCCGCAACACGGCGGCGCGCCTGCAAGATCAACGAGGGCGCAACGAAGCGCGCTCCGCCCTTCACATGCAGAAATTCGCCGCGGGTCTTGAGACGTCCGATGGCCGTCACCGGTTACGGCACTGCCGGCGTTAAGCCGACAGGCGCTTGCGTCCTTTGGCTCTCCGCCGCGCCAGCACCTTGCGTCCGCCCTTGGTCGCCATGCGGGCGCGGAAGCCGTGGCGCTTCTTGCGGACGAGCCGCGATGGTTGGTAGGTGCGTTTCACGGGGGTCTCCTGGGTCGATCTTACCGAAGCGAAAACCCCGCTTCGGGGTCCGCAGTCCCCGCGGCTTATAGGGTGCGGTACCCGCCTAAGTCAATCGATCCTCCGGAGTTCATGGGCCCTAAGCGTTGCGGATCGCGTCTGGTGACGAAGCTTCACAATGGCGCGAAGGGATGTTCCCTATGGCCTTGACGGCTGCCAACTTAATGGCAACGGCGAACCCCGAGGAGTGAGCTTCAGATGAGGACTGCGATGGAGGACACCCACAGCGCGGTTCTGTGGCTCAAGCGGCTCTGGCCGCTCCTTCTCCTCATGGCATTAAGCGTCTTTGTGCTCGCCATGGGCTGGCAGCGCTACCTCACCCTGGAAAAGCTCGCCGAGAATCGTGAGACGCTGCGCGGGTTCATCGATGCCAACATGGTTCTCAGCCTCGCTGCCTTCATCGCGATCTATGCGGCGACGGTAGCATTGTCGGTTCCGGGCGGCGCCGTGCTCACCATCGCCGGCGGCCTCTTGTTCGGCTGGCTCCTGGGCGGAATTGCCTCGGTGGTCGGCGCCACGATTGGAGCAGTCGCGGTCTTTCTCATCGCGAGAAGTGCGCTCGGCGACGTGCTGGCGGAGCGCGCAGGCCCGGCGCTTTCCCGCTTTCGCGAGGGATTTCAGGAGGATGCCTTCAACTATCTTCTGTTCTTGCGGCTTGTCCCGATTTTTCCGTTTTGGCTGGTGAATTTGGCCCCTGGACTGCTCGGCGTCAGTTTCGGTACCTATCTCGCCACCACCATTCTCGGCATTATTCCAGGGACTTTTGCCTACTCACTGGCGGGCAGCGGCCTCGACAGCGTACTTGAGGCGCAGCAAGCGGCCCACCAATCCTGCCTTGCCAAGATGGGGCCGGGAGGCCAAGAGTCTTGCCCGTATACGCTCGATCCGGGAACACTTTTGACACCGGAGCTGATCGTTGGGCTCGTGGCGCTCGGGCTGGTGGCGCTGGTTCCAGTGGGGGTCAAGTGGTTCAGGCGCACGTAGAACCGAAACGTGTGGCTAAGGGGGACTAGGCGACTATGGAAGAGGTGCTGACGCCCGATCTCTGCGTCATCGGCGCGGGCTCAGGTGGTCTGTCCGTCGCGGCGGCAGCGGCCCAGTTCGGTGTGCCCGTGGTCCTCATCGAGAAGGGACGCATGGGTGGCGACTGCCTCAACTATGGTTGCGTCCCCTCCAAAGCTCTGCTTGCCGCCGGCAAGCGCGCCGAGGCCGTGCGCACCGCTTCCAATTTCGGCATCGACGTCATCGAGGCGCAGATCGACCATCGCGGCGTACACGACCACGTCCATGGCGTGATCGCGGCGATCGCTCCGAACGACTCGATCGAGCGCATGACCGGCCTTGGCGTACGCGTCATCCAGGCAAGTGCGAGCTTCCTCGACAAACTCACGGTGGAGGCTGGACGCGTCCTCGTTCGCGCTCGCCGTTTCGTCATCTCCACTGGCTCCATGCCGACCATCCCGCCGATCCCCGGGCTTGACGAGGTGCCCTATTTCACCAACGAGACGATCTTCGACGTGGGCGAGAGGATCCAGCACCTCATCGTTCTCGGTGGCGGACCGGTAGGGCTTGAGCTCGCGCAAGCCCACCGTATGCTCGGCTCGCACGTGACAGTCTTCGACACTGCAGACTTTGTTGCCCGCGAGGACCGAGAGGCAGCCGCTGTGCTCGTCAAGCGGTTCGCCGACACGCAGGTCGTGCTTCATCCCAATACACGGGTTGAGCGGGTCGAGCGCTCGGTGCAGGGCGTGGGCGTGCACTTCATGGAGAACGGCGAGCCGGTCATTCTCAAGGGCACCCATCTCCTGGTCGCCACCGGCCGCAAACCTAACGTGAAGTCGCTTAGCCTCGAGCGCGCGGGCGTCGAATATACCGAAGACGGCATCAAGGTGAACGACCAGCTCAGGACCACGAACCGGCGCATCTATGCCATCGGCGACGTGGTCGGCGGGCAGCAATTTACCCATCTCGCCAATTACCACGCCGGCATCGTCATCAGGAATGCGCTGTTCCGGCTCAAGCCCGACGCGAGCGCCGCCAACATCCCACGTGTCGTCTACACCGACCCTGAGCTTGCTCAGATCGGCATGACCGAAGAGGAGGCTCGCAAGCGCTATCGCCGCCGTATCCGCATCTATCGCTGGCCATATGCCGACAACGACCGCGCCCAATGCGAACGCGAGACCGAGGGCTTCATCAAGGTCGTGACGCGCCCCGACGGCACCATTCTCGGCTGCACAATAGTCGGGGCGGAAGCCGGCGAATTAATCCAGCTTTGGGTGATCGCCATGGCCAAGGATATCAAGCTTGGCGACATCACCTCCTTCGTGCTGCCTTATCCCACCTTATCGGAGCTCTCCAAGCGCGTGGCCTACACGTATTATCTCCCCACTTTGACGAGGGGCTGGCTCCGTAGCATCATCGGCCTGTTGCGCCGCTTTGGTTAGTCGCGGCGCCCCGTTTCTGCATTTGCGCGAGTGTTGCTCGTGAAGGACGAGGTTTTGAACGCGGAGGGGGGCACTCGGCGGCCGCCCCGCTACGTGCCGGGGCTGTCGGCCAAGCTCCTTCTGCTCACCATTCTTTTCGTCATGCTTGCCGAGGTGCTCGTATTCGTGCCCTCGGTCTCCAATTTCCGCCGCCAATGGCTGATGGAGCGGCTAGCTGCAGCGCAGATCGCCTCGCTTGCCGCCGAGGCTGCCCCCGGCGGGCAATTGCCGAAGATGCTGCGCGACGAGCTTCTCGAGCAGGCGAAGGTCAAGGCCATCGCCGTGAAGCGAGCCGACAGCCGCGTGCTCATCATCGAGATGGACATGCCGGACGAGATCGACGCGTCTTATGACTTGCGCGATGCCTCGTGGCTCACGCTGATCGGCGATGCGCTCATGGTCTATACAGCTCCCGACGATCGCGTAATCCGTGTCGTGGGCCAGCCGGGCTTCAATCCGGGCGAGCTGATCGACGTGGTCATGGAGGAAGCTCCCCTCAAGGCCGCCATGATCCGTTACGGCCTCGACATTCTCGGCCTGTCGATCTTGATCTCGATCATCACTGCCGCGCTCGTCTATCTCTCGCTCGACGCGCTTCTCGTGAAGCCGATGACGAAGCTCACCTGGAACATCGTGCGCTTCTCGGAACGGCCGGAGGACCCGAGCAGGGTCATCAGTCCATCCAACCGGCGTGACGAGATCGGCACCGCCGAGCGAGAGCTTTCCGCCATGCAGCACGAGCTGTCTGAAACGCTGTCGCAGAAGACTAGGCTCGCCGCGCTCGGGCTTGCCGTGAGCAAGATCAGCCATGACTTGCGTAACATGCTGTCGAGTGCGCAGATTTTGTCGGATCGCCTGAGCACGGTGAAGGATCCGACCGTTCAGCGTCTCGTGCCTAAGCTACTCGCTTCCCTCGACCGCGCCATCAGGCTATGCGCCCGCACGCTCGATTTCGGCCAGGCGCAGGAGACGCCACCGCGGCGCAAGCGTTTCCCGCTCGCCCCGCTTGTCACCGAGGTTGGCGACAGCCTAGGCCTGCCGCGTGCGAACCTCGACTGGAAGGTCGAGATCGATGAGGAGCTCGAGGTCGATGCCGACCGCGATCAGCTCTACCGCGTGCTCAACAATCTTTGCCGCAACGCCGTCCAGGCTCTGGAGGGCGAGGGGGTGAGCCCTGGCGAGATCGCCATCAGCGCACAGCGTGAGGGGACAGTCACCATCATCGAGGTCGCCGACACCGGTCCTGGTCTGCCGGAGAAGGCGCGCGCCAATCTGTTCAAGGCCTTTCAGAGCGTGGCGCGCAAAGGCGGCGCCGGGCTTGGCCTCGCCATAGCCCACGAGCTCGTGCAGGCCCATGGCGGCCAGATCGCGCTCGTGAAGAATGAGGGCGGCGCCACCTTCCGCGTCACCATTCCGGACGTGGTGGTCGACATCGGACAGGCGCGCCGCCGCGCCTGAGCGAGGGCGCTACTCTTCCTTGGTGGCCTCCGCGGGTTTTCCGGCGGGCTTGCCGTTCTCGGTTGCCGTCTTCTTGTAGCTGTTGCCTTCCTTGGTGATCGTGGTCGTCCAGTTCGAATCCCAAGTGATGACGACGCTATTTCCCTCTTCCTTCCACGTACCGAGCAGGCCTTTGTTGTTGGCGGCAAGGTCTCCTTTGGCCTTGCCGTCATCGGAGAGCCAGATCGTGAAGGGCTTGCCGTGGCTGTCGCTGGTCTTCCACTTGCCGACGAATCCGCTCGCGGCAAACGCGACGGCGCCCGTCATGGCGATGGCGAACGCAAATGCGGCCAAGACTGGGTGAATGCGGCTCATGATTGTTTCCTCCAGTTATGAATGACTACCTGACCTATTATAAGCCGGTATGGGCCGTAGGCGTTGCAATTCGGTCCTAGCCTTGCCTTTGTCGAAGCAAACGCTTAGGTAGGGCGGGCCTGTTAAAGCGAACCATTTGCTTATCTGGTTGCGTTGCCACAGCAGGCTCTAGCCCATTAACCTTGGCAAGAAGCGCCCGTAGCTCAGTTGGATAGAGCACCAGACTACGAATCTGGGGGTCAGGAGTTCGAATCTTCTCGGGCGCGCCATTAAATTCGCGAGTTGACGGGACGTTTGCAAAGGGTACGTGGCGGCGGGCGTGCTTACAGGTGTCCATGTCGGCAGGCATACGAAAGGTCCGCCACGGGTCGACGTAGCGGGCCGGTGTTGGCGGTAAGGCGCGAAGTTCGGCGGCCTAGTGACCAGGAAGCGACGTATCAAGAATCGATCGCGGCCAGCCCGTCTGACGGAGGATCCGATCTCGAGACGCCGTGACGAGCTTGGCAACGCGATCTAAATCCACGTCCACAAGCTCGCCGTTCCACTTTTTCAATTTTCCGGCGACCATGACGTGCTTCACGTTGCTTGTATCCATGCCATTCACCACAGCGCCGTAGGCATTACAGACTGGCACCACATTAATGTTGTTCATCGTCAGCATGATGATGTCTGCTTCCTTGCCGGGAGTGAGTGTCCCAATCTTGTTCGACAGCTGACATGCCTTGGCGCCCGCCACGGTCGCAAACTCGATTGCCTGACGGCAGGTAAGGAGTGGCGGCAAGTTGGACTCCCCAGCTCGGGCCCGATTGTGAATGTCCATGCGCTGAAGGCACATGGCGGTGCGCATTTGCGTGAAGGAATCTGCCGTGAAGGTAACCTCGACATCGGTGCTCAGACTCGGCGTGATCCCATGATCGAGGCATTTCTGGTAGACCGGCTCACCGTGTCCCATTGTCATTTCGATGGGACCGGCTATCGAGACGTGGCCGCCTGTGTCGGCAATAATCTTGAATTCATCCGGTAGGAGCTGCGTACAGTGAATGTAGGTGATGTCCGGACCGAGAAGTCCCGCGGTGTTCGGCGCAAAGAGAACATTTCTTGATTGCGAGTTGTGCCCGCACGTCGCGACGTTTATGGAACGCGCAAGTGCCAGGAGGGTCGGATCGATGCCGGCCTGCAGGAACAACGTGACGAGTTGATCGTCGGAGCTAAAGTACTGCGTTTTGAGGCGCACGATGTCCTGTGGGAACGCGTACGCCGATCCTCCAGCAGAGGCAGTGCCGCTTGAATAGGCATAGACGGCTCTTGCGCCGCTATCTTTCAATGCCTGAATGCAAGCGTCACTGTGCTGGGGAGTATGCGATACTTGCGACGTGTCGATAGTCGTGGTGACGCCTTGGTAAAGTGCGCCTAGGCTCGCTACCAGTTCTCCCGCATAGGCGTCGTCGGGTTTGTATAAGGGAGTAAGTATGCCCTGAACGTCCCGATTATAGTCGGAGTCGGGGTTCGGACGGACACCGCTGCCATAGGTGCCATTCGAAATCACCCAGCGGAACACGCTCTGATATTGATGGTGGTGAGTATTAATGAATCCCGGCATCACGATCATGTTCTTGGCGTCGATCGTGAATGCGCCATGCACTTGACCTCCGAGGTTAGGCTTTTTCATTGCTGCCCCCCAATTTTTTTCTCACGTCTTTTTGCTCAGTACATATTTTCGCGCTCAAGTGTCTTTCGGATTCCGGCCAGGAC
>JBKOUI010000246.1:0-9547 GCA_046723315.1 Pseudomonadota bacterium | reverse complement strand
ACCCATAATCGGCCCGTGCTGCACGAAGTCGACCCCGTTCTTGCCGAACTTGCCGTTCTCGCTGTAGTCGACCGCAAGCGCCCGATAGCCAAGCACGGCGTGGAACGGTGTTCCGCAAAGGGATGTGTCGAAGCCGTAGGTGCCGACCACCTGCCATGAGAATCGCCCTCGAGGCTGAGCTCCTTCGAGGCGCCCATGGCGTGGCGCAGGCGGAAGCCGACGAATGGGTCGACCCACTCCATGTCATTGGAGGCGGCAAGCGCCACCGCCTTTGCCACCTCGATATTCACCGTTCGCTCGATGGTCACGTCTCCGTCCGGATCCATGCGCCGCTCGACTTCGCGTTGAATCAATCTTGCTCCGCGGCGGTTCAGCTTGAAGCCGCGATTGCGGACGACGGTGCGCAGCACATCGCGCGGATCGAAGGTCGCCTCGGCGGTGACATCGACGTTGAGGTTGCCCTTGAGGTGGACCGACACATCGAGGTCCTGGTTCCAGTAGCGGGCGCCACCGAGCAGGTCCAACGCGGTGCGTGTCCCCGGGCCAGACCATTTGGCGATCTCGAGCGCCGCACCTGATTGGACGATGGTCGACTGATAATCGACCTGGGCGTGCGCCTTGATGCTGAGATTGGCGTCGACGTCCACCACCACATTGGGGAATTGCGCGAACGGACGCCCCGACACCTGCCGGTTGAAGTCGTCATGCGCGTGACCGGGAAATCCGAGATCGGCCCAGACCACGTCGGTGAATAGAGCGAAGGGGCCTTTGCGCGCCTCGAAATAGCTCATCCAGGCCAGCATCGAGTCGCTCTTCTCGATGATCTGGAAGAAATTGTCGTTGATGTCGGTGGTATGGCCCCGCGCCGTGGCGTTGCCGTTGATGTTGATCGCCCACCCATAGGGCGTGAAGCTGAGCTGCCAGCCGTTTAGGGGAGCCGAAGGTGGAGGCTCTGGGTTCGCTGCCAATACCGGCGCCGCCCCGGCTAGAACCAGGGCGAGTGCGCAAGGTGCAATGAAGTGTCCGCCGCAATGGGCCATCGGCCGCCCCACTCTTGCACCGTCGGGGTTCGACCCCCGATGAGCGACGTCCCAGCCGACGACCGGACTCCCCCAGTCCGGCCAGAGCTAGAACCTAGCATCGAGGGCTAGGCCAAAGGGATGCAATTGGGCAACACCAGGGTAGGATTCCGCCGCGCGCACACGGAAATTGGCCTCATGCCTTGCGCGAGCGGGTGATGGACTTGATGCGCCCGCGCGGAATGCCGGACATCTCGCCGATTTTGCGGTCCTGCATCCCGACGATGGCTTTAGCCGGCAAATCTCCATCCAACCCGCCAAGTTCGGCGGCGGGCACCCGCCGGTTCGAGGTCAGCGTGCCATCCTCATAGCTCACATCGAACAAGACGAATCCGTTGGCGACGGGCGGTTTCTTAGCCATGGGTGTTCTCGCTTACCGGTTCTCGGTCGTCTCTTCGGGGTCGGGCTGCTCGCCGCGCGCGGCTTTGCGCTTGGCGGTCTCCTCTTCCAGGCGCTTCAGTTTCTCCTGCTTCTTCTGCGCCTTGGCCCGATTACGATCGGCCCGCTGCTGGTGGTAGTTGGGTTTGAACGCCATTTTGTGACCCTCCGTGGAGGCGGCTACGTTTGCTTAGACCGCCGCGGCTTGGGAGGCCGGGTAGACCTGATGGTGGGCGTCGCGGTCTTCCTGTCCTCGGCTTCCTTGGCAAGGCGAAGCTCGCGCAAGCGCGTCGTCTTGAGCATCATCGCTTCTCGCTCGCGCTCCTGTTCGAGCTTGAAATCTGCATCGCGCTTCTGCGCTTTGCCGAGAAGGGCCTCGGCGTTGCGCCTCGCCGATGACATGCGCGAAGGAAGTTTGCTCATCTCGTTTCTCCTGAATGGCGGAACGCGCCTCGGCGCCCCGCAAATTTCGGCACGCCTCCCGGCAGGCCGGGAAAGCCCGCGCCATGAGATCGCCTGCGCCGTGTCGGCGCTGTGATCGTCCTTGCGGTCTGCCGTCGTTGCCTTTTGGGGAGGGGCGCTGTCTCGACAGCCTTCCCGGCAAGCCGAAGTTCGGTAACGGTGACCTTGCAGCGCATGAGAGACTCGATCGCCCGGAGATATGGCTGCTCACTCTGATCGCAGAATGACAACGCGGAGCCAAGGGCTCCTGCGCGGGCCGTGCGGCCAATGCGGTGCACATAGCATTCCGGCTCGTTTGGCAGCTCGTAGTTGATCACGTGGGAAATACCTGGCACGTCGATGCCGCGCGCTGCGATGTCAGTCGCGACCAGAACGCGGATGCTGCCGCTGCGGAAAGCATCAAGGGCGCGCACGCGCGCATTCTGCGCCTTGTTGCCGTGAAGGGCGTCAGCGGCGATCCCGGCCTGCGCCAGCTGGCGGCACACGCGATCGGCGCCTCGCTTGGTCCGCGTGAATACGAGCACACGGTCCATCTCAGGGTCGCGGAGGAGCGCAGCCAGCAAGGCCCGCTTGTCCTTGGCGCCCACGAACACGACGCGCTGCTCGATGCGGTCGACGGCGATTACCTTGGGTGAGATATCGACCCGGACAGGGTCCTTGAGGATGTCGTGCGCGAGCTTGGCAATGGCGGGGGGCATGGTCGCCGAGAACAGAAGCGTTTGCCGTTCGCCGCGGCAGAGCGAGACGATCTTCCGCACGTCGTGGATGAAGCCCATGTCGAGCATGCGGTCGGCTTCGTCGAGAACCAGAACCGAAACTTCGTCCAGCCTGATATGACGCTGATTGCAAAGGTCGAGCAGACGCCCCGGCGTCGCGATTAGGATATCGACGCCCGCCTTTAACGCCTTGACCTGATGGTGCTGGTTGACCCCACCGAAGATCACCGCACTGCGGAGCGGCAACTTGCGGCCATAGGCTCTGAAGCGCTCCCCGATCTGGCCGGCAAGCTCACGCGTCGGTGCAAGGATGAGCGCATGCGGCGCGCCCGGAGTCCGTTGCAAATTCTCGCGCAACAGGCGTTGCAGAATGGGAAGCGCGAACGCGGCGGTCTTGCCGGTCCCAGTTTGCGCAATCCCCAGCAGATCTTTGCCATCGTTGAGCAAGGGAATCGCCTTCTCCTGGATCGGAGTCGGCTTGAGGTAGTTTTCGGCCTTCAGTGCGAGCTGCAAAGGCTCGGCAAGGCCGAGGCCGTCAAAAGAAATTGGTGTCACTAAACGTTTCCTTATACGCCGAGCGCGGCCGGGCGCATGGAATGGCGCAAGGCTTGTGCGGGGCTTTAGCGCCTCACCCCACGCGCTGTCTGAGGGCAGACGAATAAAATGGGAAATTGTCTCGGGATGAGGCACCGCAAGAATTGCGGCAGCTACGCGCGATCGCGAGCAATCGATACGACCCGAACATGGAGGCGGGCTGCCTACATGTCAAGGAAGATCGCCGATTGGGTGAACGGAGGCGGGAGGTCAGCTCGTTTTGCGGCGGCGCAACGGATAGCTTTCGCTTTCGTATAGGGCGCGGATGCCGAAGCCGTCGAACCGCTCCTCATTGACCTCGAGCGTGCTGCCGATGAGAAGCTCTGGCGGCAGTTCCTCGACGGCGTACTTGATCGCCTCGGCAGCGCTCTTGAAGCGCGTATAGCGCATCGGCCGCTTGCCGGTCTTGCTCGAGCTTGCGTAAAGCTCAGCGGGAGCTCTGTAGTTGAACGCGCTCACGCCGGCATTAAACCACGCCGGGACCGCTTAGACCAGTATCGCCGAATGCTCTGGTTGACGCGCGGTAATCGTGTTCCCATCGCTCAAGGCTTGTCGGCGGCGCCATTCATTGTCAGGGTGGTAAACGCTGGAACCAAGTCGCGGGGTCCGAATGCTGCACGTGCCGCCGCTCGTCTCGACGCTTGCGATTGGCCTCGTGCTCGCGTTTAGCCTCGGGGTGCTGGCCCATCGCCTAAAGCTTCCGCCGCTGGTCGGCTATCTCCTTGCTGGCATAGCCCTCGGACCGTTCACGCCCGGCTTCGTTGCCGATCAGAACATCGCCAATCAGCTCGCCGAGGTCGGCGTCATCCTCCTGATGTTCGGCGTGGGGCTGCATTTTTCGCTCGAGGATCTGCTCTCCGTCCGCGGCATCGCCATTTCCGGCGCCCTGGCGCAGGGGCTGGTCGCGACGCCGCTCGGCATGGTGGTCGGCTGGTGGCTGGGATGGGGCACCGGCGCGGGCCTCCTTTTCGGTCTCGCGCTCTCGGTGGCGAGCACGGTGGTGCTGTTGCGCCTGTTGCAGGAGCGGCGATTGCTCGACACCGAGCGCGGCAAAATCACGGTCGGCTGGCTGATCGTGCAGGACATCGCCATGATCCTCGTCCTCGTCATGATTCCAGGCCTGACCGGACTTTATAAGGGTCTCGAAGCGGCGCCGGATGGGGCCGCCATCGCGCGCGAGGTCGGGCTCATGCTCGGCAAATTCGCGATCTTCATCGCCGTCATGTTGATCGTCGGCAAGAAGTTGATCCCGGGCCTCCTGCATTATGTCGCGCACACCGGCAGCCGCGAATTGTTCCGCCTCGCCGTGCTGTCGATCGCGCTCGGTGTGGCCTATGCCGCGGCTGAGCTGTTCGGTGTCTCCCTCGCGCTCGGTGCCTTCTTCGCCGGCATGATGCTGTCGGAGTCGCGGCTGAGCCAGCAGGCAGCTCAGGAGTCGCTGCCGCTGCGCGACGCCTTCGCCGTGCTGTTCTTCGTCTCGGTTGGAATGTTGTTCAACCCGGGCGCCGTGTTCGCGGCACCTCTGGCTCTGCTTGCGACCGTGCTCATAATCCTCATCGGCAAATCGGTCGCCGCCTATGCGGTGATCCGTCTGTTCGGACTTCCCGGCCCGACCGCGCTGACCATTTCGACCTCACTCGCGCAGATCGGCGAGTTCTCGTTCATCCTCGCCGGTCTTGGCTTGAGCCTCGGGCTATTGCCCGCCGAGGGCCGCGATCTCATCCTCGCCGGCGCCATCATCACCATCATCCTCAATCCGCTCCTGTTCGCCGCGCTCGATGTGCTGTTGACGAGGCGCGAGAAGGCCGTTGCCGACAGGCCTCCGGCCGCGGCGCCCGTGACCGAGGCCACGCCGACGCGCGAGCCGATTCGCCCGACCACGCTGACCAACCATATTGTGCTGATCGGTCATGGCAGGGTGGGCAGCTTCATCAGTGGAGTGCTGGGGGAAACAAAAACTCCGATGTTCGTGATCGAGGACGACAAGGAACTCGTCGCCGAGCTTAAGGGGCAGGGCATCGAGGGAATTGCCGGCAATGCCGCCGATCCGGCCCTGATCGCCGCCGCTAATCTCGGCGCGGCGCGCTGCCTGCTCGTCGCGATTCCCGACGCGTTCGAAGGAGGGCAGGTGGTGCAGCAGGCTCGCGCCATCAATCCGGCGCTTCCGATCATCGCCCGGGCGCATTCGGAGGACGAGATCGAGCACCTGAAGAAGCATGGCGCCGATCTCGTGGTGATGGGCGAGCACGAAATTGCCAAGGCGATGATCGAGACGGTAGGCAATCTAAGAACACACGCGCCAGAGTCCGCGCCCGCCGAACCGTCGCCACCCGTCCCAGCCGACCGCGCCGCCGAAAGAGTTGCCGCCGGCAACGGAGAATAGCCACGACCGATGCCGCATCAGGCACCGCTGATCTCGACCATCGTTATTGCGCTCGCGCTTGCCTGGGTCTTCGCCGCGCTGGCCAATCGGTTCGAGCTACCGCCGATCGTCGGCTACCTGCTTGCAGGCATTGCCATCGGCCCGTTTACCCCTGGTTTCGTCGCCGATCAGCACATCGCAAGCCAGCTCGCCGAGATCGGCGTCATCCTCCTGATGTTCGGCGTCGGCCTGCATTTTTCCCTGGCCGACTTGCTCTCGGTGAAGGCGATCGCGATTCCGGGCGCCATCGCCCAGATCGTCTGCGCGACCTTGCTCGGCATGGCTCTAGGTCTCTGGCTCGGCTGGCTGATCGAAGGCGCGATCGTGTTTGGGCTCGCGCTGTCGGTGGCGAGCACCGTCGTGCTGCTGCGCGCGCTTCAGGAACGCCGCTTGGTCGAGACCGAACGCGGGCGCATCGCCGTGGGCTGGCTGATCGTCGAGGACATCGCCATGGTGCTGACGCTCGTGCTCCTGCCCGCCCTGACCGGAGCGCTCGAAGGCAGCGCCGGTGCCAAACCCCTCGATATCTTCATCGCGCTTGGCATCACCGTCGCCAAGATCGTCGCCTTTGCCGCTATCATGCTGATCGTCGGCAAGCGGGTGATACCCTGGATCCTGCACTACATGGCTCATACCGGAAGCCGCGAGCTGTTCCGCCTCACGGTGTTGGTGATCGCGCTTGGCGCCGCCTATGAGGCGGCCGAGCTGTTCGGCGTCTCCTTCGCGCTCGGCGCTTTTTTCGCGGGCATGATCCTCAGTGAATCGGCGCTCAGCCAGCAGGCAGCGCAAGAGACGCTCCCGCTCCGCGACGCTTTCGCCGTGTTGTTCTTCGTATCGGTGGGGATGCTGCTCGATCCTACCATTCTCGTGCGCGAGCCGATCCCCGTGCTCGTCACGCTTCTCATTATCGTGCTCGGCAAGTCGCTGGCCGCCTTCGGCATCGTCCGCGGCTTTGGCTATTCCACGCCGACGGCGCTTACCATCTCGGCCTCGCTTGCCCAGATCGGCGAGTTTTCGTTCATTCTCGCGGGCCTCGGTGTGAGCCTTGCGCTCCTTCCCGAGCAGGGCAGGGATTTGATCCTTGCAGGCGCGATCATCTCGATCCTGCTCAATCCGCTGCTGTTCGCCGCGCTCGACCGCGTTCTCGAGCGGCGGAAACAGCCGCGAGCCGAAACCTCCGTCGAGACAACGGAGACCGAGGCTGCGCGCGAGCCGATCCGTCCTGCACGGCTCGCAAATCATATCGTGCTGGTCGGGCATGGTAGGGTCGGAGGCGCGATCAGCATGGCCCTCAGAGAACAGGCCGTGCCGCTCTTCGTGATCGAAGACAATGACGATGCCGTTGCGGCTCTGAAAAAGGCCGGCATCGAGGCACTGATCGGCAACGCCGCAGACCCAGCGATCATCGCTGCCGCCAATCTTACCGAGGCGCGCTGCCTGCTCGTGGCCATACCCGATGCCTTCGAGGGCGGGCAGGTGGTGCAGCAGGCGCGCTCCATCAATCCCAAGCTTCTCATCATTGCCCGCGCCCACTCGGAAGCCGAGATCGAGCATTTCAAGGAGCACGGCGCCGATCTTGTGGTAATGGGCGAGCACGAAATCGCCAAGGCGATGCTCGACAATGTCACCGAGCGCCAGCCGGACGTGGTTGCTAGCGGCCGGCGACCTCGGCGAGCAGGGCGAGCGCGTCACTAGCAGCCTGGTAGCGGATCTGCGACCGCCCGATATCGCCGAAGGTCCGTTTCACGCACACGCTGTCCCCGTCGCGCCGGATGCAGGCGAGATAAACCAGGCCAACGGGATTGCCGTCCTCGTCGCGCTCAGGACCCGCAACACCGGTGACCGCGACGGCGACGTCTGCGTCCGAATGGTCGAGTGCGCCGTTCGCCATGGCGATCGCCACCTGCTTGCTCACCACCCCGCAACGCTCGATCAGCTTTGGATCGAGTTCCAAAGCCGCGCATTTGTGGTCTGCGGTGTAGCAAACGAACGCGCCGTCGAAGTAATCCGCCGCGCCTGGCGCCTCGCTCAGCACCGTGGCGATCAGGCCGCCGGTGCAAGACTCAGCCGTAACGACCCGGAGCTTGCGGCGTTCGGCTGAGTCGAGGGCCTTGACGGCAAGTTCGACCAGCGGCTGGTCGATCTCGACATAATCGAGCTCGTCTGCGGTGACAGTGGTGGTCATCGGGAACTATCGGGCGAGGTTGAGGTTAGCGCCCGACAAAATTCGCTGCTCGCGCTGCTTGTTCCATTTTCGCGGCACCCAATATGCGGCGCGCAATAAAGGTAAGGAGCCGATGACCACCAGTCGCGTCGAGATCTTTCCGCCGGGTACGAAAATCCCTGGCGAGAGTGCCGTCGATTCCCTAAGCGGACTCACGGCCCGCATGAGTCACGGGGAGCGGCTCGCGCAGGTGAAGTGGCTCGCGAGCCTCATGGACGATCGCTTTGCCGTGCCCGGGACGTCGCTCCGGTTCGGCTGGGATTCTGTCCTCGGTCTGTTTCCGGGACTTGGCGACGTGCTAACGAGCGCAATCTCGCTGCTCATCGTGCATCATGCCTGGCAGACCGGGGCGTCGCGTCTCACAATTGCGCGCATGCTTGGCAATGTCGGCATCGACTTTGCGGTGGGCGCCGTCCCGTTTCTCGGCGACGTGTTCGACGTTGTCTGGAAAGCAAATCGCAAGAACGCACGCCTGTTGGAACAACATCTTAGGCGGCAGGCGGAGAAAGAGAGAGCTTCGCGGTTTCGCTGGCCGCGGAACTAGCGGGCGCTCGCACGCGTTTTACCCCGCGTCATCAGTCTCGACGGGGTGCTAAGCATGCGCAAGACTGCTCTGATTTCCGCCTCTCATCCGATTTGCTACGGCGTTGCTATCGTTGCTGTTCTCGGGCTCACGCCGAGAGCGAGCCAAGCCGCCGAGGAGAGCAAATCCGACACGATCGGCCCGTGGGAAATCGCGGCAACCTTCAAGTCCGACAAGTTCGACCGCTGCTCGATCAGCCGCAAGCTCGACGACGATATCGTCGCCGATTTCGTCCGCACTGACGACGGGCTCACCCTTGTGCTGTCGTCGCCGAACTGGAAACTCGACCGCGGCAAGAACTACCCGGTCAAGATCAATCTCGGCTCCATGAGCTTCGACGACGAGGTCGCGGCCGAGTCGAACTCTGTCTCGGTCGACATCAAGGACAAGAAATTCACTACCGGCCTACGCAACGCGAGCGCCTTGAGCGTGGTCGGGGCCGGCGCGACCATCAAGGTTCCACTCGACAAGAGCACGGCGGCATTCGAGCGGCTCGATGAGTGCGTCGAGAAGAACAGTAAGGCGGTACAAACCAACCCTTTTGTGGCGCCGGCTCGTCAGCCGTAGAGGCTGGCGGGCCGGAGGCCCAGAAAGAAGGATGCCAGAAGCACGCGATTTCCGTGGATGAGGACGCGCCGGCCGCGAAGGCCGAGATGAAGACTGCTGATGCCTCTCCCGCGGACATCGAGACCAAGACCGATGCGAAGCCGAGGACGTCACAGAACACCAGGACAGCAGACGCGGCGCCGAAGGCGTCAGAGAACGCGAAGCCCGCTTCTCACGTCAGATCCAGGAGCGCGCGATCTCGCCGTGTACCGTCTTTTCTGCGAAGGGTTGATCTTCTCCTTCAGGGCCGATGAAGGTCTTGACGGTGGCGAGGTAGCGAAACAGGTAGCCGCCCTTGCCGTCAGCCTCGCTCCACACTTTGGTCGTTGTCTCTGAACGCGCGCAGCAGCCGATGTCCTTGCGATCGAACGTGCTCGCCGATTTGGTGAATCCGGTCAGCGAGAGCGGGTCGCCGACCACCATCGCGAAATTTTCCTCGGCTAGAATGTCGACCCATAGACCTTTGAGCGCTCCGCCATATTG
>JBKOUI010000027.1:0-28437 GCA_046723315.1 Pseudomonadota bacterium | reverse complement strand
GCCCAACGCCCTCCGCGCGAGCGGATACGATCGAATTCTCAATTGGAGGGAAAAAGTCGCGAAGGCTCGTCAAGGGCCGGCGGCGGTAACTTCCACTACACAACCGGCCTGGGACGCCATAGACGCTCTGGATAAACAATTTACCAGGGTTTTGGAGCATCTCGACAAATGCCTAGAACCGGAGACAAAAGAGGCACAGCCTGAACTTCCACTATTTCCTCCGCCAAAGCCGGGACAACTTGAATACATGAGCCTTGATTCTGGTTGGGGGCTTGGCGACATTGAGCCTTCCCGACATCCGTTTCGGCGTGAGGAAGGAGGAGCCGGGCGGAGAGACCGTCCATAAGCTTTCCAACGACAATAATTTCGGTGACGAGGTGGGTGGGGTGCTGTCGGGAGAGTTCACGCTGCCGGTGTCGAACTCAACTGCCATCGCATTCAGCGGATTTTGGGCCAGGATCGACGGCTCTGACACGGTCCACTGCACCTCGACACTCGACGAGCGGTGCACGATCACAGATATCGTCGATGATCCAGAGTCTGCAGCGCCGTTGTCGCCACCTGACAGCGAGCTCACCCAGCACACAAGCCGTGATGTCGACAATTGGGACGCCCAGGCTGAGGGACGCTTCTTCTTGCAGACCCAGACGGGCTTCCTGCATGGTCTCTACCTGGCTGCTGGTCCCGACTTCAGGGGGATAGACCAGGACATCTCCATTCGCAGCACAGTCCCCGATGTATTCGACGGGCGCTACAATGAGACTCTCAACACAACCTATTACGGCGGCTTCATCGCCATTGGCGGTGAGTACTCGCTGTTCCCGCAACTCGCATCCAACCTAGGTTTGCGCTCGTTCGTCAAAGCTCGGGTCGGCGTTTACGACGCGCACACCGACTATGACGCCCATTTCGTGCAGAACTTCGACGACCTCTTTGCCCTCGTCGAACCCATCTCCTCAAGGCTTTCGCTTTCCGACGACAAGGCCGCCGTCATCGGCGGGCTAAGCTTCGAGACGCGCAAGCAGTTCGGCCCGCGCACCAGCCTCTCGCTGTTGAGCGAGTACGAGTGGTACTCCGACGTTCCGGAGATGCGTTACAACGACACTGACGCATTTCCGGGCGGCGTCCTTCCCGGCAAGGTCAACGGCACCAAGATCGATTACGACTCTGCCTTTGCGACCCGCACTATGCTCAGGCTCAACATCGGCCTCGGTCCAGCTGCTCTGTACAGCCAATAACTGCCAGGATTTGTCTGCTTAGGGTCAAATCCGGCCCAAAGAGCCATGTCCGAGCGGTTCTGCAATAAGATCAAGCAGTGTCGGCGCGTCGCGACCCGATACGACAAGTTCGCCGCTACTATCTCGCCTTCGTCAAACTGGCCTGCATCCGCCTATGGCTGCCCATTTATGAGTCCACGGCCTAGTTGGTCCGGATCCACTCGCGGGCGAGCTTCTGCGCTTCGGCGATCTGCTCCGGCGACATCTCGCGCGCGAGCTCGACTCGATAGGTCAAGGCCTCCGGGTTGCCGCGCGAGGCTGAGAGGTTGAACCACTTGTGGGCGACCACCAGGTCGGCGGCCACGTCGCGCCCTGTCGCATAAAGCATTCCAAGCTCGAAAAGAGCGTCCGGCGCGGCCGTCAGCGACGCGAGCTCCACCTTCTCCACCGAAATGTCCATCCGTGCCATCTGTCATCCCCTTTTTAATCACCCATCCGACGCGCTTGGCCGTCGTTGTCCCCTGATGCATGCGATGATGAGGCGGCACTTTCACCAAGTTCTGAATCGACGTGCTTAATGCGAATTCAGTGAATCTAAAATGCGCAGTAATCTTGGTTTAGATGTCAGGCAAATTTGCAGGAATTTTCGTTAATTTGCTGGCGCAGCAATAATTCCTTGACCGTGCAGGCTCACCTGCGGGTAACCAAAATTCGCTTTCGCGCTGCTCGCTACGGCTGCCGCTCTCAGTCTGCCTCGGCTGCGGGCTTCGCCACTGCCACGATCCAGGACCAAGTTCGTCCGGCCGCTTTGCGGGGATAAGGCTGCCAAGAAATCTCGACCTGCTGTGGTGGGGCGCCAACCTGGGCCCCGATCCTCGCTAGCTCACGATCGGCTCCTCGGGGCAGCTCTTCAGCTTCGCCTTTGCGCCAAATCACCACAGCCGCAGAGGTGAGATCGGCCGGGCGGACCGGTGGCGCGTAGCTTGGGGGCTCAAGGCAGACGATCCTCGCGTCGGGAAACAGGCGGCGAAGATTGCCGGCGTCGTGCCGGTCTTCGGCGATGATCGTGCCCGAATGAAAGCCGCGCGCTTCGAGCCCGGCGGCAAGACCGTCATAAGGCACCGCGACCCGGCATTTCCGGCACTCGGGACCCATGGCGTGAAGCAGATCACGAAGCCTCAGCGGCACCACAAGCAGTGTGATGGACAGTAGGACAACCGTCAGCACCACGACTTTCCGCGCTGCATTCCCGCTTCGCTCCACCAAGGTGAGCAGCCAAAGCGGCGTCAGTAAGAAGAAGGGATGCATATAGCGCTCAAGGTAGTGGGTGGCCCCCGTGAGCACCGCGCCGCCGATGAGCACAAGAAAGCCGCCGAGCGTGACGTGGAAGAGAAGCAGTGGCCAGTCGGGTTTCTCCCGGTCCCACTCGCCGGGGTTTACTCCATGGCGGATCGCTATCCACCCTTCGCGCAGCATGCGGGGAAAAAGAACGGGCAGAATAACAATGAGCGGAAACAGGAACGCGAGCGGCGCGTAGATGGCCTTGCCAAGGCCGATGCCCGTTGCCGCTAGCCGGCTGTGGGTCTTCGGCGCGACCGAAGAGTTATAGAGTCCAACGAGATCGTGGCGCCCTTCAACCAGCCAATAGAGGAAGGGTGAGGCAACTAGGACGGCAGCAGCGACGCTCGTGAGCATGCGCCAGTCCAGCACCCGCGCGCGCAACGCAGGTTGCAGCAGCGCGCTCGCGAGAAGAACGACAAGGAATCCAGCGAAGCCATATTTGCTGAGCAGGCCGAGACCTGCGATCACGCCGAACAGGACGTAGTCGCTGGTCGAGCCGCGTTCGGCGATCCGCATGATCGCCCACATCGAGCCTGCGACAGCGCACATCAACGGCATGGTGTGCGTCACGCCTTCGTGCAGATTCCAGCCGATCTGGTAAAGCAGGAGCGGCGACAGCGCGGCCACGGCGGCCCATCTCTGATCGGCGAAGAGCCGCTTCGCCACCAGGTAAAGAAATGCGAAGGTCGCGGTGAGGAAGCCATATTTGATAATGAGAAAGCTCAGCAGCGTGGGGCCGGTGAGCTGCTGCAACGACCACACCAGCCATTCGTGAAGCGGCGGCTGGCGCACCACATAGCCAAGCTCGAGCGTCTGGGAGAGGATGTTGGCGGTGACGTTATCCTGCGGCAGGTTGGGCGAGAGCGCGAGCCGCATACTCGAATAAATGAGACCATAGAGGAGCCCGATGGAGACAACGCCCCACAGATTCCAGGGCCAGGACGGGATCTCGGCCTTGAGCGTCACGCGGTCTGCCGCTGAAGCCTGAACCGACATTCTCCCCCGCTCGGTTTTATTGCTCCGGCACCAGCCGGAGCCGCCGAGGCTAAGGCTTTGTCATGTCAGTTTGGCGTCACAAACAAGCAGCTACCTGCGGTTGATTGGCGCGGGCGGCTCTAGGGCAGCAAGATGGTCGAACCCGTCGTCATCCTGCCTTCAAGGTCGCGGTGGGCCTTGGCCACGTCGGCCAACGCATAGGTCTGGTTCACGGCAACCTTGACCTTGCCGTCGGCCACAACCTCGAACAGATCATTCGCGGTGGCGACCAGATCTTTGCGCGTCGCGGTGTAGTGCGGGAGCGATGGACGCGTGGCGAAGAGAGAGCCCTTCTGCGAGAGCAGCGTGATCTTGAACTCAGGCACCGGCCCAGAGGACTGGCCGAAGCTGACCCACATCCCGAGCGGCTTGAGGCAATCGAGAGATCCCGGGAAGGTGTCCTTGCCGACCGAATCGTACACCACGTCGACACCCTTGCCTTTGGTGTAGTCCTTCACCTTGGCGACGAAGTCCTCCTCGCGGGTGTTGATCACGTAGTCGCATCCATGTGCCCGAGCGATTAGCGCCTTGCCGGCTGAGCCGACCGTGCCGATCACCGTAGCGCCGAGCGACGCCCCCCATTGGCAGGCGATCAGACCGACGCCGCCCGCTGCGGCATGAAACAGAAGTGTAGCGCCGCGGCCAACCTCGTAAGTGCGGCGCAGGAGATATTGCGCAGTCATGCCTTTCAGCATGATCGAGGAGGCGACCTCGTCGCTGACGCCCTTAGGGATCTTGACTATGCGGTCAGCGGGGACAAGGCGCTCCTCGGCATAGCCGCCGATGAGGCCGGCGTAAGCGACATGACGGCCGACTTTGAGATCACGGACGTCTGGTCCAACCGCTGTAACCACACCGGCCCCTTCAGAGCCCGGAATGAACGGAAGCGATGGCTGAGGATAAAGCCCAGTACGGTGATAGATGTCGAGGAAGTTAAGCCCGATCGCGGTTTGCCGGATCTTCACCTCGCCAGGACCGGGGTCGCCGACCTCGATCCTCTCCCATTTGAGGACTTCGGGACCGCCATGTTTATGCACTCGGATCGCGTGCGTCATGCGATCCCAAGCTTTTTCTTTATGATGTCGTTCACCGCTCGCGGGCTTGCCTTGCCGCCGGTCGCCTTCATCACCTGGCCGACGAACCATCCCGCCAGCGCCGGCTTCGCCTTGGCCTGTTCGGCTTTGCCGGGATTGCCGGCTATGACCTCGTCGACGGCCTTCTCGATGGCGCCGAGATCAGTGACCTGAGTCAGTCCGCGCTGCTCGACGATCGACTTCGGATCGCCGCCTTCACTCCACACGATGTCGAATACGTCTTTAGCAATCTTTCCCGATATGGTGCCCGACTTGATCAAATCCAGGACTGCGCCGAGCTGATCGGCAGAGACTGGACTGTCGACGATGCTTCGCCCTTCTTTGTTGAGGCGCCCGAACAATTCGTTGATTACCCAATTCGCGGCCTGCTTTGCGTCGCGTCCCTTGGCCACCGCCTCGAAATAGTCAGCCGACTCCTTCTCGGCGATAAGCACGTCGGCGTCGTAGGAACTCAGTGCGTACCCCGTGATGAAGCGCGCACGCTTTGCATCGGGAAGCTCGGGCAAATCAATGGCAAGCCGATCCACGAAGTCCTGCGTGAGCTCGAGCGGCAGAAGATCGGGATCGGGGAAATAGCGGTAGTCGTGCGCCTCCTCTTTGGTGCGCATCGAGCGCGTTGTGCCGGTCTTGGCGTCGAACAGGCGCGTCTCCTGGACGATGGTGCCGCCCTCCTCGATGATTTCGATCTGGCGGCGCGCCTCGTGCTCGATGGCCTGGCCGATAAACCGGATCGAGTTCACATTCTTGATCTCGCAGCGAGTGCCCAATGGCTCGCCGGGCCGCCGCACCGACACATTGACGTCTGCGCGCAGCGATCCCTGCTCCATATTGCCGTCGCAGGTGCCGAGATAGCGCATGATGGACCTGAGCTTGGTGAGAAACGCCTTGGCCTGATCTGACGAGCGCAAGTCCGGCTTCGACACGATCTCCATGAGCGCCACACCCGAGCGGTTGAGATCGACATAGGAATATTGCGGATGCTGGTCGTGCAGGCTCTTGCCCGCATCCTGCTCGAGATGAAGCCGCTCGATGCCGACGATGACGCGCTCGCCGCCGAGCAGATCGACAACGACCTCGCCCTCGCCGATCAGCGGATTCTTATATTGGCTGATCTGATAGCCCTGCGGCAGGTCGGGATAGAAATAGTTCTTCCGGTCGAAGATCGAGTTGAGATTGATCTTCGCTTTCAGTCCGAGCCCGGTGCGGATGGCTTGGGCAAGACAGCCCTCGTTGATCACTGGTAGCATGCCTGGCATGGCGGCATCGACCAGACTCACATGGCTATTCGGCTCGCCACCAAACTCGGTCGAAGCGCCTGAGAACAGCTTGGCATTGGAGGTGACCTGGGCATGCACCTCCATGCCAATCACCACCTCCCAATCGCCAGTGGCGCCTTCGATAAGATTGTCCGGTTTCGCGCGTTCCTGCATGCTGGTTACATAACCCCGTACATTGTCACTGTCATTGCCCGGCTTGACTGGGCAATCCAGTAACCCCAGGGGAGAGTTGTAGCGGGCGGCGGTGTATACTGGGTTCCCGCTCTCGCGGGAATGACTAGACTACTCCTTGTTTTCGAGCTGCTGCCGGAGTCTCTCTTCCTCGTATTGGATGAACCAGCCGATCATCTGCCGCCATAGCGCTTCGGCAAGCTCAGGTGGAAGTCCCTGCTCTTGCGCTCGCGCACGCACCTTGTCGATCACCTGCTGGATGCGCCACGGCACGCGCGCCTCTGCCGGCGAGCGCTTGAACTGCCAGGCCCGATCGACATAGCTGAAGCGTTCGCCGATGAGGTCGACCAGGCTCGCGTCGATGCGGTCGATCTCCGCCCTCACCTCGTCCATGTTGCTGCAGTCCTTGGCCTTGCGTGGCGCCATAATGTGATCCTCAACTCAAAGCTTCGGGAATGACCGCGTCGGCCTCGATTTCGACCAGCCACTCCGGTCTGACGAAGGCGGTCACTTGAAACATGCTGTTGGCAGGGCGGATGTCGGCGAAGAACTCGCCATGGGCACGGCCGACCGCTTCCCAATGGGCTATGTCGACCAGGTAGATACGCGTCCGCACCACGTCTTTGAGGCTTGCCCCGGCCTGCTCCAAGGCTTTGGCGATGACCTCGATGATGGCACGGGTCTGCGCCGCCGGATCACCAATGGCGACCGGCTTGCCGCCGGACCCTGCGGTCGTACCCGCCACCGCAACGAAGTTGCCGACGCGCACAGCACGGCTGAAGCCGACAATGGGCTCATAGGGGCTGGCCGAGGAGACCAGCTGACGTTTCGCCGCGCACGAGCTCATGCTGCCCTGCTCCACCAGTCTTGCGGCTTGGCGAGGGGACCTGCCGCCTCCTCGATCACGCGCCCGGCGCGGAACAGCGTCTCCTCGTCGAACGGCTTGCCGATGAGCTGAAGCCCGAGCGGCGTGCCTTCGGAGGAGAGGCCGGCAGGTACACTCATACCCGGCAGCCCCGCCATGTTCACCGTCACCGTGAAGATGTCGTTCAGATACATCTCGACAGGATCGCCCGACTTTTCGCCGAGGGCGAAGGCAGGCCCTGGCGTTGTCGGCGTCAGGATGGCGTCCACGGTCTCGAATGCCTGGTCGAAGTCGCGCTTGATCAGTGTCCTCACCTTCTGCGCCTTCAAATAGTAAGCATCGTAATAGCCCGCCGACAGCACGTAGGTTCCGATTAGGATGCGCCGCTTGACCTCCTGGCCGAAGCCCGCTGCACGCGTGTTCTCATACATCGAGATCACGTCCGAGCCCGGCTCGCGCAAGCCATAACGCACCCCGTCATAGCGGGCGAGATTCGACGAGGCTTCGGCAGGCGCGACAATATAATAAGAGGGCAGCGCGTATTTGGTATATGGCAGGCTCACCTCTTTGATGCTCGCGCCTGCGTCTTTCAGCCATGCGACGCCCTTCTGCCACAGCGCCTCGATCTCCGGCGCCATACCGGACACGCGATATTCCTTTGGAATACCGATGGTGAGCCCCTTCACGCCTTTTGCTACCGCGGCTTCATAGTCAGGCACCGGGGCATCGACGCTCGTAGTGTCCTTTGGATCATGGCTGGCCATGACCTTGAGCAGGATGGCCGCGTCGCGCACGGTGCGCGCGATCGGCCCGGCCTGGTCAAGCGAAGACGCAAAGGCGACGATACCCCAGCGCGAGCAGCGGCCATAAGTCGGCTTGATGCCAACAGTGCCGGTGACGGCCGCTGGTTGGCGGATCGATCCGCCGGTGTCGGTGGCGGTCGCGCCCATGCAGAGCCGTGCGGCGACCGCGGCAGACGAACCACCGGAAGAGCCGCCTGGCACGAGCTTTGCGTTGGAACCTTTGCGTTGCCATGGATTGATGACAGGGCCGTAGAAGCTCGTCTCGTTTGACGAGCCCATGGCGAATTCGTCGTTGTTCAGCTTGCCAAGCATCACGGCACCCGCCGCCCACAGATTGGCGGTCACCGTCGACTCATAGGTGGGCGTGAAGCCGTCGAGAATGTGCGAGCAAGCAGTCGTGCGAACATCCTTGGTGCAGAACAGATCCTTGATGCCCAGCGGGATGCCTTCGAGCGGGCCGCCTTTGCCCATCTTGAGCTGCTCCTCGCTCGCCTTGGCCATGTCGAGTGCTCGCTCGGGTGTGGTCAGCACATAGGCATTAAGCGCCCCATTGGCCGCGTCGATCGCCTCGACATGGGCGCGCGCAAGCTCGCTCGCCGAGAAGGACTTCTTGACAAGCCCTTCGCGCGCTTCCGCGATGGTGAGGTCGGTAAGATCGGTCAACGGTCTATTGCTTCACGTTGTCACAGCGGAAATAGCGATTGAGGTCGTCCTCGGCCTGCGCCTGGGAGGACTGGTCGGTCGCGCTGGGGTTCTCCGCGTCCGCGCCGCTCGGATTTTGATCGGCAAGCTCCTGGTCGTCGTCAACCGCCCCTTCGGGGCTCTCAGGCTGGGTAGCAAGCCGCGTCACGCGCAAGCTGCCATCCTCTTTCTGAGCGATGGTGAAGAGATCGGGATAGGCATAGCCCTGCTCCTCGCAATAGGCGGTAGCGAGCCAGCTTGTGGCGTTGTGGGACGCGACGTTCACGAAATCACAGCGCTGCTGATATCCAGTGAAGCCCGTCTTGGTCACTACCGTGAAATCGAGTTCCTCGCCGAGCTCGGCAGGCGTCTTGGTTTTGAGCTTGGCACAGCCGTCCTTGGACGAGGCGAAGGTTCCCTCAGGCAGGCCTTGCGCCGCGAGGGGGCCGACGCCGAGCAACCAGATCCCCGTCATGAGTAAAGCTGTAAATCGCATGACGGCTACTCCACGATCTTGGGCACCACGAAATAGTGATCGTCGACCTTGGGCGCGTTCTTGAGAATGTCGTCAGCGCAGAAGCCGTCGGTCACTTCATCCTTGCGCATCTTCATTTTCATGGCGGCGACGCGCGTCATCGGTTCGACCGCACTCGTGTCGATCTCGTTAAGCTGAGCGACCCAATCGAGGATTCCCGACAGCTCTTGCTCGAGCCGCTTCGCCTCGTCATCGGAAATGGCGATGCGGGCGAGACGGGCGATGCGGCGGACTGTGGCGCGATCGACTGACATACAGGCGTTCTGGTCGGATTTGGCGGTTGCGGTCTACCGCCGTTCCTCTAGCACCGGGCCGCATGAGCGGCAATGCGCGTTCAAACCTCGAAGCCCACACCCACCTCGGGCACGACCACGACATTGCTGTCCATCTCGGCGATGAATTTGTCTGCTGTCTGATCGAGCACGGGAAACGTGCCGTAATGGCACGGAACAATGACCTCGAATTGGAAGAAGCGCTTGCAGGCGAGCGCCGCCGTCTTGGCGCCCATGGTGTATCGATCGCCGATCGGCACGAAGCCGATCTCTGGCCGATAAAGTTCGTTGATCAAGGCCATGTCGGAGAAGATTGCGGTGTCACCCATGTGGTAGACGGTCTTGCCTTCGCTTGCGGCGATGACAAGCCCGCAGCAGGCGCCGAGATAGACGGGACGGCCATCCACGATATTGGAGGCAGAATGCCACGCCGGCACGAAGGTGAGCTCGAAATCGTCGTGATAGAGCGTGCCGCCGGTATTGCCGGGGTCGATCTTCTCGACGCCGCGGCCAGCCATATAGGTGGCAAGCTCGTGCACGGCGAGAAGTTGGGCGTCGGTTTCCTTGCAGATGCGCACCGTATCGCCGGTATGATCCTCATGCCCATGCGTAAGCGCCACATGGGTCAGGCCCTTGGTGACCTGGTGCAAGGGAATATCGGCGTCCTCGAAGGTGGCGTTGCCGGTGAGGAAGGGATCGATCAGGATGTTCGATCCACCGGTGTCGATGCGGAAGCAGGAATGGCCGAACCACGTGATCTTCATACGCTCCACTCTCCAATGCGTCGTCCGTGACTGTAGCATCTATTGTGACAATTGAAGACCTGCCTGGGCTGCTTCGACCGGGAATGCGGCTGATTGGGCTCGACGTGGGCACCAAGACCATCGGCATGGCCTTGTCCGATGTGACCCGCTCGATTGCCACGCCTTACGACACGATTCGCCGCACGAAATTCTCCGAAGATGCAAAATTGCTCCTCAAGGCGATCGAGCCTAACGAGGTCGGTGCGATCGTGATCGGCTTTCCTATCAATCTCGACGGCTCCGAAGGGCCGCGGGCGCAATCGACCCGCGCCTTCGCCCGCAATCTCGCCAAGCATGTCGATCTGCCCCTCGTGTTTTGGGACGAGCGGCTTTCCACCGCAGCCGTCGAGCGGCATTTGATCGAGGCCGATGCATCGCGCAAGCGCCGCGCCGAGGTGATCGACCGGATGGCCGCGGCCTACATCCTGCAAGGCGCGCTCGACCGGCTAAAACGCCTCGCTCATCTGAGTTAGGCTCAGATTGTCGTTGAAGATGAGATAGCCCCCCGGCGCTGCGGGGCAAAACCCTCCGCCACAAATGAGCAGCGTCGAGATCACGTTCCCGACCGCGAGCACGATGAAGACCATGAACGCGGTCAAAGGCAGCACGTTGAGGCGGCTCGACCAGGGCTCAGTGCGCGCGAATTGCCGATCGTCGAGCAACAGGATGGCGCTGCCGATGATCATTAGGACGAAAGCGATGAACGCCCAGGTATAGAGATGCAGGCCAAAGATATCGTTGCCATACGAGCCCGAGCCCGGGACGATATGCAGGAGGATCTGGCGCATCGAGATTGCCGCGCCTGTGGCTGATCAGAGGATGACGATGGCGTAATGGCTCGGGCGCGGTCCGAAGATGATGTTGAGCGCCAGCCCGAACCCGGCGGCAAAAAATCCGGCCCGTTGCAGAATGCAAAGCGGACAGGGCAGATCGCGGAACCACAGTTGATCGACAAAGGCAAGCGCAAGCACCGTGTCGACAAGGATCAGCCCCAAGGCATTGAGAAGCCTTGACAGGTCTCCAGGCAAACGTTCCCCCTAAATTTACAGCGCGATATTCAACACATCGCTCATATGAACGCGGAACAATACGAGGAGCACAACGAGACCTGCGACCCAAAAACCCATCGCCGCTCCGCGCTGCCTAAGCCAAGCCGCACCGAGTCCGCAGGCAAACAGGAGAAAGGGTAAGCTCATCATGGCGCAGCCTCTTCGACGGCAAACCTAAGCCGTCATGTCTGATCGCCAACTCACGAATCACTGCATGGCAAGGTATTAGAATTCCCTGCGCTGGCAAGGGCTGAAGGGGCGGATCTCGCAAGGCCGAAAAGCCGAGGCCGCCGAAGGTGGCGGCCTCGACGAATTTGCCTAGCGGGCGCTCTCGCCGCCATCCATCACGCTAGCAGCGAGCACACCAGCAGCGGCGAGGACCACAGAACCAGTGGAATCCAGGGGGGCAGTGCTGGCCCCACCCGTAACAGGCGGTCTCCTCGACGGGCGAATAGTTCTTTGCTGCGCTGGGAAGGTTCAATGTTCCCGATCTCCAAGTCGTGGCGTCGGCCTGCCAAGCAAGGCCGCCCGCGGACACCAGAGCTGCCGTGACACCTAGGGCAATCGCAAACTTGCGCATCTTTCATTCTCCCTGGATTGATAAGCCTTCCGTTGAAGCCAGCAGAAGGCGGCGCAGCATAGCTCAGATTCGCGGCGGCGACACTGACCGTGGATGTGGCAAAACTTCAGCTTCGAGTTTTCATGAAAGTTGCGGTGCTGCGCGGGCGAGTATGGCGCGCGTATCGGCATGCGCTAAGCCCGCGCCGTAAGTATTGCGCCAGGAGCCGTGAAGACGCGTGGCAAGGAAGGCGTCATTCACATGCCGTGGCGCGTAGATCGCGAGGAGCGCAGCAGCCCCGGCAAGCGCAAGCAGCTCGACAAGTGTGCGCGCCGCGCCCTGATCGCGCCTCACCTCTCGAGCGAGTTCCTTGATTCTGCTGACGGCATCTTTCAGCCGAGGTTCGGTTGAAACGACGGGACCAAACTCAACTAAGACTTTGTCCAATGTCTCGGGCTCGCGCTCGATCACGCGCAAAACATCGAGGCACATGACGTTGCCCGAGCCCTCCCAAATCGCGTTCACCGGCACCTCGCGATAAAGGCGTGGGAAGCCACCCTCCTCCACATAGCCATTGCCGCCGAGACACTCCATCGCCTCATAGACGAGCGGGGGCGCCGTCTTGCATACCCAATATTTCGTGACAGGCGTCATCAGCCGGCGATATGCGACCTCGCCCTCACTCTCGCCGTCGAAGGCGCGGGCGAGCCTAAACGCGAGCGCGGTGGCCGCCTCGAGGTCGAGCGACATGTCGGCAAGCACCTGCGCCATAAGCGGCTGATCGATCAGCCGCTTCTGGAAAACGCTGCGGTGACGCGCATGATGAATGGCGCGGGCGACAGCCTGGCGCATCAGTCCGGCGGACGACACGGCGCAATCGAGCCGTGTCAGCGTGACCATGTCGATGATGGTAGGGATGCCCCTGCCCTCCTCGCCGATAAGGAAAGCTTCGGCGCGATCGAATTCGACTTCGGCGGAGGCATTGGACCGATTGCCGAGCTTGTCCTTGAGGCGCTGAAGCTTGAGGCCATTCAGAGTGCCGCCGAGCGTAAGCCGCGGCAGGTAAAAGCAGGATAGCCCACCCTTTGCCTGAGCGAGTACAAGGAACGCATCGGACATTGGCGCCGAGAGGAACCATTTATGGCCGGTGATGGCGTAAGCCTTGTCCGGGCCCGAGCCATCAATTGGTTCTGCGCGCGTTGTGTTCGCACGAACGTCAGTGCCGCCTTGCCGCTCGGTCATGCCCATGCCAAGGGTGATCGCAGGCTTTTCCTGGATCGAAGCGATGGTCGGATCGTAAGCGCGGGTCAGAATTTTCGGCACGACGTCTCGCGCCAAACCAGGTGAATAGAGGAGAGAGGCGACTGCAGCATGCGTCATGGTGATGGGGCAACAATGGCCTGCCTCCATCTGCGCCGCCAAATAGCTTCCGGCGCAGCGCCCCACGTGTGCTCCCGACGTTGGTCTTGCGTCCGCAAGAAGATGCTCCCAAGTCGAGCAATGGAGGCCTTGGGCGGTGCTGAGCTCCATCAGCCGATGGTAGGCGGGATGGAACTCAACTCTGTCGATGCGCCGCCCCTGCGCATCGAAGCTCTCTAGCTCAGGCGGATGTTCGTTGGCGAGCCGGCTAAGCTCGAGCGAGGCGGCGCTCCCCACAAGGGCACCAAACGCCGTGAGGTCTTGGTAAGCCGGCCCCGCCCCTTCTCGCCGCACAGCCTCCTGAAGCGCCACGTCGGACGTGAACAGGTTCACGTCGACAAAAGGCGGGCTTTGATTGAAAGCCTCTTCGTCTGAGATCGACCGCTTGCTCATCGCCCTAGGCTGCCAGAGGCGCGTTAGGACAAGCTTACCTTAGTTCGGTTCGCGAGCTTGCCGCTGCGGCAAAGCGGGCTTATACAGTCCCCTTTAATGACATTAGCGGCCGAAGCCTCAAACCTCTCCTTTCCTCACCGCCATCTCCTTGGAATCGAAGGCCTTTCGCGCGCCGAGATCACGGGGCTGCTCGACCTTTCCGAGGAAGCCTCGAAGCTCAGTCGCCAGATCGACAAGAAGCGCGACGACCTTCGCGGCCGCACCCTGATCAATCTTTTCTTCGAGGCGTCGACCAGGACGCAAAGCTCTTTCGAGCTTGCCGGCAAAAGGCTCGGCGCCGACGTCATGAACATGTCGGTCTCGACCTCGTCCGTGCAGAAAGGCGAGACGCTGATCGATACGGCGGTGACGCTCAACGCCATGCGGCCTGACCTTCTCGTCGTGCGTCACCATGCGGCTGGCGCCGTCCAGCTCTTGTCGCAGAAGGTAGACTGCTCGGTGATCAACGCCGGCGACGGCAGCCACGAGCACCCGACACAAGCGCTGCTCGATGCGCTCACCATCCGCCGCCACAAAGGCCATATCGATGGGCTCGTAGTGGCGATCTGCGGCGATATCCTCCATTCACGGGTCGCGCGCTCGAACATCTTGTGCCTGAATGCCCTCGGTGCCCGCGTTCGCGTCGTCGCCCCATCCACTCTGCTCGCCTCGGGAATCGAGCGCCTTGGAGTCGAGGTCTACACCTCCATGTGGGAAGGCCTGGTCGACGCCGATATCGTCATGATGCTGCGGCTTCAGCGCGAGCGCATGACCTCGAGCCTCGTCCCAAGCCAGCGCGAGTATTTCCACTTCTTCGGTCTCGACTACGAGAAACTCGCTCGCGCCAAGCCTGACGCTCTCGTCATGCATCCCGGCCCGATGAATCGTGGCGTCGAGATCGACTCCAACGTCGCCGACGACCCGCAAAGCGTCATCCGCGAGCAGGTCGAGATGGGCGTTGCGGTGCGCATGGCCGTACTTCAGGCCTTGGCCCGCCATCTACCGAACCAATGACGGCCATGAACGCACCTAATCAGCGCTCCGCCGCTCGCCACCTCGCCCTGGTCAATGCGCGGCTCATCGACCCTGCCTCCGGGCTCGACCAGCTCGGCGGAGTTTTGATCGTTGACGACCGCATCGCGGATTTGGGGCGCCATATCGCGGCGGGGTCCCTCGGCGATACCCAGGTTGTCGACTGCGGCGGACGCGTGCTCGCGCCCGGCCTCATCGACATGATGGTCTCCGCCGGAGAGCCGGGCCTTGAACATCGCGAGACCCTTGCCACGGCAAGCCGCGCCGCCGCCTCGGGCGGCGTCACCACCATGGTGTGCATGCCAAATACCGAGCCAGTGATCGACGACGTGGCGCTCGTCGATTTCATCCTGCGGCGGGCCCGCGACACGGCACTCGTCAATGTTCATCCCATGGCGGCCATGACCAAGGGCCTGCTTGGCCAGGAGATGACCGAGATCGGCCTCCTACGCGATGCCGGCGCCATTGCCTTCAACAATGGCAAAACGAGCGTGGCCAATGCCAAGGTCATGCGCAACGTACTGGCCTACGCCAAGGACTTCGGCGCTCTGATCGTCCATCATCTGGAGGACCCTACGCTCGGCCAGGACGGGGTGATGAACGAGGGCGAGGTCGCGACCAGGCTCGGGCTTCGCGGCGTGCCGACTGCCGCCGAGACGATCATGCTCGAGCGCGACATCCGTCTGGTCGAGCTCACCGGAGGGCGCTATCACGCGGCGCAGATCTCGTGCCGCGCGTCGCTCGATATCATCCGCACTGCGAAACTCATGGAACTGCCCGTCACTTGCGCCGTCTCGATCAACCACCTTACGTTGAACGAGAACGACATCGGCCCCTACCGCACCTTCTTCAAGATGAAGCCCCCGCTCAGGTCTGAGGATGACCGCCGAGCGATGGTGGAAGGCCTCGCCAGCGGCGATATCGACGTGATCGTATCGGCTCACGATCCGAGAGGGGCCGAGGGGAAGCGCAGGCCCTTCGCGGAAGCGGCCGACGGCGCCGTTGGATTGGAGACGCTGCTGGGCGCCACACTTCGGCTCTACCACAATGGCGAGGTTGAGCTGACGCGGCTCTTAAAGGCGCTCACTGCCAATCCAGCGCGGCTGCTCAAGCTCAATAGCGGGCGCCTTGCTAAGGGCGCGCCCGCCGATCTCGTGCTCATCGAACTGGAAACGCCATGGGTGGTCGAGCCCGAGCGCCTCTGCTCCAAATCCAAGAACACGCCCTTCGACGGGGCCCGGTTCGAGGGACGGCCCGTCCTCACACTCGTTGCCGGACGCCCGGTCTACAACTACGCTGAGCAAGATTAGCTGTTAGCTGCGCGTCACCAAGGGGGTGCTCGATGACTCCTCCCGCCGACTGGAGCGGCGCCCTTGTCTATCTCTCGGCTTTGGTCGGCGGCTATCTTCTCGGGTCGATTCCCTTCGGTCTGCTGTTGGCCAAGCTGTTTGGCCTTGGAGACCTCAGAAAAATCGGCTCGGGCAATATCGGCGCAACTAATGTATTGCGCGCCGGCAGCAAATGGCTCGCCGCGCTAACGCTTCTCCTTGATGCCGCCAAGGGCACTGCCGCCGTGTTGCTGGCGGCGCGGTGGGGCGAGACCGCCGCCATGCTAGCGGGCCTCGGCGCGTTCCTTGGCCACCTCTATCCGGTATGGCTCGGCTTTAACGGTGGCAAAGGCGTCGCGACATTTATCGGTGTGCTGCTTGGGCTTTACTGGCCTGCGGCGGCCGTCTTTTGTGCCGTTTGGCTGCTGATCGCCCTCCTCGCCCGCTATTCCTCACTCTCGGCCCTCGCGGCAAGCGCAGCCAGCGTCTGCGTGCTTGCATTTACCGGCCAATGGCGCCTCGCTGCACTGTTCCTGCTGCTTACGGTCCTGCTTTATATCCGCCATGCTGGCAACATTGGCCGGCTCCTGCGCGGCGAGGAGACACGCATTGGCGAAAGCAAGCTCTGAGCCCGCTGCCTCGCTTAAAGCCTCTGCACGGCTGAACCACCACCAGCGCGTCGCTTGGTTGAGACTGATCAGGACCGAAAACGTCGGCCCTACTACGTTCCGGGCTCTGGTCAACGAGTTCGGCGGCGCGGAAGCTGCCATCGATGCGCTGCCAGCGCTGTCGCGGCGTGGTGGGCGCATCCACGACATCCAGCTTTGCGGAGAGGACGAGGCCGAGGCCGAGCTAGCGGCCGCCGAGAATTTGGGGGCGAGTCTGGTCGCCATCGGCGAACCGGGTTATCCGCCGGCGCTTGCGCAAGTCGATGCACCGCCTCCCCTTCTTTACGTCAAGGGCAGACTCGAGCTCGCCGAGATTCCAATCGTGGCCATCGTCGGCGCCCGCAATGGCTCTGCCGTTGGGCAGAAATTCACCCGCGCGCTCGCGACCGATCTCGGGCTTGAAGGCTTCGTCATCGCCTCAGGGCTTGCCCGCGGCATTGATACTGCCGCACATCTTGCCGCACTCGAGCGCGGCACTATCGCCGTGCTTGCCGGAGGCATCGACAACATTTATCCGCCCGAGAATGAAGAGCTGCATCGGGAGATCGGCGAGCGGGGCCTTCTCATCAGCGAGCGCGCACCTGGCTTCTCGCCGCGTGGGAAGGACTTCCCGCGCCGCAATCGTCTCATCTCGGGGATCTCGCTCGGCGTGGTAGTCGTGGAGGCCGCTGAGCGTTCGGGCTCGCTGATCACCGCGCGTTTTGCCGGCGAGCAAGGCCGGGAGGTGTTCGCCGTGCCGGGGAGCCCGCTCGATCCACGGTCTGGGGGAACCAATAATCTCCTGAAGCAGGGCGCCTGCCTCGTGACATCCGCGCGCGACATCATCGAGACGTTGGCGCCGATATTAGGCAGGCCTGTTCGGTCATCTACTGCGGAGTTTGTGTCTTCCGATGAGATGCGGATGGCGGAACCACCTCCCGACATCAGATCAAGCGACCGCGAGTTGATCCTCGGCGTTCTAGGGCCAAGTCCTGTCGATATTGACGAGCTGATCAGGACGTCTGGGCTTCCGGCGCGCAAGGTCCATATCGTCCTACTTGAACTTGATCTCGCCGGCAGACTGCAACGACATGGGCAACAGCTCGTGTCGATGGTCGACCGCTAACAAGCGCCTCAGCGGTGATTGGCCTTCTCGCTATTGGCCTCTTCGAGCGCGATGTTGAGCAGGTAGGCAAGGAAGGGCATTTCGGCGCCACTGGCGACGGCGCTTAAGCCCTCAAGCAATGAGGCGATGTATTCGGCGGCCTCCTTACGCGTAAAGTCTTGCCCCTCGCCGGAGGAACCCAACCTGCCTGCCGGAGGCCGGGCGCTCGACCCTGCCATTCGATTCTGCCTTAATTTCGCGCCGCTAGTTCTCCAGCCTCACTCCCAAATCCTCGATTTCGGCGATCTTTGCCGGGTGAGGAACGTGGCTAAGATTGACAGCCTACGGTTGTTTTGGTTAGTCCACGCGCGCAAAGGTTGTCAACCCGGCATGTCCGAGTTTGACAGCGGCGGCTCAAGACACCATTTTCCGGGCGCGTGCAAGCGGCCCCTCAAGGGCCTCCGCCCTCAGCCTGACGCAATTTGCGCGGCTAGGAACGTCTCAATGAACATCGTCATCGTCGAATCGCCAGCTAAGGCAAAGACCGTCAATAAGTACTTGGGGCCCGGATACCGGGTGCTCGCCTCCTACGGCCATGTGCGCGATTTGCCGTCGAAAAACGGCTCGGTCCTGCCCGACAAGGACTTCGAGATGCATTGGGATGTCGAGCCCAAGGCTGCCAAACGGCTCGACGAAATCGCCAAAGCCGTCAAAGGGGCAAATAAGCTGATCCTCGCCACCGACCCCGACCGCGAGGGCGAAGCCATCTCCTGGCATGTGCTCCAGGTGCTCGACCGCAAGAAGGCTTTGCACGGCATTCCCGTCGAGCGGGTAGTGTTCAATGCCGTCACTAAGGAGGCCGTGCTCGACGCCATGCGCCACCCGCGGGCGATCGATGGGCCTCTGGTCAATGCCTATCTCGCGCGTCGGGCACTCGACTATCTCGTCGGCTTCACCCTGTCGCCGGTGCTGTGGCGAAAGCTTCCGGGCGCTCGCTCAGCCGGCCGCGTCCAGTCTGTCGCGCTCCGCCTCGTCTGCGACCGCGAGCTCGAAATCGAGCAATTCAAGCCGCAGGAATATTGGACGATCATCGCCGAGCTTGCGACCGGCAAGAATGAGACCTTCCAGGCTCGGCTGTTCTCCACCGACGGCAAGAAGCTCGACAAGTTCGATATCGGCGATGCTGCCACCGCCGAGCGGCTCAAGGCGGCGCTTGAAGGCGGCCGCTTCACCGTCGCCAACATCGAGAGCAAATCGCAGCGCCGCAATCCGGCCGCACCCTTCACCACCTCGACGCTCCAGCAGGAAGCTTCGCGTAAGCTCGGCTTCTCGCCGCGCCAGACCATGCAGCTCGCGCAGCGCCTCTACGAGGGCGTAGACCTCGGCGGCGAGTCCGAAGGTCTCATCACCTATATGCGCACCGACGGTGTGCAGATCGTGCCGGAGGCAATCGCAGCGGCCCGCCGCCTCGTCACCAAGCTCTTCGGCGACCGCTACGTTCCGTCTTCCCCGCGCGAATACGAGACCAAAGCCAAGAACGCACAAGAAGCGCACGAGGCGATCAGGCCAACCGATTTCAGCAAGGACCCCGACTCCGTTTCCCGCTATCTCGATGACGATGCGGCGCGGCTCTACAAGCTCATCTGGCAGCGCACTCTGGCGAGCCAAGCTTCGAGCGCGGAAATCGAGCGCACCACTGTCGATATCGACGTGACCGGCACCGACGGGAAGCAATACGGCGTGCGCGCGACAGGAACGGTGATCCGGTTCGACGGATTTCTCCGGATCTATGAAGAAGGCATCGATGATGCTGTCGGCGATGATGGCGCGCTGCCCGCGCTCGCCAAGGGTGAAGCGCTTGATCCACGTAAGATCGAGGCGAAGCAGCACTTCACGGAGCCGCCTCCGCGCTACAGCGAAGCAACTCTGATCAAGAAGATGGAGGAGCTCGGCATCGGCCGGCCCTCGACCTATGCCACGACGCTGAACGTGCTGCGCGACCGCGAGTATGTCCGGCTCGACAAGAAGCGGCTGCATCCCGAGGACAAGGGCAGGCTGGTCACGGCCTTTCTCGAGAGTTTCTTCCGCCGTTATGTCGAATACGACTTCACCGCCGACCTCGAGGAGAAGCTCGACCTCATCTCGGCCGGCAAGCTCGAATGGAAAGACGTGCTGCGTGACTTCTGGCGCGATTTCATCGCCGCCGTGAATGATATTGGGGACCTCAGAATTGCCCAGGTGCTCGAAGCGCTGAACGAGCTGCTCGGGCCGCATATCTTCCCCGAGCCCCAGGATGGCGGCGACCCGCGCGGCTGCCCCTCATGCGCCAACGGCCGGCTCAGCCTCAAAGTTGGGAGGTTCGGGGCATTCATCGGTTGCTCCAACTATCCGGATTGCCGCTACACCCGCCAGCTCGCCGATATCAATGGCGAGAAAGCTTCCATCGCCGGAGAGGCGAAAGTGCTCGGCATCGATCCCGAAACAGGATTTGAGGTCACTTTACGCACCGGCCGGTTCGGTCCTTACGTCCAGCTTGGCGAGGGCAATGGCGAGGAGAAGCCTAAGCGGACATCGATCCCAAAGGGCACGGACCCCGGGCACATCGATCTTCAGCGCGCGCTCGCCCTTCTCGCGCTGCCGCGCGAAGTGGGTGTGCATCCTGAGACCGGAAAGCCCATCGTGGCAGGCTTCGGCCGCTACGGACCTTACGTTCAGCACGACGGCAAATATGCGAGCTTGAGCGCACCCGAGGAGGTGTTCGAAGTCGGGATCAATCGCGCCGTCAGCCTGCTCGCGGAGAAGGCCGCAAACCGCAGGCCGCGCACTTCGAGCGTTGTCAAGGAACTCGGCGAGCACCCGGAGCTTGGGGGTAAGGTACAAGTGCTGTCGGGCCGCTATGGTCCCTACGTGAAGCACGGTAAAGTCAATGCGACCTTGCCTAAGGATCGCGACCCCGAGCAGGTTACGCTGCCAGAGGCCGTCGAGTTGATCGCCGCGAAGAGCGCAAAAGGTCCGACGAAGAAAGCCACCAAAAGGGCGTCGAAAAAATCGGCCCGCAAAGGAACAAAGGGCAACAAGGAAGCCGTCGAGGAGACGGCGAACTGAGCAGAGCCGGTGGCAAAGGCTAAGAGCGCTCCGCGCAACAGAACTGTGGGTAAGCTTCCCTCTCGACAAGAGATTCTGGATTTTCTTCAGACCGCCAGCCGGGAAACCGGCAAGCGCGAGATCGCGCGCGCCTTCGGCATCAAAGGCGGTGACCGCATCGCGCTGAAAGAGCTGCTCCGCGACATGGCGGATAACGGTTTGATCGCGGGCTCGAGACGCAAGCTAACGCGCCCAGGTGTGCTGCCGTCGGTTACTGTCGTCGAGATCGTGGCGCGCGACGCCGACGGCGAATTCGTTGCTCGTCCCGGCACCTGGGACGAGGAGCACGGGACAGCGCCTCGCATCATCATGGCCGAGAGTAGGCGTGAGGCCGGACCGGTTGCAGGGATAGGTGACCGTGTGCTGGCGCGGATTACGCCCTTAGGGGCCGACGCGGATTATCCCTACCAGGCCCGCACCATCAAGCGGCTCGCGCGCGCGACCCAGAGGATGCTCGGCATATTCCGCGCGCTTCCAGGTGGCACTGGCGTGATCGATCCGGTCGACCGCAAGCAGCTGAAGGAATGGCCGGTTACGCGCGGAAACACGGGCGATGCCGAGAATGGCGAACTGATCCGCTTCGAGCTTGCCCGCGGCGGCCGCTACGGCGTGCAGGCAGCGCGCGTCATCGAGAAGCTCGGCAATCCGGCCGCGCAACAAATGACCAGCCTCATCGCGGTGCATGCGCACGGCATTCCCGATGCCTTCCCCGAGACCGCTCTCGCCGAGGCTGAAGCCGCCAAGGAGCCCGACCTCAAGCGCCGCGAGGATCTGCGACAGTTGCCTCTCATCACCATCGATCCGTCAGATGCGCGTGACCACGACGATGCAGTCTGGGCCGAGGCCGATCCCGATCCTAATAACCGCGGCGGTTGGGTGGTGATCGTGGCGATCGCCGACGTCTGCTCTTACGTGAAGCCAGGGACGGCACTCGACAAGGAGGCGCGCAAACGCGGCAACTCGGTCTATTTCCCCGACCGTGTCGTGCCGATGTTGCCCGAGAAGATCTCGAACGATCTCTGCTCGCTAAAGGAGAACGAGGGTCGGGCCTGCATCGCCGTTCGCATGGTCTTCGACAAGGACGGACGGAAGCTCAAGCACCGCTTCTTTCGTGCCCTGATGCGATCGGCTGCGAGCGTTACCTATGAGCAAGCCCAAGCCGCCATAGACGGGCGTCCCGACGAAGTCACTCGCTCCCTGCTCGATCCCGTGCTGAGGCCATTATGGGGCGCTTATGCGAGCCTTGTGCTCGCTCGTAGCGAGCGCGCCCCCCTCGACCTCGATCTGCCCGAGCGCAAGATCCTGCTCGATGACAATGGCCGGGTGCGGGCGGTGGTCAGCCCTCCCCGGCTCGATGCTCACCGTCTTATCGAGGAGTTCATGATCGCCGCCAATGTGGCGGCTGCCGAGACGCTGGAAGCGAAGCGGTCTCCGCTCATCTACCGCGTTCATGATGCGCCTTCGAAGGAGAAGCTGTCATCGCTTGGCGAATTCCTCGTCACTCTCGGGCTCAAGCTGCCGAAATCGGGCACGCTGAAGCCTGCCCATTTCAACCGTATCCTGGCCGATACACGGGCCACCCCTACTGCGGAGCTTGTCGGAGAGGTGGTGCTGAGGAGCCAGGCCCAGGCCGAATATAGCGACGATAACTTTGGCCATTTCGGCCTCAATCTGCGCCGTTACGCGCACTTTACCTCGCCCATTCGCCGCTATGCCGATCTCATCGTCCATCGCGCTCTCGTACGAGCGCTCGGCTTCGGCAATGACGGGTTGACTGACGCCGAGATGGAGCAGCTCGATCAGATCTCCCAAGCCATATCGGACACCGAGCGACGTGCGATGGCTGCTGAGCGCGAGACGGCTGATCGACTCATTGCCGCCTATCTTGCCGACCGTGTCGGCGCGAAGTTCCAGGCCCGGGTCTCGGGCTTGGTGCGTACCGGACTTTTCGTGCGGCTGATCGAGACCGGCGCCGATGGCTTTGTGCCCGCCTCGTCGATAGGCCACGAATATTTCTATCATGACGAGGCCCGGCACGCCCTTGTAGGCGAGGATACCGGGCTCGCATATCGGCTCGGAGACTCGGTGGAAGTCCGCCTGGTCGAGGCGATCCCGACGGCAGGCGCGCTCAGATTCGAAATGCTAAGTGAGGGCCGCACGCTTGGCAGCGCGCGACCAAAGGGCGCTCCGCGGCGCAATGACAAAGGCAGGCCGCAACGCTACAAGGGAAAGGCGCAACGGCAGGGTCGCGGTTCCTCCCGCAAGCGCCGCTAGGATGAATTTCAAGGACCAGGTGATGCAAGACGGAGTTGGCAGCTTTCAGCATGGCAGATCGATCGGCGCGCGTCCGGTGCTGACTTCGATGTTGCGCGGCGCAGCACTCAAATGCCCTGCCTGTGGCCAGGGTGCTATGTTTCGGCGCTATCTGAAGGTCGTTGATGCCTGCCCCCGTTGTGGCGAGGAGCTGCACCACCACCGGGCCGACGACGCACCCCCCTATTTCACCATCGTTATCGTCGGGCACCTCGTGGTGAGCCTCGTCCTCGCCGTGGAGATGGCCTACCGGCCGCCACTGTGGGTGCATGCCGCGCTGTGGCTTCCACTCACCGTGCTCCTTGCGCTGCTTATCCTACCAGTAGTCAAAGGAGCGCTCGTCGCGTTGCAATGGGCGCTTCTGATGCACGGTTTCGATCCAGACGCGAAGGAGGAAATCGGCGACGGACTGCCGGATATCAGCCCGGTGCCCGTCCCTCGCCGTCTTGACTTCCGGCCTTGAGCGAGTAGGGTCGCGCGCGAATTTCGCTTTCAAGTTTTGAGGACGACATGGCAAAGCCCGTCACCCAGAAGATCAAGCTCGTAAGCTCGGCCGGCACGGGCTACTACTACGTCACCAAGAAGAATCCGCGTAATCAGACCGAGAAGCTCGTTTTCAAGAAGTACGATCCGGTCGCGCGTAAGCACGTCGAATTCAAAGAAGCAAAGATCAAATAGCTGTCTAATTTTCGGGCGCTGGACAGGCTGCCGCCTTCAAGGGCAGTCGGGCCGCGGCTGTCATCAAATAGGTGGCCGGCCGAAACGCGGCGCTAACGAGGAGGCCACTCAACCGCGCTCCGGCCGGCCGAACCCTACGGACCCAGGAGATGCGGCGGACCTGAGCATTCCGCAGGGTTATCTCTGACCAACGGGGAAACTCGAGAGCAAAGGCGCGCCCTAGGCTTCAAACCTTCAACCCCCTGACTACCTCCCCCGTGTGATCTCGTCGGACTTAAGTCAAACCATAAAACGGCCGACAAAGGGACGAAATCAAGCTTATCTCCCTCTGTAATACGATAAAAGACAAGGCATTGTAAATCTTTAAGGTTAAGCGTTCAGTCGGCACGTCAAGTCAGATTTGGCGGTAACTCAATCACTTATCAGCCAATTCGGCCCAAGTGATTCGCTCCGAAACCTGTCAGTAGCCCTTGGAGAGAAGCGCTTATCGCGCCTCGCCGACAAATTGCCGGACCGTGTCCAAAAACGTGGCCACCGAGATCGGCTTCGAGATATAGGCCTCGCAGCCCCCTTCACGAATACGTTCCTCATCGCCCTTCATGGCGAAAGCCGTGACCGCAACGATAGGGATCTGCTTGAGTTGTTCGTCCTCCTTGAGCCACTTGGTGACTTCCAGCCCCGAGACTTCCGGCAGCTGGATATCCATGAGGATGAGGTCGGGGCGATGTTCGCGGGCAAGCGCCAAAGCCTCCATGCCGTTCCGTGTCTGGAGCGTCTTGTAGCCATGGGCATCGAGCAGATCGTGGAAGAGCTTCATGTTGAGCTCGTTGTCCTCCACGATCAGGATAGTCTTTGTCATTGGCCTTGGGCTCGGCGCGAGCGATTCGATCGGCTTATGATCGGCGATGTTGTCGTGATGCGCCACGACGCTTGGGGCCGGCCTGAGAAAGGCCTCGAAAGCCGGCTTGGCGGCGGGTTTGAGAGACGGCCTAATCCTCCAGAAAAGCATGCTGACTCGCTCCCTTGGTCTCGGGTTGCCGATTTCATCGGAAACCCGTAACCAAACTGTTTAGGCGCGATGGTGAGCCAAAATTGCTGGGAAGCTAGTGGCACTCTGTCGGCTTGAGATATTCGAGGGCGCTCAAAGTGCCGTGGATTGAGAAGTCGCCGTAGTCGATGAGGAGCTCGCGGCTGACGCCATTCTCATAGAGGCGAAAATCGATCTGATAGCTCGGAGTGAGATCGCCGCCCTTGGGCTCGAAATAGCCGATCGACACCGGCCATGAGGCAAGCTCGCCAAGGCCCTTTTCCTTGGCAGCCGGCTCGAGTTTGTCGGCGTCGGCACCGGCCTCGACCTTGCCACCTATGAAGGCGGTCGTGTCGTAGACCTTCCGCCCCTTCTCGGAGCCATCGTAGATCCTGGCCTGGAACAGCGATTGCCCCGCCCGCGCCGCGTCGATCAAGGCGAGGCTGTGCTGGGTAGGAAACAAGACCTGGCCCGACAGGTTGAGCTCGGCGCGCGATGGCTGACTGAGCTTCACCTTGACCGCCTCGCTGGGAGGCTCGCGTGTTGCCCTTCCAATGGTTACGTCGCCGAGCTTGGCATTTAGGTATTGCGCCGACTGAAAGCGGAACTTCTGGCCGTCGCCCTGCTCCCAGGTCGAAGACCTGAGGTCGGTGAGATTGGTCTGGCCTTGCGAGTCGGTCATCTGCGTGACCATCCGCATATTGAGCGAATAGCCGTCGCATTCCGACCCGGTGAACTCGAACACCATGCGGCCGTCGATGCCGGTGATTCCGGAGGCGGTGCGGGCATCGTCGAGCGTCATCTCATAGATGGCGCGATGGGCGACGAGCTTATTAGGTTCTTTTCCCGCGAGCGCATGGGCGTGGCCCGAGAGCGTGCCCCCAACCAGGGGAACTGCCAAAGGCAGGAGCAGCACTCGCCACCAGCTCGAACCGATCATGTCATCTCTCCGAAACCCTTCGCGCCAAGCCTGGCGGACGATGCTTCGAGCGATTCTTCGCACCAACTTCCATGCCGGACAAGTGCCCCTGTCCGGGGCATCACCTTGCGGGACACGCGGATTTGCTCGATGGTCGAGGCCTGATGCGGCGAATTTGCCGCGCCACGGATCGGAGGCTGACATGGCAGGAGAGATCGAAGCGCGGCTTAAGGCCCTCGACCTCGTGCTTCCCGAGGTGCCCTCCCCGGTCGCCGATTACGTGTCATTTCTCCACCTAAACAATCAACTTTATATTGCCGGGCAATTGCCTCTGAAAAAAGGACAAATTGCCGTCGCCGGCACACTCGGCGCCGACCTCGACATCGATCAGGGGAAGGATGCCGCCAGAATCTGCGCGCTCAACATTTTGGCTCAGGCCAAAGCTGCCCTGGGCGACCTCGATCGTATCGTTCAGTGCTTGCGTTTGACCGGATACGTAAACGCGGTGGCCGGCTTCACCGATCACCCCAAGGTCGTCAACAGCGCCTCCGAGCTTATGGTCAAAGTGCTCGGGCAGAAGGGGCGGCACACACGCGCCGCCGTGGGGTGCTCGAGCCTGCCGCTCAACGCCGCCGTCGAGATCGATGCGCTGTTCGCCATTGAGTAATCCCATGCTTAAGCGCCTCCTATGGCCGAGTTCTACTGGTTGAAGCGGCCGATCGCGCACAGAGGTTTGCACGATCAGGCCAAGGGCATCATCGAGAACAGCGCTTCCGCGGTGCGCGCAGCCATGGGCGCTGGCTACGCAGTTGAAGTCGACCTGCAATGCTGCGCGGGTCATATGCCGATCGTCTTCCATGACGCGACGCTCGACCGCCTCACGGGTGAGACGGGTGACGTGGCCACACGCGATGCCGAGGCGCTATGCAGCATCCCGTTGCGCGGGAGCGAGGACCGCATCCTGTCGCTTCCGGCGCTGCTTGCTCTCGTCAACGGGCGTGTGCCGCTCCTGCTTGAGGTCAAAAGCACCTGGACACGTGAGGGAAAATACGAGGCAAATATCGCGCTACTGCTTGCGTCCTACCCAGGCCCTGTCGCGGTGATGTCGTTCGATCCGCATTGCGTTACGGCCTTTCGCGAGGTGTCGCCCTCCCTGCCGCGCGGTCTCGTCGCCGAGCGCTTCGACAACTCAGATTATTGGTCGCAACTATCGTTCGGCCAACGCTTCGCTATGCGAAACCTTCTCACCTCAGCCTTCGCATGGCCCCACTTCATCGCCTACGATATCAGGACTCTGCCGGCGGTCGCGCCGCTGGTGGCTCAGACGGTGTTTGGGCTGCCGCTGCTCACCTGGACGGTGCGCACCAAGGAGGAGCAGGAGCGTGCGCTGCGTTATGCCGACGCCATGATCTTCGAAGGGATTAGGCCCTAGGCCATGGGCGACATCGAGAGAGCATTGCGAGACACGGAGTTTGACGGCGGCAGGGCTGCCGTCGTGCGCATCGCCTCGCGCATTGCCGATGTGCCGGCGGCAGAGTGGGATGCATGCGCAGGTGACCTCTCAGCGCGCGCGGATAATCCATTTATCTGCCATGCTTTTCTGAAGGCGCTGGAAGAGAGCGGCTCGGCCACGCGCAAGACTGGCTGGCTGCCGCAGCATCTCCTGTTCGAGGATAATCGAGGCGAGCTCACGGGTTGCATGCCCTGCTTTCTAAAATCCCACTCGCTCGGGGAATATGTCTTCGACCACGGCTGGGCGGATGCCTACGCGCGGGCCGGTGGCAGCTATTATCCTAAGCTTCAAGCCTCTGTCCCCTTCACGCCCGTCACTGGCAAGCGGCTCCTGGTACGACCCGGCGCGGATACAGCAAACCGCGAGGCGATCCTGTTGCAGGGGGTAGTCGAGCTCACCGATAGGCTCGGCGTCTCCTCAGCACACATCACCTTCCTCACCCGCGCTGAATGGGAGCTCGCCGGCGAACTCGGCTTCCTGCAACGCACCGACCAGCAGTTCCACTGGCGAAATGAGAACTACCAGAGTTTTGAGGATTTCCTAGCCGCGCTCTCGTCGCGCAAGCGGAAGGCGATCAGGAAAGAGCGCCGCGACGCGCTTGCCGACGGGATCGAGATCGAATGGCTGACCGGCAACAACGTCACCGAGGCGCACTGGGATGCGTTCTTCGGCTTCTACATGGACACCGGCTCGCGCAAATGGGGGTCGCCCTACCTCACGCGAAAGTGCTTCAGCCTGTTCGGTGACACCATGGCCGATCAGGTCCTGCTCGTCCTCGCCAAGCGTTCCGGACGTTACGTGGCTGGCGCGCTCAACTTCATTGGGTCTGATGCGCTCTATGGCCGCTATTGGGGCGCCGTCGAGGAACATCCTTGTCTGCACTTCGAGGTCTGCTACTACCAGGCCATCGACTTTGCCATCGCGCATGGTCTTGCGCGTGTCGAGGCCGGCGCCCAGGGCGCGCATAAGCTCGCCCGCGGATATCTGCCGGTGGAGACCTACAGCGCTCACTACATCGCCGATCCCGGGCTTCGCCGCGCCGTTGCCGATTATCTCAAGCGCGAGCGACTTGCGGTCTCGCGGGAGATTGCCCTCCTCACCGAAGAGTCGCCTTACCGCCAGTCCGAATAACGGTGACATACCCACGAAGGCGGGTATCCAGTAACCCCGACCCTTCG
>JBKOUI010000187.1:0-4128 GCA_046723315.1 Pseudomonadota bacterium | reverse complement strand
GTTTTGCATCTCGTCCAAGAGGCCCTCATGCGGGGTCTGTAACTCGTGTGCGTGAGGGTGAGCTTGCTGCCGGCCGTCGCTGCACCAATGGTTTGCTCGCCAATAAACCCTTGCAGAACGGCCGGGCCCCAAATCGCCTTGAGCTTAACAGAGCCGAATTGGTCGGCGAGCGGAACTGCGCCGAGATTGGTCAGCATGGGCTCACGCGCGAAGGTCACAGCCGCGAAGTTTGCAGCCTCGGTCACATCCGGACAATTTCCGACCGCCTCGCTCAGGGCCGATACAAGCGCAGCAATCCCCTCCCTGGTCTCGCCGACAGCAACGCTTGACTTCGCATCGCGCGCCAGACTCCAGATAGGTATGGCATCGAGATCGTAGAGCTCCGGATCGAGTGTGGTCGAGGCGGCGCCCAGGAATACACCGCAACGCCCACCAAGCCCTAACTCGCGCCTCGTATTGACGGGCGAGAAGAGCCGTATCGGAATGTTGCGCCAGGCAGCGGACACTCGCCTCCCCGCTATCGCCAAAGCCGCTAACAAGGCCGCATGCACTGTGGTGCGTTCTTGCCGCGCCCGACCTCTTAGCTGCCCGGTAACGGTTTCCGAAAAACAGAGTCCTTGCACGTTAGGTTTCGACTTATCGCGCTGCCGGATGGTTGAGACATGCCCAGCCGGGGCAGGCTTCTCATCGTTTTCGGATATTCCGTCCCGCACCTCGAGGTTCTCCAGGATCTCGTCCTGGGAGGAGGGGAGAGACAGTTCCTTGAGCGTGCCTCCGGCGATCGCCTGCAGCGTGTCGCGTATGGCGAAAGCAAGCGACATCCCGTCGGCGATTGAGTGATGGGCGAGGAGAATGAGGGCAGCTTGCCGCTCGCCTTGAACAAGCACCGCTCGGGCGAGCGGCGCCACTCTTGGATTGAACGGCGTTCCGAGCTCCTCGCTGGCCTCGATCTTCCAGCGCGAGCCTGGGTCGTCATCCTCGACAATCCTGAGCGGAAGGGGCGCGCCCTGCCCGCGGCGATAATAGGGAACACGACCCGGTGCGCCCTCAATGCTGACATCGAGCAGCGGGTGCCGCGCCTGCACGCGGTCAAGCGCCTGACCCCAGTCCCGCGGGCTAACGTCGCCTTCAACTTCGGCGGTCACGGCAAAATGGACGGGATGGCTTTGGTCCATTAGCCAGAACAGGTGCTCAAACGAGCCGAGCGGACGGAGAAGTTCGGAGCGATGGTCGGCGCTCTGATCGATAAGGGCGCCGCGCAGATTGGTGAATAGTTGTTGCATTGAACCTACCCTTCTTGTGATTGGGGCGCGGAGGGTAGACGCGGGACTCGCGGGGCTGCGTGGGCGCAATTGCTGCGCGCAGGTTGCTTCTTGCCTCTATCGCTGCGGCAAGCCGCGCGTTGAGAATCCAGGGCAAATCCGGCGGAAGCGCTGTTGCAGCAGGGCACGCTTCCTTTATAAGCAGGCGACCGCCCTCCATGCCGAAGCGCACAGACATAAAGTCCATCCTGATCATCGGGGCTGGGCCGATCGTGATCGGCCAGGCTTGCGAGTTCGACTATTCCGGAACGCAAGCCTGTAAGGCCTTGAAAGAACAGGGCTATCGGATCGTGTTGGTAAACTCGAATCCGGCCACGATCATGACCGATCCGGGCATCGCCGATGCGACCTATGTCGAGCCGATCACACCGGATTTCGTCGCCAAGATCATCGAGAACGAGCGTCCCGACGCGCTGCTGCCCACCATGGGCGGACAGACCGCGCTCAACACCGCGCTCAGCCTCGACCGCTCGGGCGTGCTGAAGAAGTACGGCGTCGAGATGATCGGCGCCCGCGCCGCGGTGATCGACAAGGCCGAAGACCGCGAACTGTTCCGCGAGGCGATGAACGGAATTGGGCTCGAGACGCCGCGCTCGCGGCTTGCCGACGCTGCGGTGCTGAAGCGCGCCGACCGGCAGAAATATAAAGATGAGATCGCTCGCATCGGGGCCGCAAACACCGACGCCGATGAGAGGGCGAAAGCGCTCTCAACCTTCGAGGTCGAGTGGGCGCGGCACGAGGGCGAGCGCAAACGGCGCTATGTGGAGAAAGGCCTGATCGAGGCGCTCGACGCGCTTCCCGAGATCGGGCTGCCCGCGATCATTCGTCCGTCCTTCACCCTTGGAGGGACCGGGGGCGGCATCGCATATAACCGCGAGGAGTTCGTGGAGATCGTCGAGCGCGGGCTCGATGCCTCGCCGACTACCGAGGTCCTCATCGAAGAGTCGGTGCTCGGTTGGAAGGAGTACGAGATGGAGGTCGTCCGCGACAAGGACGACAACTGCATCATCGTGTGCTCGATCGAGAACGTCGATCCGATGGGCGTGCATACCGGCGACTCGATCACGGTCGCGCCGGCGCTCACCCTCACCGACAAGGAATATCAGATCATGCGCAACGCCTCAATCAAGGTGCTGCGCGAGATCGGCGTAGAGACCGGGGGCTCCAACGTACAATTCGCCGTGAACCCTGCCGATGGGCGGCTTGTCATCATCGAGATGAACCCGCGCGTGTCGCGCTCCTCGGCGCTTGCCTCGAAAGCCACCGGATTTCCCATCGCCAAGATCGCGGCCAAGCTCGCGGTCGGCTACACGCTCGATGAGCTCGCCAATGACATCACCGGCGGCGCGACGCCGGCAAGCTTCGAGCCAACCATCGATTACGTGGTGACCAAGATCCCGCGCTTCGCCTTCGAGAAGTTCCCAGGCTCGCAGCCGGTGCTGACCACTTCGATGAAGTCGGTCGGCGAGGCCATGGCCATCGGCCGCACTTTTCCAGAATCGCTGCAAAAAGCGCTGCGCTCGATGGAGACCGGGCTTACTGGGCTCGACGACATCACCTTCGAAGGTCTCGGACAGGGCGATGACAAGAACGTGGTGCGGGCGGCGCTCGGCACCCCCTCCCCCGACCGCCTGCTGAAGGTCGCCCAGGCGCTCAGGCTCGGCTTCGACATCGAGCAGATCTACGACTCGTGCAAGATCGACCCGTGGTACATCCGCCAGCTCCAGGAGATCATTGACTGCGAAGAGCGCGTGCGGCAGCATGGGCTGCCGCAAAGCGCAGGCCAGCTTCGCGCGCTGAAAGCGATGGGTTTCTCGGATGAGAGGCTGGCGAAGCTCGCTGGCGTCGAGGCAAGCGAGGTGGCAGCGCTGCGGCGAAAACTAGATGTGCATCCCGTTTATAAGCGTATCGACACGTGCGCCGCCGAGTTCGCCTCGCCAACCGCCTATATGTATTCGACCTACGAGGCGGGCTTCGCCGGTCCGCCGGTCTGCGAGGCGCGGCCGAGCGACAAAGAGAAGATCATCATTCTCGGCGGCGGCCCCAACCGCATCGGCCAGGGCATCGAGTTTGACTATTGCTGCTGCCATGCGGCGTTCGCCCTCTCAGCAGCTGGCTATGAGACCATCATGGTCAACTGCAATCCCGAGACGGTCTCAACCGATTACGACACCTCCGACCGGCTCTATTTCGAGCCTCTAACGGAGGAGGATGTGCTCGAGATCGTGCGGAAAGAGTCCGAGAACGGCAAGGTGAAGGGCGTCATCGTGCAATTCGGAGGCCAGACGCCGCTCAAGTTGGCGCAGGCCCTGGAAAATGCGAAGGTGCGGATCCTCGGCACCTCGCCCGATGCCATCGACCTCGCCGAGGACCGCGACAGATTCAAGGCACTGATCGACCGGCTCGGCTTGCGGCAACCGCAGAGCGGCATCGCTCGCTCGGCGGCAGAGGCCAAGGCAATCGCGGCCGGGCTCGGCTTCCCGCTGATGATCCGCCCCTCCTATGTGCTCGGCGGCCGCGCCATGGAGATCGTGCACGACGAGGCGCAGCTCGCCCGTTACATCTCAGAGGCCGTGGTTGTGTCAGGCAAGAGCCCGGTACTGCTCGACAGATATCTGCGTGACGCCATAGAGGTCGACGTCGATGCCATTGCTGACGGCAACGGCGTGTTCATCTGCGGCGTGATGGAGCATATCGAGGAGGCGGGCGTACATTCGGGCGACTCGGCCTGTTCGCTGCCGCCCCATTCGCTGAAACCCGAAACCATTGCCGAGATGGAGCGGCAGACAAAAGAGCTGGCTAAGGC
>JBKOUI010000201.1:0-6316 GCA_046723315.1 Pseudomonadota bacterium | reverse complement strand
GGCGTGTGCTTCGCTTGCGCGACCCGCGAAAGATATTTGTGCTGGCAGATGAGCACGACCTCGGGGTCTGGTCCGGCAAAGCGAAGCCGTTGAGCAACAGCTGCGGCAAGTGCAGAGCCTGGATAATCGTCGGTGCTGATCACCCCGGCAATGTCGCGGCCCTTAATCAGGTCGAGGATTCGCCCGATCTCGGTCAGAGGATCGGCGACCGCGCCGCCCTCTGCGGCTCTCGCATTGATTAGGTCTTCGAGCGACGTGCTTGCGTAGTCGTGGAACAAGAAATCGATGTCAGGGAGCGCCAAAAGCGGAAGCTCGCGATGGTCGCGATGGGTCGCGCAGATCACAAGGATGATGCGGCTCAAATTGGTTCCCCCTCGTGAAGACTCCCGGCGGACGGTTCTAGTCCATTCGAGCAGCCTGGCCTAGATTGATAAGATGCGGCGACTTGGCTACTGTCCCCGCCTCGCTAATCACCTTCCGGCACATGCCCCTTCATTTCGGCAAAATCTTCGCGGCAATTTCCTTAATCACCATCGCCGCCTTCGTGTTGTGGCCGCTGTTCACCACCTTCTTCGCGACCGAGCAGGCCGACGAGAAGATCGAGCAGCACGGCGCCATCGAGCTCGCCGCCATTCCCGCTTAGCCGGGCACCTTACTCGGATTCCTCATGCGTTATCGCCAACTCGGGCGCACCGGCGTGAAGGCGAGCGAGCTCTGCCTCGGCACCATGACTTTCGGCCAGCAGAATTCTGAGGCTGAAGGCCACGCGCAGATGGATTGCGCGGTCGACTGCGGCATCAACATCTTCGATGCCGCCGAGATCTATCCAGTCCCTCCCAAGGCTGGAACCCAGGGCCGCACCGAATCCATCATTGGCACTTGGCTCGCGCGCCGGAAGAAACGCGACAAGGTTCTCATCGCCACTAAGATCGCAGGCCGTGGCACTGCCGATTGGCTGCGCAAGGACCGGTCGCTTCCGCGGCAAAGTCCGGCGCAGATCAGGGAGGCCGTCGAAGCAAGTCTCAAGCGGCTCCAAACCGATTACATTGACCTCTATCAACTCCACTGGCCTGACCGGCCGATGCGTGTGTTCCAGGGTCTCGAATACGTGCTCTCGAGGGCGAGGCCCATCCGATCCCGGACATTCTTGGCACCCTCGCCGAGGTCGTTGAGGAGGGAAAAATCAGATTCATCGGGCTGTCGAACGAGACGCCGTGGGGCCTGATGACCTTCCTCCAGGCTGCCGACGACCATAGCCTGCCGCGCATCGTCGCGATTCAAAACGCCTACAATCTCGTTAATCGCACCTTCGAGATTGGCCTCTCCGAGATTGCCCAGCGTGAGCATGTCAGCCTGCTCGGTTATTCACCCCTTGGCCAGGGCTACCTCACCGGCAAATATGAGGGTGGCGCGCTGCCGCCTGGCTCACGCAAGACGCTGTTCAATCGGCTCGGGCGTTATGAGAAGGGAAACGGGCCAAAGGCGATCTCGGCCTATGTCGCGCTCGCGCGAAAGCACGGCTTCGACCCCGCGCAGATGGCGATCGCCTTTGCCGTGTCGCGTCCATTCGTGACGAGCACCATCATCGGCGCTACCACCGTGGAGCAGCTCAAGACCGATATCGCCGCAGCCGATCTCAAGATTTCGGACAATCTGCTTGAGGACATCAATCGAATCCACCTTGACTACTCGAACCCCTGCCCTTGAGTGTTTATGTATCGAAGTGAGTCGTCCGCCATGCCCCGACTCTTCTCCGCCATCGAGATCCCTCAAAGCATCGCCTCGCGGCTGACGATGCTGCGCGCGGGACTCAGTGGCGCGCGCTGGATCGATCCCGAGAATTATCACCTCACGCTTCGCTTCATCGGCGATGTCGACGGCGCGACCGCGCACGACTTCACGCTTGCCTTGAGCGAGATCGACGCGGCGCCATTCGAGCTCAAGCTCAACGGCCTCGGCAGTTTCGGTGGCAACAAGCCGCGCGCGATCTTTGCCGGATTTGCACCCTCCGAAGGGCTTGCGGCTTTGCGCCGGGCCAACGAGCGGGCGGCGCGCGAAGCAGGCCTTCCGCCGGAGGGCCGCAATTTCCAGCCGCATGTCACGCTTGCCCGGCTCAGGGGGGCGCGCGCCGACGCGGTCGCCGCCTATCTCGAGCGCCAGGGGCGCATCGAGGCTGAGCCCTTCACCGTCAGCCGCTTCGTACTCTATTCGTCGCGCGCCTCGGTGGGTGGCGGGCCTTACATCCTCGAAGCGGCCTATCCCCTCGACGTCTAGCTGTCCGCCGAGGTCCGAAGCCGCGGGAGAACCGTGCCTGCATGCGCTGCACGTTGATTTGTGCGGGCCTCGCAGCGGTCGAGCCACACTCTAATCATATTCGTATTGTCTCAAGTGGCTGCGCACGCGAAAAATGCGTTCGGTTTTGCCCGCAACTGGGGAAGCTGATGCTCTTCGAACAGACCAGCAAAATCGTCGGCTTCCTCCGGGCGGAGATCCCGACGGAAGACATCGCCAAAAATCCAGTCGTAAAACACCCGCACAACACCAGCAGGGTCATCCCCGAGCGCTTGCCTCCTCAGACAGTCAAAGAATTGTCGGTGCTTGAGCCGGCGAAAGCGATCAGGACGACCGCTGAAGAGTGGTTCGCGATCGCCGCGGCGATCGCGCTCTGCTCATTCTTCTGGCACCCGGCGCTCTACGTCGCCGCGGTCGTGGTCATCGGTTCGCGCCAACACGCGCTGCTCATCCTCGGACACGACGCCTCGCATTATCGCTACCTGCCGACGCGCTGGCAGAACGAGCTTTTTGCCAACCTGTTCTTGATGTGGCCGACCTTCGCCTCAGTCGAAGGCTTCCGCAAATTCCACTCGACGCATCACCAATATACGAACCTCCCCGAGGACGGAAATCGGCACATCTGGTACACGCATGACGCCGCGGGAGATCTCGAGCCTGGATGGGTCTTCCCCAAAACGCAGATGGGCTTGGCGCTTCTTTTGTTGCGGCGCGCCTCGTTCGTCACCGGCATGTTCTGGATCGTGCGAGGCGTGGTGGGCACGGCGCTCATTCCGTCGCCGCATTGGATGGTCGCCTCGAAGATCGCGTTCTATTCCTCGATCGCCGGAGCCTTGACCTTGTTCGACGCCTGGGCTGCGTTCCTGCTTTATTGGATCGTGCCGTTTTGCACCTGGCACATCGCGGTTCAGTATATCCGCATCATCTGCGAGCACAGCGCCGTGGAGAGCGAGGAAGAGGAATACGCGATCACTCGCACCACGATTCCCACCTGGCTCGAGTCGGTCTTCGTCCTGCCGCGCAATGTCGGTTATCACCTCGAGCATCATTGGTACCCGAGCGTTCCGTTCTATCGCTTGCCGGACTTGCACCAGCAGTTGATGGCCCGCGAGGGCTTTCGCGCACACGCGGTCGTCAGGCGATCCGTCTTCACCTCTCTCAGCGAGTGCGTTAGGCCTGCCGAGGCGTTGCGGACCGTCCCGTCTCCTCAGCACTGAGAAGCTCCGCGAGGAGGCCGCGGGCGGCAGCTTCGATCAGATCGAGCGCATGGTTGAAGCCTTCGGTCCCGCCGAAGAAGGGGTCGGGCACGTCCTCCGCGCCGACATGCGGCGCGAAGTCGAGGAAGCGGCGGATCTTGTGGCGCGCTGACTTGGGGGCGAGCTCGACCAGCTCGTCATAGTTCGAGCCATCCATGGCAAGTAGTAGGTCGAACCGCGCGAAGTCTCCCTTCGTTACCTGGCGCGCGGACTGATCCGAAATGTCGACGCCCCGGGTGCGCGCCGCGGCCTGCGCGCGCGAGTCAGGGGCTTGTCCCACGTGCCAATTGCCGAGACCGGCGGAGTCGATCTCGAAGCGGTCGAGCATGCCTTCCTCTTGCGCCACACGCCGGAACACGCCCTCGGCCATCGGGGAGCGGCAGATATTGCCGAGGCAGACGAAGAGGAGACGATGCTTGGCCATGCCGGCTGAAATGGCACTGCGGCTCAGCCCCTGCAAGATGAGCCGGCCGGCCCCCTCAGCTAGTTCTTGCAGCACCCGTTCCCCCCGCTTATTTTTCTCTGGGCCTTTAGAGGCTTAACCCTGGTTTCGAGGTGGAGACGATGGTCGCCTGGAACGACGCTGCCGAGCTCAGGAATGCCGCCCTCGGCAAGGAAATTGCTCTGACCAAATTCGCCGAGCGCGAGCGAAAAGTCCGCCGCGACTTCTGGTCCAAGCTCAAGCGCTTTGCCGGCATGGTGCCCTTTGTCGAGGATCTGGTTGCCGCCTATTACTGCGCGCTCGATCCGGCAACGCCGATGCGCGTGCGCGGCATGCTGCTCGCGGCGCTCGCCTATTTCATCCTGCCGGCTGATCTCATCCCCGACATGATTGCAGGCCTCGGTTTCGCCGATGACGCCGCACTGCTCACGGCGGTGATCGGCCTCGTTGCAAGCCACATCACGCCGACGCACAGGGCCGCCGCGGCACGGGCTCTCGACAAGGAGCTCCCAGCGAAGAGCTAGTCCGCGGTCCGTCAGCTACCGCTGCGGGTTGACGATCACTTTGCCCGTGACCTTGCGGCCTTCGATCAGCTCGAGCGCCTTTGCCGTCTCGGCCAGCGGAAAGCTCGCATGGATATGCGGGACGATCCGTCCCTCTTTGCACCGATCCAGTAGCAGACCCATGTTGGCGCGGTGCCGCTCGGGATTGCGCTCGACGAACGCCGTCCAGAACACGCCGATCAGCGAGCAGCCTTTGAGCAGTACAAGATTGAGCGGAATTCTCGGGATGGTGCCTGAGGCAAAGCCCAGCACGAGGTAGCGCCCCTCCCAGGCCATGCCCCGCAGGCTTGGCTCGGCATGGTCGCCCCCGACCGTATCGTAGAGCAGGTCGACGCCTTTGCCTTCCGTCAGCTCCTTCAGTTTCGACTTGAGGTCCTCATTCTCGTAGTTGATGCCTTCGTCGGCGCCGTGCTCGCGGGCCAAGGTGAGCTTCTCTTGCGATGAGGCGACGGCGATCACGCGCGCGCCCATGAGCTTGCCGATCTCGACCGCCGCAAGTCCCGCGCCTCCGGCCGCGCCAAGCACAGCCAGCGTTTCGCCCGGCTTGAGATCACCGCGATCCTTCAGCCCGTGCAATGCGGTTCCATATGTGACGGGAATTCCGGCGGCGGCTTCGTCGCTCACGCCGGCGGGAATGGGAACGACATTTGCGGCTTTGGCGACGACTTTCTCGCGGCAACCATTGCCGCCGATAAACGTCACCACCCTTTGCCCGCGATCTATGCCGGTAACGCCTTCCCCTACAGCTTCGATGGCACCGGCAATCTCGCCTCCCGGGGAATAGGGTAGCCGCGGCGTCACCTGATATTTGTTACGCAGGGAAAGCGTGTCGAAGAAGTTGAGGCCGACCGCTGTCACCTTGATGAGAACCTCGCCCGGTTCGGGGCGCGGCTCAGCCGCCTCATCCAGGCGCAGCGCTTCGATCCCGCCGAACTCGCTGATTTGCGCGACCCGCATCGACCTGCTTCCGCGTCCTCAACGATCACAGGACCCGGCGGTTTCAAACATCAAATAATCTATGGCGCAGTGCTATGGCGACGGCCTGCGATTGGCAGCACCGAGCTTGCGCATCGCGGTCGGCGCGTGTTCATCGACTGTGCGCTTGCCCACTGAGAGGATCGTTCCGATCTCCCAGGCCGATTTTCCCTGCGCCGACCAGGCAAGCACCTCGCGTTCGCGCGGCGTGAGCGGTGGCTTGCCTTCGGACCTTCCGCCAAGCAGTTGGCGAATCCGCTCGAAGGCGTAAAGCGACATGAGGTGAAGGCCGGGCTTTGCCTCTCCGGGGAGATCCACATCGGTGCCGGCGATTGCCACCGCAGCTTCATAGCCGCCCGCGCCATGCACCGGCACGAAGAAGCCGCGCTGCAGGGTGAACTCGGCGAGGACCCGCATCACTTCAGTTGAGCGAGGTCCATGCTCGTCGCCATAATCCTCCCAAGTCCAATCGAACGGCCGCGACGACCGCAGCGCGCGGCGTACATTCGGATCGATACGGACGTAGTTTCGGCTGGCGTAAACATCATGCAGTCCGTCGGGCGAGTGATGTGCGAGGATCAGATCGTCCATTGTCTCGCCCGGCTTTGGCAGGATGCCGGTGAAGGCCAGCCACTCGAAGCCGAAGCGGGAAATCTCGTCCTGCATGGCTTCCAATACGGTGTCGGGTGAATCGAGCTCGTCCAAGCCCTCTATGAAATCGGGGGCTTCCTGCCCGAAAGAGTTTACCTTTGCTACCATTTGTCCCCCGTCACAACCAAGAGTAGACC
>JBKOUI010000160.1:0-3080 GCA_046723315.1 Pseudomonadota bacterium | reverse complement strand
CAACCTCAAGACCGCGAAGGCACTCGGCCTCACCATCTGGCGGCCTTAATCGCAGCCGCAGTTTGCTTCAAAGCGGAAGAAGCCGCACTGCCTGGCTGGCCATATCGGATTCGAACCGGCGAATCCGGGGGCGGGCCACCTGATTGGATTTGCGTGACAATTCGGTCTGCGCGTCGATGTGACCGTTGATTTCGCCTTATCGAATTTGCGGCCGCCCGCAGGGTCGCGAGTGACCACTGCGTTGGTTGCACACCATTGCAGGACGGGGTGTGCGCCGTGGCGCGGCTTCCTCCGAATAACCAGACGCTCGACGATGTCGATCCGCCGGCGACATGTCTTTGTAGCCCTGACCATGCGGCTCGAGCGAAACGATGCAGCCGATGGCATCAAGCTCATGCTTCAAATCGTTGATGCGCCAAGATCGAAAGCCAGCGACATGATATGGTTCTGCCCGTTGAGCTCGCGACTTTATGCCCAATGGCCTTTGGATCGGTCGTCGGTGCGATGCGCCTAATGCAGCCAAGCTACGTCTCAGCGAGTCTACGGGCCAGGGCCTCCTCAGGCTAAGGAGTGACCCCAGGGGAGAAGCCTCGTCGCCGACATCAACACTAGCCCGCTTTTAAAGGGGCCAGGGGGGAGTGCAAAAAATCTGCAAGCCGACCGGCTCAGACCGCCCCACCCCTTTCGCGCGAGCGGCCGCAGGTTGGCAAATTGCCCGGAAAAATTTTCTAGCATCTTGGCCAGAACCGAGCGTAACCTCGAGCAAATTGGGGGTATCTATGCCGGGTCCCAAGCCGACGCCCACGCACCTGAAGCTCATCCGCGGCAATCCCGGGAAGAGGCCAATCCGGCCGGAGCCGCAGCCGGCGCAGACGGCCGAGGTGCCCGAGCCGCCGTCGTTTCTGACCGGCTACGCTGCGGATGAATGGTGGCGCGTTGCGCCCGAGCTCTACCGCCTCGGCCTGCTCACGTTGGTCGACGTCATGCCGCTTGCCGCCTATGCCCAGGCCTATGCGGATTGGCGCACGGCCTCGGAAGCGTTGGCAAAGATGCGCGAGAAGGATCCGGTCACGGGCGCGCTGCTGGTCAAGGGTGATGGCGGCTCGCCGATGCAGAACCCGCTGGTCAAGATCGTAGCCAGGGCCGCCGACGACATGGTTTCTTTTGCGGGGCACTTCGGCATGTCGCCGGCCGCGCGCGCTCGCATCAGCGCTGGCATCGGCTACGAGCCGCCGGGCGGCCCGGGTAAATTCGACGGGCTACTCCGGTGAAGACGGCGTACAAAATTGTCACGCTGCAGTTGTCCTTGGCGCTGGCGCTTCCAGCGATGGCGGCGCAGAAAAGGACCAACGCCTACGTGGTCCCCCAACGACTTGTGGTGTCAGATCTACGGGCAACCGAGCCCCGCGCCTGCGGAGCCTCCTCGGATGGAGTGGCGCTGCGTCATGAGTCGAGGTGATGACGTGCGCCTCTTGCAACAGGACAAGTGGCCGCACGCTCGTCGAGCAGATCCCAGAGGGCGAACAGATTTCCTACCAGGCGACACCGGAGACGCCGTAGGCCGGCAAAAGAAGCCCCCGCACGGGCGCGAGGCATCCGAAAAGTAGATGAGCGCCTAAAAGTGCGCGCGTCCGAGGATTCGCGCAAGCCTCGAGGTCCTTCCATGCCGCCCATCCATCTTTCTGATGACGAGCTTGCCGCCGTTATGCGAGCCGCGCAGCCGATCGCCATCGATCGCCGCGAGGCGTTCCTGCAGCAGGTCGCGACCGCGCTCGCGAGTTGCGTCGAGATCGGCCCCGGCACCGTGCACCGCATTTGTGCCGCCACGCAGCGCGCATTCTTCGATCCGCCGCTCGAGACGCGTAGCGGAGCCGGGAAGTACCGCTGACCCGGCTCGCTCCTGGTCGGTGCGAGGGCCAATGCAAGGGCGGGAAAAACCAAGGCCGCGGATAAGGATCTAAGCCCGCGCGAGCGCGTCGAGGCGTTGTTGGCGCTGCGGCGGACAGCAGCGGGTCAGCCTGCGAATGGGCGACTTCGAGGGCGGTGGCATCGAAACCCTCCTGGCGTAGGATGCCCTAGGCACAGGTCGCCGCTTGATACCGGGGGTTCTCTAGTGTCGAGGACGAAGAATCCATTGACGCGTCTTCGGGAGCAAGTCCCAAGTCCGGAAGAATACCAAGTTGCTTGGGAAAACGTTAGGAAAGACGGAAGCAGAGGGTCGGTAATTCTCGCCGGGACGCTTGTGGAAGACAGTTTGCGCGCGTTGCTCGTTTCTCGCATGGCACCAGGTGTAGAAAAGGACGGACCAAAAGACCTGTTCGGCCCGATGAAGCCTCTTTCATCCTTCAGCGCCAAGATACGAATGGGCTTTGCTCTGAGGCTCTACGGAGAACGCACTTTCCACGATCTCGAACTATTGAGAGAGCTAAGAAATTTGTTCGCTCACGGAAAGCTTGCCATTGATTTCAACACACCCGGCGTCACATGGGCGATAAATCGATTTCACTGCCATAAACGAGGCGAAACAGACCCAAGGAAGCGATTCTATAGCGTCACAACTTTACTTCTGAGTCACCTCATCTTGAGACGTAAGGACCCGAAGCAGGGGGTTTCAGGACTCGACTGAAAACTCAAATTCGCAGCCCTTGCGTGATCCGCCAACCACCGGCTCGACGCTCGTCTCGTGAGCTCAGCGCGGGCCAGCTTGATCAGACTGCGCGATGGTGAGGCCCTGCACGAGCATGAGCGCCTCGGGCACGCCTTTCTGCGGCGATGAAATCATGACGGCTCATCGCCGGCGCGGGATGCGTTTGACAATGTCGCAAGAACCCTTTGCGGGTCAAAGCGTGCGTGGGGCGCACTTTGACAGCCTAAGTCTTTGAAATTACTAGCGACGAACATGAAAGACTGCGCTGTTTGACATCGTGAATATGACTGATGCGCCGATCGGCATGGGCGCCAAGCCGACGGGCACACGCGTGCGCGCGTCAGCGGGCAGAGCGCACGCGCCCCGCTCGTTTTGGCGAAACGAACCCACGTTGCAGAAACGCGACACGTGCCGGGCTCGCCACTGGAGCGCC
>JBKOUI010000270.1:0-12287 GCA_046723315.1 Pseudomonadota bacterium | reverse complement strand
TCCAGGCTTGCCAACGCACGCTGCTCGCAGTCCGCTCCATCCACCTCGAGCAGAGCGTGGGCCGCAAGCGCCGTGTCCCATACCGGCGACAGGCACGGCTGGCAGTAGGCTTCGTCGTCCTTGACGATTAGCAATTTCTCGACCGCAGCCCTCGCCGTCCTGACCCGCCAATCGTCCGCGCCATAGCCAAGAGCATCGAACATCAGCAGCGAATTCACCATGGCAGGGAAGATCGCGCCGAGGCCGTCCTCTCCGTTGAGCCGTTCCGTCACGAATTTCTCTGCGTAGCCGATCGCGCGGGCGCGCGTTCCCTTCGGCATGTAGGGCTCAAGCGCCCGCAAGACCCAATCGATACCACCGAAGATTTCAGGCCAAGGCCAGATCTGATGCGCACCTTTGGGCCAATGGCGCACCCGATCCGGTGGCACGACGAAGAGCTCGTCGATACCTACCCCTTTCGGGTTGCGCGCCTGCGGCTTGAGCGCGTTCAGCACCATCAGTGGCACCAGCACGGTGCGCGCCCAATAGGAGACCTTGTCGAGATGGAACGGAAACCATCGCGGTAGCAGCATGATCTCGACCGGCATAACCGGCACGGCGCGCCATGGCACTGCGCCATAAAGAGCAAGCAGGTTGCGCGTGAACACATTGCTGCTGGCAGCGCCGCCCTTCGACCGGATCAGCTCGCGTGCGCGCGTCATATGTGGCGCTTCCGAAGAGTCGCCGATCATCTTGAGCGCGAAATAGGCCTTCACGCTGGCGCTGACATCGGAGGCACCGTCGTTGAATAGCGGCCAGCCGCCGTCGGCTGACTGAATGCGGCGGAGGTAGCGCGCGATCTTCGCTTCGAGCTCGGCGTCGACCGGCTCCCCGCGATAATGGCGCATCAGCACATATTCGGCAGGGATCGTGGCGTCTGCCTCGAGCTCGAAGACGAAATGGCCGTCAGAACGCTGAAGGGCGCAGAGCGCCTTCGCCGCCGAGGCGATCGATGCATCGAGCGCGTTGATTTCGCCTTTCGCCCTGGTCTTCGGACCGGGAGGCTTACGCGTGCTCGACGAAATTTCACCCTCTTGCATCGCCATTCACTCTTGCGAGATGGGCGGCTCTGTTGCCCGACCTGATCGCGCCTTCGATGGTGGCAGGGAGCCCGGTCGCCGTCCAGTCGCCGGCAAGGAGGAGATTGCGCCAAGGTGTCTCGGCCCGAGGACGCTTTGCGTTCTCGTCCGGCAGAGCGGCAAAGGTTGCGCGCCGTTCCTTGATGATGATCCACGGGGGCAACTCGCGGCTCACGCCGGTTATGGCGGCAATGTCGCCCCAGATCTTTTTTGCCAGCTCCTCACGTGGAGCTTCGATCCAGCGATCGGCTGCGCTGATCGTCGCAGAGAGCCGGCCGGGAAAGGCGAAGAGCCATTCGACCATTCCATTGATCACCCCCATGATCTTCGGCTGCGACTTGGGCGGCTCGACCTTGAAATGCGCATTCACGATGGCGCGGAATTTGGTCGGCGTGGGCAGATCGGGCACGAGCAGCGAGACCACCGAAGCAGGCAAGGCGAGGATGACCGGGTCGTTTGGCCCAAGCTCGATCACGTCCTCGCTGAAATCGAGCACGCCAACGCGATCATCGACAAATTCCAAGCGGCGCAGTTGATGGCTGAAGCGGACCTGTGTGCCATTCCGTTCGAGAAATGCCAGGGCCGGATCGATGAAGGCTGCCCCCAGCCCATCTTGCGCGATGAGAGGACGGGTAGCGTTGCCGCCTTTGAGCAGCGTCTCACGCAGAACGGCGCCGGCAAGGCGCGAGGACGCTTCTCGCGGCTCTGCATTTAGTGCCGCTAATAGCACCGGGCGGGAGAGGCGCTCATACAGCACGCCTGTGCAATCGATGATCTCGCCGATCGGCCTGTCTTCCGCTCCATAGAGAAGTTTTGCTAGGGCCAGATAATCGCCAGCGTGCGTGCCGGGCACACGCCGGCTCTTGGAAAAAATCCACCAGGGAATGGGACCATCGTTGGGTCGGAGCACCCACCGCTCGCCAGAGGCGAGATCGGCAAAGGTGAATTCGGCATGGCTGGGCCCAACCAGAGTTCCCTCGCTACCAATCGCCTTCAGAAATCCGAGTGCCGCGCGATTGGCCGACAGCAGAAGGTGATTGCCGTTGTCGATAGTGAGCCCAAGTGAAGGCTCGAAATAAGAGCGGCAGCGTCCTCCGGCGTGCCGTGCCAGCTCATGCACAACGATCTCGCGGCCCGAGCCAACGAGCCCGACCGCCGCCGAGAGCCCGGCGAGGCCGGCGCCCACGATGTGCACGGTTCCCGCCGTCATCAGGCGATGCCGTGACGGATGACTGCGCCGACGAATTGTAGCTTGGATATACGGACCTTCTGCCGCGGCGCCTTCCAGCCGCGCGCGATGAGCTTGTCGAGTAAAGCGCGATAGACCGACGCCATGATGCGCGGCGAGCGCACGGTGTCCTTTCGGCACCGCGCCATCACCGCCGAGGCTTCACCGAAATGCCGTTTGGCGCGGTCTGCCACCGCCATGCAGGCTTCACTAAGGCCGGGATGCTCCAGAACTGTGCCGATGTCTTTCTTTTCGATGCCGGCGTTCGCCAAAGCTTCGGCTGGCAGATATAGCCGCCCGAGTTCAGCGTCCTCGTCGAGATCGCGGAGCACGTTGGTCATCTGCAGGGCGCGGCCGAGGTGGTGCGACAATAAAATCCCGGTGTCCTTATCGACGCCGAAGATCTTGACGGAAAGCCGGCCGACTGCTGAGGCGACGCGATCGCAGTAAAGGTCGAACGCCTCCCAATCAGGCGCTCGCATCTCGCGCCGCACATCCATCTCCATGCCGTCGATGACATCGAGGAAGTCTTGCTGGCGAAAGCCGAAGCGGGCGAGCGGTCCGGCAAGCTGATGGGTAAGCTCGGTCGGGCCGCCGCCGTCATAAAGACGCGCAATATCGGCTCGCCACTGATCCAGTGTGGCGAGCCGTGCCGCGCGTGGACCTCCATCGTCGGCAATATCGTCGACAGCACGGCAGAACGCATAGACTGCGTACATCGCCTGGCGCTGCTCGGGCGGAAGGATGCGCATGGCGAGATAAAAGGAGCTATGCCTGGCGACCGGCGCGGGCGTCATAGGCGAGACCATCTCAGCGACAACGCTCATCGGAGTCTCAGCCGAAGCGAGGCGGTAGGTCCGAGGAATCGGCCGATGCTTGTGTCCAGCGCTCCCCAGAGTCCGTGCCAAAGCATACCGGGCTTGGTGAGATGCACGCGCTCGCTCAATGGATCGCGCAGCATCAAAATGGCGACAAGCTTCTGCGCGAGCCTCACAATGGCTCCGGTTTCGAGACCGAGCCTCGCGTCACGCACGGCGAGCGGCAGCTTCGATGCCTCTGGCATTAGCGCGGCCGTCTTTCCTGCAATAGCGCGAAGCGAAGCCAGCAAAGAAGGTGACGCGCGCGGGTCCAACAATGCGGCGACGGTCGTGTGATGCGCCTCCAAGATGTCGAGTGGAAGGTAGACGCGGTCGAGCTCGCAATAATCCTTGGCACAGTCCTGGAGATGGTTGATCACCTGCAACGCCGAGCACAGCGGATCGGAATAAGCCCAGGTCGATCGGTCCTCGCCATGCACGTCGAGCACGAAACGGCCGACCGGCATGGCCGAATACCGACAATAGTGCATGAGCTCGTCCCAATTCGCGTAGCGGCGCTTGGTCACGTCCTGACGAAAGGCAGTGAGGAGATCGAGCGGATGGGTCGCGGCAAGCCCCTTCTCCGCCAGCACCTGCCTCAGCGGGATGGGCGCCTTGGCGGCGTTGGATTTGCCAAGCAGCGTATCCTCAAGCGCATCAAGGCCCGCAAATTTTTCTTGCTCTGACAGCGTGGGATGGTCGGCGATGTCATCGGCGGCGCGGGCAAAACGGTAGAAGCTCAGAATCGGCTTGCGCAGGCGCGGCGCAATGAGAAACGAGGCGACGGGAAAGTTCTCCCCGTGCTCGGTCTTGCTCGGTTCGATGTTAAGAGCAGCGGTCATTGCTTGGCCGCAAGTGCCTGACTGCGCCCCTTCCATAACCCACCCCTGCCGCGCCAGTGCTGATACGCCGAATCGAGAGTGAATGCCGCGTAGCCTGCCGCGATCAGCGGTAACACCACGGCCCATAACGGAAAAATGCGATAGAACTGGAGTATGGGCAGGTAGGCGAGCGCCATCAAGGCCCATGCGGCGAGGGCAATAAAATTGGCCGGAAAATTACCGTTGAACGAAATGAAAGGCGGGGTGAGATTCGTAAAAATCATCGCGAAGAGAGTGGTGATAAGGAGAAACGGTGAAAAGCGGAGTTGGGCGTAAGCCGAGCGGGCCACCATGCGGCGAATGTCGCCAAACCGGGGATAGGCGCGCAAGCTCCGCACGCGATTGCTGAGCCCGAGCCAGATCGGGCCTTCTTTCTTGAGCAGCGCAGCAAGCGCGCAATCGTCGATCAGAGCGCCGCGAATTTTGGCGATGCCTCCTGCCCGTTCGAGCGCACCTCGATCCACGAGCATACAGCCGCCTGCCGCCGCCGCGGTCTTGGCCACCGGGTTGTTCACCCAGGAAAATGGATAGAGCATTTGAAAGAACAGCACGAAGGCGGGGATGAGCGCGCGCTCTGCGAGACTCTCGGAGCTGAGCTTGGCCATGATCGAGGTCAGAACGAGATCGTGTGCCGTCGCGCGGGACACGAGACGTCCCAACGCATCGGACGCATATTCGATATCGGCGTCGGTGAAGAGCAGATAGTCGGACGGGGCTGGCATCGCGTCGACATGAGCGACGCCTTGGTGCATTGCCCAGACCTTGCCGGTCCATCCAGCAGGCAAAGCTTGGCCTGACACGATGGCCACATCGAATTTCGCGCGGTCCGCAATTGAGCGAGCAACGCCAGCGGTTCCATCGCTGCTCTGGTCATCCACTATGACGATGGAAAAGTTTCCGGGATAGTTTTGCGCGAGTAGTGAGCCGAGACTCTTCGGCAGTACAGGAGCTTCGTCGCGCGCGGGAATGATGGCCGCTACGCTCGGCCATGTGCGCGGCGGCTCCGGCTCATCGACATCGTCACGCTCACGCATAACCCAAAACCGGCCGTGAAACGCGACGAGGTAAACCCACACTCCAAGCACGAGACAGGCGATGACGAGCTCGGCCGTCACGACACGAGCCCCGCCTTGCGGAACCAGTCGATCGCGTCGCGAATGCCCTCCTCTGCCGGCCGCGACCGATAGCCAAGCTCGCGCTCGGCCTTGGCTGACGTGAAGAACATGCACTGCTTCGACATGCGTAAGCCGTCGAGCGTTAGCAAAGGTTCGCGCTTGGTGAATTGCGCCGCGAGCTCGGCGAGAAAAGCAAGCGGGTAGAGCGGCGCGCGCGGCAGACGTAGGCGCGGCGGCACGCGGCCCGTAAGACGCGCGATGCTGCCAAGCAACTCGGCGAGTGTCATGTTCTCTCCGCCGAGAATGTAGCGCTCGCCAACGCGGCCGCGCCTGAGTGCCGCAAGATGTCCGGTTGCGACGTCATCGACGTGCACGAGGTTAAGGCCGGTATCGACAAAGGCCGGCATCCGCCCTGACGCCGCCTCCACGATCATGCGTCCCGTCGGCGTCGGCCGCCGGTCGCGCGGGCCGACCGGCGTCGATGGGTTGACGATAACGGCCGGGAGTCCCTCCCCGATCATGCGCTCGACCAGCCTCTCGGCAACCACTTTGCTGCGCTTATAGGCGCCAATGGCTTCATCCTCGCTGAGGGGCGTCCTTTCGTCTGCGGGCGCACCGTGCCCGGGAAGCTTCATTGTAGCCACGCTTGACGTATAGACGATGCGCTCTACGCCCACGGCCTTAGCCGCTTCCAGCACAACTCTGGTCCCCTCGACATTCGCCTGCATGATCTCGTCGGGACTTGGCACCCAGAGGCGGTAATCGGCGGCGACCTGGAAGGCGTAGCGCGCTCCCTTTGCCGCCTCCAACACAGCCGTCTTATCGCGCATATCCCCTTCGACAATCTCGGCCTCGAGACCATCGAGATTGGCTCTGGGACTGTTGGACCGCACCAGCGCACGCAGGGCAAAGCCTTGCTTGGCGAGCTCGCGGGCCACGGCCGAGCCGACAAAACCGGACGCCCCTGTGATGAAGACCTTATCTGCCACGACCCGCTCCGCGCGCGTTCCGATCTTGCCTTAGACCATAACAACGCCCGAATTCTTGGGAAAATCGCCGATCCGGCGATCTTGAGTAGATGTCATGAACAAGCGCTTTGAGTTCGTCCTACGGCTCGCCTTAGCAGCCGCAGCCGCCTTCACTCTCATGCTGGCTCAGGCCAACGCGGCGGCCCCCACTGCGGCAGGGGTGTGGAAGCAGATCGATGAGAACGGCAAGATCGGGGCCTTTGTCACCATAACCCAGGAAGGCGGGGTGTTTGTCGGCCGGCTTTCGCGTCTGTTCCCCGATCCCGGCGACGATCCGAACCCCATTTGCAGCGAATGCTCCGGCGCGAGGCATAATCAGCCGGTTCTCGGCCTCCTGTTCATTGAGGGCATGAAGCAATCCGGACTCGAATATCAGGGCGGGACGATACTCGATCCCGAAACGGGGAAGCTCTACAAAGCTAGCATGACCCTCGATCCCGGCGGCTCCCGGCTCACCGTGCGGGGGTACGTTGGATTGCCAATATTCGGCCGGAGCCAGACCTGGACACGCGTTCAGTGACATCGCGTCGGAAGCGCACTAAGCGTCAACCAGCCCGAAATCGCCCGCAAACTGCAGTTCCCGAGCCCAATGGTGGCGGCACGTTTGAGGCTCTGATCGTGAGGATGGTAAGGGCTTGTTGCCGCCGCCCTTTTCTCGTGCTGGCGCTTGCCGCGCTCGCCACGCTCGGCGCCGTCTTCTTCACCTACGAGAAGTTCGCGATAAACACCGATACCAGCGAGTTCATCTCGTCGAAGCTGCCGTGGCGCCAGCGCGAGATTCAGCTCGACGCGGCCTTCCCCCAACAGGTGGACACGCTGCTCGTGGTCGTCGATGGAAAGACGCCCGAGCTTGCGGCGGATGCCGCGGACAGATTGGGGGCTGCGCTTAAGGGCCGCGATCATATCCAAGCGATCTATGGCGAGGAGACCAACCGCTTCTTCGACAAGAACGGTCTGCTGTACCTGTCGCTCGATGAGGTGAGGACAACAACGGAGCAGCTGATCCGCGCTCAGCCTTTTCTTGGCACGCTTTCTGCCAACCCGACCCTGCGAGGACTCGCTGAAGCGCTTTCCTTCATCCCGGCGGGCGTAAAAGAGGGGCAGATTTCGCTCAAAGACTTCGCCACTCCGCTTGCCAACCTCTCAGACGCCATCGACTCGATCCTTCAGGGGCATCCGGCCTCCATCTCGTGGTCCCAGTTGATGACCGGGGAGGCTCCGGCGGCGCGCGAGCTTCGCCGCTTCATTCGTGTGAAGCCGGTCCTCGATTATGACGATCTCGAGCCTGGCGCGAACGCGTCTGAGACAATCCGCAAGACAGCGTCCGAGCTTGGACTCAGCGCAGACAAAGGCGTCACCGTTCGTCTCACCGGGCAGGTCGCCATGGCGGACGAGGAATTCGCATCGGTGGCTGACGGCGCTCTGCGCAATCTTCTCCTCACGCTATCCGCCGTCCTGCTGCTGCTCTGGATCGGGCTCAGGTCGGGACGGATCATTTTTGCCGTCGTCGTTTGCCTTCTGGTGGGACTGGCGCTGACGGCGGCCGTCGGCCTTGCGCTGGTGGGCTCTCTAAATTTGATCTCGGTCGCTTTCGCCGTCCTGTTCGTCGGCATCGGCGTCGATTTCGGCATCCAGGTCGCGGTGCGCTATCGGCGCGAGCGGCACCTCAACAGCGATCTCCAAGGCGCGCTCGGTGCCGCAGCGAGCGCGATCGCCAAGCCGCTGGCGCTTGCCGCCGCCGCCACCGCCGCGGGCTTTTTCGCCTTCCTGCCGAGCGATTATGTCGGCATCTCGGAGCTTGGGCTGATTGCCGGCGTGGGTATGATCATAGCCTTCGTCACCAGCCTCACTCTTCTGCCCGCTCTTCTCTCCTTGCTGCGGCCTCCTGCCGAGCACTACGCCATCGGCTATCGCGGGCTCGCGCCCGTCGATCGCTTCACCGCGCGTTACCGCATTCCGCTTCTCGTTCTCATCGCCGTTGCTGTCATTGCCGGCCTTCCACTGTTCAACTACCTCAAATTCGATTTCAACCCGATCAATCTGCGCAACAGTAGCGTCGAGTCGGTCACGACCTTCGTGGATCTCAGCAAGGACCCGACGACGACGCCAAACGTCATCAACGTGCTTGCTCCATCGTTGAGCGACGCGAACAATCTGGCGCAGCCCTTGAGCAAGCTTCCCGAAGTCTCGGAGACGGCGACGCTGCAAAGCTTCGTACCGAGCGACCAGGAACAAAAGCTTGCCGTCATTGCCGACGCCGCCGATTTGCTCGACCCGACGCTCAATGTAGGCGACACGAAGTCTGCGCCGAGCGATGAGGAAACGCGCAAGGCTCTCAGCAAGACCGCTGAGGCTTTCGAGAAGCTAGATAAGCCGGATGATTCCGGAGTTAGCTCGAAGATCGCGAAGTCTCTAAAGGCGCTCGCCGAAGCGAGCGCTGAGAAGCGAGCCGCTGCGGAAATCGCACTGCTCAGTGGATTGAAACTACGACTCAACCAGATTCGCTCAAGCCTGCATCCCGTGCGCGTCTCGCTCGACAACCTGCCTAAGGAGCTGACGGAGGATTGGATCACCAAGGACGGAAGGGCACGCGTCGAGGTGCGGCCTTCCGGCAACCAGAACGACAACGAGACCATGGCGCGCTTCGCATCTGCCGTGCTCAAGATCGCGCCGGAAGCGACGGGCATGCCCATCCTAATTCAGGAATCGGCCAAGACCATCGTGCGCGCCTTTATCTATGCGGTGGCGCTCGCGCTCCTCTGCATCACCGCGCTGCTCTTCATCGTGCTACGCAGCACGCGCGACGTTCTGCTGACGCTCGTGCCATTGCTGATAGCCGGCATCGTCACTCTCGAGCTGACGGTTCTGTTCGGCTTGCCGCTCAACTTCGCCAACATCATCGCGCTCCCTCTCCTGCTTGGTGTCGGAGTGGCTTTCAAGATCTATTACGTGCTTGCCTGGAGGGAGGGCGAGACCAACCTGCTCTCCTCTGCGCTGACCCGCGCGGTGTTCTTCAGCGCGCTGACCACGGCGACGGCCTTTGCCAGCCTGTGGCTGTCGAACCATCCCGGCACATCGAGCATGGGCAAGCTGTTGAGCCTCTCGCTTCTTACAACTTTCGTTGCGGCCGTGCTGATTCAGCCGATTTTGATGGGTCCGCCGCGGCAGACGAAGACAGGCTGATTGTTTCGCCAAGAGGCTTTAGGATGCTCCAGAGGGGGCACAGCCAATGCGCATTATTGAAGCGGAGCTAAGGGAAGGCGCGAGCGCCGAAGCAACCGCGCGTCGTCAAGACGCGCCACGAAACCGCGCGCTGCCGGAGGCTGATGGCCGCACCACACTCGGCTTAGTCCTGCAGGAAGGCGGCCCCGGCTTTTGCCAATTCGCGCTGAACAATGCCTGTAACGCACGGTGCGGATTTTGTGGCTTTGCACTCGATAAACTGCCGCGCAAGGATTGGCATTACGTCGAGCGCGAGGGCGCTCTCGAAGCCATCGATATTCTCTACCGGCAGGCGGTGCGCTATCTCGTGCTGACCGGCGGGGAGCCGATGCTGCACCCGGATATCCTTGAAATCGTGCAGCGCGCGAGCGGCCTCGGCATGAAGGTCCTGCTGGTGACCAACGCTGGGCTGCTGAAGCCGCATCGCATCTACGAGCTTGCCGATGCGGGCCTCTCAAGCTTCATCATTTCGATCGACGCCGCCGATGCCGAAACCCATGAGCGGAATCGCGGCCTGCCCGGCGTGTGCGAGCGCATCCGCGAAGCCAATGCAGTGATTGACGAGCGTGGCCTGCACTCCACCGCGTCAGTGACCATGAGCCGGCTCGTCGACTACGAGGCCTTGCCCGATTTCCTCAAGTCGCTCGGCTTCAAGGCGGTCACGTTCTCCTATCCACTGACGAAGCTCGACTCGAATTTCTTGAGCTTCTCCGACTCTGACCTGGTGAACTATTCCGACGCTGAGCTGCTTCAGGCCTTCGAGCAGGTGAAAGCGCTCAAGAAGCGCTTTCAGGTGGTCAATCCCACAGCCTCGATCGAAGAGATGGAGCGCTTCGTGCGCGGCGAGGAGCAGCGCTTCCCCTGTCTTGGCGGCTTCCAATATTTCTATCTCGACTGGCACCTCGATCTGTGGCGCTGCCACAACTGGGACCGGCCCATGTGCCACATCAAGGATTTCGACGGCTCGCAGCGGGTGCGCGACGGCTGCACCAAATGCATGATCGACTGCTATCGCGACTCGAGTGTCATGCAGCATGTTGGGGTATCAGCCCATGACGCCTTTCAGTCCTTCAAGCGCGGTGACGTGCGCGGGGGGGCTAAGGCACTGACGCGAAAGGGCAATCTCGGTTCAGTGCGCGCGGTCCTCGAGCAGCTGCCCTGGCTGCTCAAATTTTGACGAACTCGGCCAGCTCGTGAGCTTCATCGAAGCCCTGGTGCTGATCCCTGTGATTGGGGGGTCGGTCTATTACGTGGCGACACTGGTCACGGGCTTTTTCTTTTTCCGCGCCGACGACGCGTGGAGAGCCGGCCGCGGCCAAGCGCCTCCGGTCACCATGCTGAAGCCGATCTACGGGCTCGAGCGCGGTCTCGAGGGCAATCTCCGCAGCGCCTTGGGCCAGGACCATCCTGACTTTCAGGTCGTGATGTCGGTGCAGCGACTCGACGACCCGGCGCTGCCGCTGCTACGCCGCCTGGAGCAGGAGTATGGCCCTGAGCGCGCGACCGTGGTCGCGATGCAGTCCGAGCCGGTGGTGAATGGCAAGGTGCAGAATTTGGAGAATGCGCTGTCGGCCGCCCGGCACGAGATCCTGGTCATTAGCGACAGCGACGTGTTCACGCCTCCTGACTACCTCACGCGCATCGCAGCGCCTCTCCACAACGCCGACATTGGCTATGTCTGCACATTGTATAAGGGCGTCGACGCGCGTCGCTGTTACGAGCAGCTCGAGTTGCTCACCTACAATGCCGAGTTCATCCCGAGTACGGTGTTCGCCTATATGACCGGCGCGAGCGGGCTGTGTCTCGGCGCTTCCGTTGCTTTGCGTCGTACAACGCTCGAAGCGGTGGGCGGGCTTGCCTCGCTCGCCGATTATCTCGTCGAGGATTACGAGCTCGGCCGGCGCATCTTGGCACGCGGCGAGCGCATGGTGCTCCTGCCCTATTTCGTGGACCTCACCGTCGATCTCGACGGTGCCAAAAGCTGGTGGCGGCATCAGGTCTATTGGGACCAGAACACGCGGGCGGCAAGACCAGTGGGCTTCGCCGCATCGGTGCTGACGCGCGCGGTGCCCTTCGGGCTGCTTTACGCCGCGTTCAGGCTGTTCGATCCGTTGGGGCTTGCGGTCTTGGTGGCGGCACTCGCCATCAGGCTCGGCACGGCGGCCGGAAATGCTCTGCTGTTCCGCGACGGCGCGGGCCTGCCTGCCCTGTGGCTTTTGCCGCTGCGCGATCTCGCCGGCCTTCTGTTTTGGGTCCTGGCGCTGGGAAAGCGCACGTTTGTATGGCGAGGGTACGAGTTCGAGCTTACCTCCGGCGGCCGCATCGTCCCGCGGCGCTCCTCATGAGCCTTGCGCTTAGCTGCCGTACCACCTAGGCCTGACCAGGTTGGCTCCAAGGCGGAAAACTCGATGCACGGCGTCAATCCCCATCTTAAGCGCGTGAGCTGGATCGCCTTTTTGGCGGGTCTCACCGTTTTCGTGCTTCTGATCGGCTATTACGGGATCGGCGACATCGCAGCGGCGCTCGCCGTTGCCGGCGTCTCAGGTCTTGCGTTGATCGCCGCGGTGCACGTTCTGCCTTTAGCGGCCGAAGCGTTGGGTTGGCGCTTTCTGTTCCCACCGGACAAGCGGCCTTCCTTCCGCACGCTGCTATGGGGCCGCTGGATCGGCGAAGCTGTGGACACGCTCCTGCCGGCGCTCGGCATTGGCGGCGACCTCGTGCGCATCAGGCTGTTCACCAAACTCGGCATACCTGGCTCGCTGGTCGCCGCGAGCCTCGTCGCTGACCTCACCCTTACCCTCGTTACGTTGATCGCATTCACCCTGCTCGGTCTTGTTC
>JBKOUI010000197.1:0-2140 GCA_046723315.1 Pseudomonadota bacterium | reverse complement strand
GCCAAAGGGGCCGCTTCAATTCAGTGAGGAGTTCATAGGCGATGCAGCCGCATTTTTCCGGGCGTGTGCAGAGCACGGGCTTGAGGGCGTGGTTTCTAAACTCGCCTCCTCACCCTATCGGAGCGGACGTAGCAAGACATGGCTCAAGAGCAAATGCTTTATGGAAAGCTCGCTCGTCATCATCGGCACCGACCGGGACCGCAAAACACGTGAGGTGCTGCTGAAGATGGCTGAACTTCCCTACCGGGTAGACACCAGCGGCTTCCGCAAGGCGCCCAAAGGCAAGCTGCCCTATATCGAAGACGACGGCGAAATCGTCGCCGATTCAACCTTCATCCGCTGGCACCTGGAGAAGAAATACAGCGTCGATTTCGACCGCGGACTTTCGCCCGAGCAATGCGCCGTCGCCTGGGCTTTCGAGAAGATGCTCGAGGACCATCTCTATTGGGCCATGATCCACGTCCGCTGGGTGGATGAGGGTAACTTCGCCAAAGGCCCTGCCACCTTCTTTCAGAAGATTCCGGCTCCCATCCGGCCTTTCATCCTCGGCCGGATCAGACGGCGAATTCGCCAAATCCTGCAGGGGCAGGGCTTTGGCCGGCATTCGCCCGACGAAATTGCCGCACTCGGAACGCGATCGGTCGAGGCGACCGCCAATTTTCTCGGGAGCAGACCGTTCATGATGGGCACCGAACCTACCGGACTCGATGCAACCGCCTTCGCCTTTGTCGCCGGTGTACTTTGTCCAGTATTCGACACGCCGGTGCGGGATGCCGCGGAGCGCCATCAGAACCTGAAGCGGTATGTAGGGCGAATGACGGCCCGCTTTTATCCCGATTAGGTCGAGATCGCTGGGTGCAGAGCTGCGGCCTAGAGCGCGACAGCGGCAACGCGTCACCTGCTTCTGCCGATTTTCTGGCGCAATGTTGCAACACAAGCCCGTCCCATGACCCAAACCATCCAGCACGTCTCAGACACGGCCTTCATGGTGGCAGGCTTCCGCGCGGCCGAGAGCGAGTGCCCAAGGCCGCTGTTCCGCGATCCACTCGCGGCGAAGCTCGTCGGCGATCACGGCGAGAAGATCCTAGCGACGATCCCGAGACACTTCGTCGGCGCCTGGTCGGTGGTGATCCGCACGGTGATCATCGACGACTATATCCGGCAGGCGATCGCTGCCGGAGTCGACACTATCCTCAATCTCGGCGCCGGGCTCGACACGCGACCATACCGGATCGACCTGCCGAATTCGCTCCGCTGGATCGAGGTCGACTTCCCGCACATGATCGAGCTCAAGGAGCAGCGTCTGGCCGGCGAGAAGCCAAGCTGCCGGCTCGAGCGCATTAAGCTCGATCTCACCGACCGGGCGCTACGCCGACAGCTTTTCGCCGACATCAGCGCGCGGGCGGGTAAGATCCTCGTGCTCACGGAGGGCGTCATTCCCTACTTGACCAACGAGGATGTTGCGGAGCTGGCCGATGATCTTAGACAAGTCGAGAGGCTCGGTTTCTGGATCACCGATTATTTCTCGCCAGAGGCCATTCGCCTCGGCGAGAAAATGCGCGCCCGCTTCATGCGCAACGCGCCGTTTCAGTTCAATCCGCAAGACTGGTTCGTCTTCTTCGCCGACCACGGCTGGCGGCCTTCCGAGGTGCGGTACATTTCGCAAGAGGCCCGGCGGCTCGGCCGTCCCGTTCCGCTGCCATTCTTCATGCTGGTTTGGCTCGGCCTCAAGACCCTGTTCGCGTCGCGAGCGCGCCGGGAGCAGCTGAAACGATTCGCCGCCTACGTGCTCCTGGTCCCGAAGTAGCTGCTTTATCAGGCCGCTTGGAGCAGGATGACGTGATCGCTCACCTCGGGCGGATGCGGGGCGAGGCTAGTGCGGGTCGAATCGCTCCAACTGGCGAGCTTCACCACCACACCCGATTGTGCCGCGCCATCCCCGGATTCTGTCGGTTCGATAATGTGCAGTCCGGTGCCATCGATGAAGAAGGTGTGATCGCCAAACAGCCTATTGAGCTGTGTAACTGCCGGATGAGTCTCTGGCACGGCCTCGGCTTGGAACTGGCTCCAGGTGCGTTCGACCATTTGTGACGACATTTTCATCGCAAAACTCCTTTCGCTCGGCCGCCCAATTTAGGCG
>JBKOUI010000297.1:0-4526 GCA_046723315.1 Pseudomonadota bacterium | reverse complement strand
CGATCTCATCGACATTGCCGGGGGAATTCTTGTCCCAATAGTCGGCGAAGCGCTTCAGCGTGAGCTTCACCCCCTGCTCACGTCCGGTGACGATGAACGGCCCCGTTCCGCTCGCATGCGACGAGGCAAAGGACGAACCGGATTTGACGATCGCGTCCTTCGGCCGTCCGCTTTCGTCGGTGCCCGTATAGAACTCCCGGTCCATGGGAAAGATATAGGTGGCAAGGTGGAGCACGAGCGGATAAGGCGCCTTGGTGATGAGATCGACGGTGAGGTTGTCGACTGCGCGGGCCCCCTCGAACGGCTCGAACAGCGCCTTGAAATCCGGACTCTGCTTCAAGCGATTGACGGTCCACACCACGTCTTGCGCCGACAGTGTGCGGCCCGATTGAAACTTCACGCGCTCGCGCAGGTGAAAGCGGGTGGTGCGCTCGTCGATAGTCTCGTAACTCTTGGCGAGGCGGGGCTCGATCGACATGTCCTGCCGGAACCTGATGAGCGGATCGAACAGGAGATGCGACATCTGAAGGGTCGCACCGGAGAGCTGCTCGTGCGGATCGAGCGAGGTGGGATCGGAGTCATAAGCCATGCGGAGCGTCTTGGCCTCCGCAGCTGCGACTTGGCAGATTACGAGAGCGGCCAGGGTCGCGATGAGAAAATAGGCACGCATGGGCAACGGGTTGTCGCGCGAAGATAAGATTTCGTCCACTCCCCTTTGCCCCGATTGACCTGGCTCTGTACAGTCTCGGCCGTTAGCTCGGGGCTTGGATGGCTGAGGACGGCGTGGAAGGATTTTTTGTCACAGGGACCGACACCAATGTCGGCAAGACACTGGTCTCGGCCTGGCTCGTGGGGCAGCTCGACGGCTGCTATTGGAAGCCGGTGCAGGCCGGGGGCCGACCCGAGACCGATTCAGACATCGTGCGGCGCCTTGCCGGCGTTCCGCCCGAGCGCATCCTGCCTGAGGCGTACGTCCTGTCAGAGCCGATTGCGCCGCATGAGGCGGCGCGGCGCGAGGATGTCACGATCGACATGGCTAGGCTCGTGCTGCCGGTTTGCAACCGGCCGCTCGTGGTCGAAGGCGCCGGCGGGCTGTTGGTGCCGCTCACCGATGACGCCTATGTCATCGACCTTGCTACTGAGCTGCATTTGCCAGTGGTTCTCGTCGCCCGCTCTACGCTCGGCACCATCAACCACACGCTGCTTTCGCTCGAGGCGATCAGGCGGCGCGGCCTTCCGCTTGCCGGCGTCGTCATCAGCGGACCCGAGACGCCACACAACCGTGCGGCGATCGAACGCTACGGCCAGGTCGAGGTGATCGCCGAGATTCCCTGGCTCGACGCCGTGACGCCGGAGGCGCTTAAGGCGATTGAACCGGAGATCGATCTCGCCAAGCTCGCTAAGCCGTTGCCATGAACGACAAGCACCACCGAAGCAGACTCGCGCGGGATCTACTCGCGCGCGACCGGCGCAATGTCTGGCATCCCTTCACGCAGCACGCGACCGAAGGCGATCCGATCGTGCTCGCGCGCGCCAAGGGCGCCTCGCTGTTCGACGCCGACGGAAACGAGATCCTCGATCTCGTCTCGTCGTGGTGGACCTGCACGCATGGGCACTCGCATCGCAAGCTGAACGCGGCGCTCGCCGACCAGGCGGCGCGGTTCGAGCACGTGATGTTCGCAGGCTTCACGCACGAGCCTGCGGTCAATCTCGCCACCGCGCTTGCCGAGCTTCTCCCTGGCGATCTCAGCCGCGTGTTCTTCTCCGACGACGGCTCAACCTCTGTCGAGGTCGCGCTGAAGATCGCCTACCAGTATTGGATCAACGTCGGCGAGCCGCGCCGACAGATTCTGGTCGGCTTCGACGGCGGCTATCACGGCGACACGCTGGGCGCCATGTCGCTCGGCCGCGGCTCTCAGTTCTTCAGCCCCTTCCGAGACTTGATGTGCAAGGTGGTGGTGCTACCCTGCCCCGCGACGTTCGAGGGCGACGATGCGGCGGATGAGCGCGAGGCCGGCGCGCTTTCGGCCTTCGAGGCGCTCATCAGGGACCGCGGGCAGTCGGTGGCGGGGCTCATCATCGAGCCTTTGCTGCAAGGGGCCGGCGGCATGCGCCTTTGCCGCCCGAGTTTCTTGAAGCGACTGGTGGAGACGGCGCGAGAAGCGGGCATTCTTGTCATCTTCGACGAGGTGGCTACAGGCTTCGGGCGGACCGGCACGTTGTTCGCCATGGAGCAGGCCGGTGTGGTGCCAGACCTCGTTTGTCTTTCGAAGGGTCTCACCTCGGGCTACATGCCGCTCGCCGTCACCGTGGCGCGGGAGGCAGTGTTCGAAGCTTTCCTCGGCGATAGCTTCGAACGCGCGCTTCCCCATGGCCATTCCTTCACGGCCAATCCCCTCGCTTGCGCCGTGGGGCTTGCCTCGCTTGCGCTATTCGAGGAGGAGAAAACGCTTGAGCGCATCGCGCACATCAATAAACGGCACAAAGCGGCATTGGCCGAGCTTACCGCGCGCCCTGACGTGACACGGCCGCGACTGATCGGCTCCATCCTTGCCTTCGATGTGAAGACCGCCGTCGGTTATCAATCGGCGGAAAGCCGCCACTTGCGCGACTGGTATCTCGCGCATGGGCTCAACATCAGGCCACTCGGGCCGACGCTTTATCTGATGCCGCCCTACTGCATCACCGACGAGGAGCTGACCCGCGCTTATTCGGGCTTGGTCGAAGGGCTCGATGCGCTCGCCTCGGGCGCGTTGAGCCGGCCGTAGACGATGTGCCAGGTGATGCGGCCGGCGAACTTCGCGTCGGCGGCGTGGATGGCGCGGCGAAGCGCCCCCGGCGACAGCGGCGCATAACCTTCGTGCGGCGTGAGCCCGCCGACGACCTTCATGCGCTGGAGGAAGGCGAGCGCGCTTTGGTCGGGAAATAGGCGCTGTTCTTCGACGATGCCTGGGAGCTGGTGGATTTCGCCAAGACCGCTTGGTAGGCCGAGCTCCGCCAACACGGCTCGCCACTCCGCGAAGCTCTCAGACCCGAGCGTGGCATAGAGCAAGGTTCCGCCAGCGGCGAGCAGCTTCTCAAGACGCTTGAGGCTTGCAACCGGATCGGCGAGCCAATGCAGCGTCATGCTCGAGACGATAAGGTCGAGGCCCGCGTGCCCACCAGCCTCTCCGGCGTCCATCACCTCGTAGCTGACATGCGCGGTCTTGGCCGGCGCGAGATTGCGCCGGCACTCGGCGATCATGGCCGGCGCGACGTCAGTCAGCACGAAGCTGCCATCAGGATAGCGGCTCGCGAGATGGCGGCTGAATAGGCCGGTGCCGCAGCCGAGCTCGAGCACGCGGGGACGTTCCAGCTTGGGCAGATATTCCGCGAGATGATCGGCGACAGCGCGCTGGAGCCCGGCATGGAGTTCGTAGCTCTGCGCCGCTTCGCCGAAGCTTGCCGCGACGGCAGCGCTACGACGGGAGAGCACGGGCGAATTCAAGGACATGACGCGCGCACCATCGTGGGTGCCTTAACGGAAGAACATGACCGCCATCGGGCGACCAGACAACGCCATCGCCCCAGATCGCTTCGGTCATCGACACCGGCACGATGGGATCGTCGCGCGAGGCCAGGGCGAGCACAGGACATTTAAGCGCGTCCTTGGCCTTTCGTGCATCCCAATTCGCCAGCCAATCGAGCCCTTCGTCGAGGCGGGCAACGTTGAGCGCTTCGGGCCAAGCAAAGCCGGCCGCTCCGCAGGAGCGCCAAAATGCCTGGAGCGTGCCGCCCGGCTCGCGCTCGAGCCCACGCTTGAGCGCTGCCAGCCGCGATGGCGCGATGTGGCAGCGGAAGCAATCGAAGCCCTGCACGCTGACGAGGGCCTTGTAACGGCCTGCCCCGTCCTGGAGCAGCCACAAGAGCCCGAGCGAATGGCCCACGGCAATGGCATCCTCAAGCCACTCCGTCGCGCCCTTCGGCCCGCCCGAAACGAAGCCGAGATCGACGAGGGTGACGTCTGCCCCCTCGAGATAGGCGATGAAGTCGGCGAAGAGCCCGGCGTGGAAGCCCCAGCCATGAACCAGCACGAAACGCATGTTCTGCTACTTTACATCGCGCTTGCGCGGCGGGGCACATCTTCCTCGCCAAGGGCATCCAAGAGGCGATCGACGTCAGACTCTTCATGCGCGGCTGTGAAGGCGACGCGAAGCCTGGCCGTGCCGGCCGGTACCGTCGGCGATCTGATGGCCACACTCCAGAATCCGGCGCTACGTAGGCGTGCGCTCATGGCGACGGCCGCGTCGGGCGACCCGAGAATAACCGGCACGATTTGTGTCGTTGATGCGCCGGTGCTGAGGCCAAGCGCGCTGGCCCCATCGCGGAAGCGCTGGGCAAGAGCCGCGACATGGGTGCGCTCCGTGTTCATGCCTGGAACGAGGTCGAGGGCTGCATCGATCGCGCCAAGCACCGGCGGCGGCAACGCCGTCGAATAGATGAGGCCGGAGCAGCGGTTGACGAGATAATCGCGCACCGTCTCCGAC
>JBKOUI010000217.1:0-13510 GCA_046723315.1 Pseudomonadota bacterium | reverse complement strand
GTGTTGTTCCGGTTCTCGTCGGATCGCTGACGATCATTATCGTTGGTCGGCTTCTCAAAGAGCTTAGCCAGCGCGGCCAATTTCTCTGGAAGGGGTTCTTCGGCCGCGACGCTTCTGGAGCTGTAAAGAGCTCGACTAATGCCGCGCAGCACTGCCCTGAGATCTCGTCTGCCTAGGTCGCGTGGCACGGGCGGCCCCAATTCTCTCCGCCCCTCCTGTTCTACAAGTCGGCGCACGCAACGAAGTTCGACTCACCTTCCAAATTTTATAGAGCCCACAAAGCAAAGGCTCGGACGGTGGTCAGTCCGAGCCTTAATCGCTTGCCTGAGCGGGCGTCGGCGCTCATGGCGTTGGGAAGCGTCGATGCCGAAGGACTCCTTCAACTTGCGTTGATGGGCAAAGTTCCGAAACGGAACATTCGACGAGAGCGCCACGTTTTCTAAGCAATTCATAATTAGGAGGAAACGTCCGATGAAGCTCGCAACATTTGCGGCGCTCGCGGCGCTGCTTGCCGCTGGATCAGCCTACGCCGGCGCCGGTGCCCCGGTCCCAGAGAAACCTGAAGGCGGCCCGCCTTCGGGCCGTCCGGGTCCAGTTCTCGATGAAAGCAAGTGCAAGACGGTTTGGAGTCTGACCGAACGTCAGGGCGACACGCTCTCTGAAGACAAGGCCGCCCCTTTCATCGTCAACTTCCAGATGGTCGACACCAATAACGATGGGCAGATAACGCAAGACGAGTTCCTGGAAGGCTGCAAGAAGGGCCTGGTTCAGGAGCAAGCTAGCAAGCCTGGCGAGACCGGCGGCGGGCAGACACCCGAGCAGCCGAAGCAGGAATGACCGGCAGAAGAGTCATTCGGAACAATGGCCTTTCGGCTGAGTTCGAACTGGAAGTGAGGCCAGCCAGATAGAACATCGCCCTCCTCTAAGAGGCTGGCTTGCGAAGAGGCCCCGTGACCTATCCCGGGGCCTCTTTTTTGTACTGCCTTGCATCCCACCGATCATTTCTCCCACGTTCGGAACTTTTCAATTTCGCGGCCTGTTTGTTCGGCGCAATTTTGAGAGGCTATAAAAATGGCTAGCCATGCAGCTGTTGTTCCCGAGACCTCAGTCGAGAGTTCTGCCTCGGGTGTCCATTGGGGCGCGATAATCGCCGGCGCTGTCGGTGCGGTCGGCATCACGATCATTCTCATCTCGCTGGGGCCTGGGCTTGGCTTGACCACGGTCTCTCCCTGGGAGCCTTCTGCCACGCCTCCCGCAACATTCGGCATCGCGGCCGGCATCTGGTTGATCATCACCCAATGGTTATCGGCTGGCTTGGGTGGTTATTTGGCTGGGCGCCTGCGCGAGAAATGGGTCGGCGTGCGAACCGACGAGATCTTGTTCCGCGACACCGCGCACGGACTGCTCGCTTGGGCCTTGGCGACCATAATCGTGGTTGCGCTGCTTATCGCCGGTTCGGCGGTGGCCGGGGCTGCTGCCACGGCGGCCTCTACGCCAGCTGCCCCGGTTTCGCCTGAAGCGGCCGAGGCGGCCCGTAAGGCAGCGGTCAGCTTTTCTTTCTTTAGCTCGCTTTCCTTTCTTATCGGTGCCTTCATCGGGGCAATTGCGGGCGCTATTGGCGGTTATCACCGGGACGAAATCTAAACGGGGCTGCCACCAAAGCGATAAATCCTGGCTAGACGCAACGCTCGCGCCAGTGGGCAAGACTCCGCGATGCAGCTAATCTAAGCCTGATTCGCCTTGAAGCTCGCAGGGTCGGACGACCCGCGTTAAGTCTGTGGCAGCGTTAAGCGGCGCTGAGCGCAAGGCCATGGGCGGCGGCGTGGAGCGAGGGACCATGCGGACCAGCGGGGGCAAGGCCTTACCTTCATCAAGGTGGCCAAAAGTGCTGTCCCGTGTTCTCACTTTTATTGTCGTGATGGCCGCTTCCAGCAAGGCAATGGCTGCCGCTGAAAGCATCGCGCTGGATGCGCGAATGCTGCTCTTGCTCGGGATCACTCTCGGTATCATCGCCTTTGCCGTAGGAACGGCCATCGCTTGCCTTCGCGCCACGCAGCGTGCGCGCAAGGCCGAGGCTGCCGCCGCGAACGAGGCCGAGCGCTATCGTTTGAGCGAGAGCATGCTCGACACAGTGCTCGCCGCGGAACCGCAAATGCTGCTCACCGTATCGGAGACCGGCGAGGCCGAATTATTGGTGGCGACGCTGCCCCTGAGCTACGGCGTGCCGCATGAGGCCGACAGATTCATCAATTTTGCAGCCTGGCTCGATGCGCCTTCGGTCAAAGAGCTCGATACAGCCATCGAGGCGCTAGCCGACCGGGGTGAAGCCTTCAACCTGATGCTCACGACCTTGCGCGAGCGCTATGTCGAGGTCGATGGCAGGGCTGCGGGCAGAACTATCGTGCTCAAGGTTCGTGACTTAGCGGGTCAACGGCTAGAGACTGCCGATCTCGCCTCCAAACATCGGCAACTCGAAGAGCAGGTCGCCTCGCTGCGGCGGCTGCTCGATGCGCAAGCCGCCGTCGCCGAGCGGAGCCGCACCGAGGCGAAGCCCAGTCTCGAGGCGCGTTTCAGGAGCTTCGATCGCCTGGCCACAGCCTTCGCCGTCTTCGACCCTACTCAGCGTCTCACCCATTTCAACCAGGCCTACGTCGATCTTTGGCAGCTCGATCCCGAATGGCTCGCCATTCACCCCCGCGACGGCGAGATCCTTGACCGGCTGCGCCAGGCGCGCCGGCTGCCGGAGAAGGCCGATTACCGTGAATGGAAGAAATCGTGGCTCTCGTCCTACGGCACCAATGCCCAGATCGAGGATCAATGGCACCTCCCCGACGGCCGCACGCTGCATGTCATCGCCGACAGCGATGGCGAGGCCGGCGTGACCTACCTCTATGAGAATGTCACCGAGCGGATCGGCCTCGAGAGCCGCTATAACGCGCTCATCCAGGTGCAGCGCGAGACCATCGAGACCTTGCGCGAGGGGGTCGCCGTGTTCGCGCCCAATGGGCGGCTCAGACTCTACAATGAGGCCTTTGCCAATATCTGGCAGTTGAACCCGCTTCAACTCGACGGCGAGCCGCATATCGAGGACATCATCTCCTGGTGCCGCCCACTTTACGATGCGCCCGAGGAATGGGAGCGCACCAAGGCGGCGGTTACCGCGATCGTCGCCGAGCGCCACTTTGAAAGCGAGTTCAACCGGCCGGACGGCAGTGTGCTCGCTTGCGCTGCTATGCCGCTTCCAGATGGCGGCACGTTACTGACTTATGTCGATGTGTCGGACGCGAGGCGCGCGGAGCGCGCGCTGATCGAGCGCGCCCAGGCGCTCGAGGAAGCAGATCGGCTCAAGACGGCCTTCATCAGCCACGTGTCCTACGAATTGCGGACGCCGCTCACAAACATCATCGGCTTCAGCGAGCTTCTAGCGAGTCCTATTGCGGGGCCACTCACCGACAGGCAGCTCGATTATCTCAACGACATCCGCCTCTCAGGGCGGACGCTGCTCTCGATCATCGACGATATTCTCGATCTCGCCACTATCGATGCTGGCACGCTCGACCTCAAGCTATCGCTGGTCAAAGTGCGCGATGTGATCGGCCAGGCGGTACACGGCGTCGAGGAGCGGCTTAGGCAGAGCAATGTAAAGCTCAAGATCGGCGTCGAGGCTGGTGTCGACAGCTTCGTCGCCGATGGGCGGCGTGTGACGCAGATGCTGTATAATCTCCTCTCCAACGCCATCGGCTTCTCGGAGCAGGACGGCAGGATCGCGCTGAATTGCGGGCAGGAGGATTCCATGCTTGCCTTCACCGTGGAGGACCAGGGCGTGGGCATTCCGGAGGATTACCAGCAGGCTGTGTTCAATCGTTTCGAAAGCCGCTCGCATGGCTCGCGCCATCGTGGTGCGGGGCTAGGCCTGTCCATCGTCAAGAGCCTTGCCGAGCTGCACGGCGGCACGGTCTCGCTTGACTCCGCCCTCGGCCGCGGCACGCGGGTCAAGGTGTTGCTGCCGCTCAGCCAGGAAGCCGAGGCCGAACTCGACCCGCCGCTTTACAAGTCAAGCCGCGCGGGATGACCTTAAGTTGGTCTCTCGACGATGTCGACCTGGTTGGGCTCGACATTCTCGCAAGCCGCATCGCGCTATCCCTTAAGCTCGGCGACGTCATCGCGCTGAGCGGGCCACTAGGCGCTGGAAAGACGACATTCGCGCGGGCCCTGGTGACCCGACTCGGCGGCAACGACGAGGTGCCGAGTCCGACCTTTCCTCTCATGCAACGCTATGAGACACAGCGGCTCACCCTCACCCATTGCGACTTCTACCGGCTAGAGCCGTCGGAGCTTGGCGAGCTCGGTCTTGAAGATGCGCTCGGCGACGGCGTGGTGCTCGTCGAGTGGCCCGAGCGCGCAGAGCGCTGGCTACCGCGGGATCGTCTCGACATCGCCATGGACGAGACGCCGCTACCCAATGTCCGCCGCATCGTGCTCACCGGCCATGGCAGTTGGGAGCCGCGCCTCGCACGCTTGCAGGGCCTCCGCAAATTCCTCGACAGCACGCCCTACGCCGAGGCCGGCACCTCGTACCTTCAGGGCGACGCCTCCACGCGGTCCTATGCCAGGCTTGTGCTGCCGGATGGCAACGCCATCCTGATGAACTCGCCGCGGCAGCCGGACGGACCACCGATCCGCGACGGCAAGCCTTACAGCGCCCTCGTGCATCTCGCTGAGGATGTCACACCCTTCGTGGCAGTCGCCGGAGCGCTTAGGGAGCGTGGGCTATCGGCCCCGGCGGTCTATGCCTTCGACCTCGATGAAGGCTTTCTCATCCTCGAGGATCTCGGCGACCTCCTCTACACGAGCGAGATTGCCAAAGGCCGCCCGCTGCCTGAGCTTTATGGCCCCGCCGTTGATGTGCTCGTGGCGCTTGCTCGCAAGCCTCCACCAGACCTTCTCCCCATCGAAGGCCACGATCCTTACCCGCTGCCCGCCTACGATGTGGATGCGATGCTGACCGAGACGTCGCTCTTGATCGATTGGTTCTGGCCGGCGGTGCATGGGAACCCGGCGCCGGAGTCACTTCGCCAGGAATATTTCGGTCTGTGGCGACCCCTGCTGGAGCAGGCCACAAAGGCCGACCTCGGCTGGGTGATTCGCGACTTTCACTCGCCCAACTTGATGTGGCTGCCCGAGCGGAAGGGCATCAAACAAGTGGGCATCCTCGACTTCCAGGATGCCCTGAAAGGCCCTCTTGCCTACGATCTCGTCTCTCTCCTCCAGGACGCCCGAACCGAAGTTCCGGAAGCGCTTGAACGGGACGAACTCGCTCGCTACTGTGCCGCCCGAAACGCGCAGAGTCAGCACTTTTCGGCAGATCGGTTCCGTGCCCTCTACGCAACGCTGGGCGCCCAACGCAACTCTAAGATCCTCGGCATATTTGCGCGATTGGCGAAACGTGACGGCAAGCGCGGTTATCTCGCTCACATCCCACGGGTCGCGCGCTATCTTGAGCGCGACCTCGCCCATCCGGCGCTCGCTGAGCTTCGCCGCTTTTACGCGCGCGAGCTACCTCCAGCAGGCGATCTCCCGCCGCTCGTGCTGTAAGGGGCGGAGGCCATGACCGAGGCGAGGACGGCAATGGTGCTTGCTGCCGGATTTGGCGAGCGCATGCGTCCTTTGACGTTGCGCATGCCCAAGCCGCTCGTGCCGCTTGCCGGCCGACCTCTGATCGACCACGTGCTCGATCGGCTCGCGCAGACGGGAGTCAAAACCGCGGTGGTGAACGTCCACTATCTCCCCGATCAGCTCGAAGCTCACGTTCTCAACCGGCAGGGTAAGCCACCGAAGATCGTCATCTCAGACGAGCGCGGAATCCTTCTCGACACCGGAGGCGGCGCGACCAAGGCGCTGCCGCAGCTCGGATCGGGTCCTTTCTTCATTCACAATGCCGATTCGGTGTGGAGCGAAGGCGCGACACCTGCGCTCCAGCGCATGTTGCGGCTGTGGGATCCGGCTTCTATGGACTGCCTGCTGCTGCTTGCGCCGGTCGCCACCAGCATCGGCTATGCCGCCAAGGGCGACTTCTCGATGGGACCCGACGGTAGGCTTCAGCGGCGCGGAGAACGGGAGATCGTCCCCTTTGCCTTTGCCGGCGTCTCGCTCTGCGACGAGAGGCTATTCAAGGATGCGCCCGCGGGCCGGTTCTCGTTGAATGTCCTATGGGACAAGGCGCTGGCCGAGGGCAGACTCTATGGCGTGCGGCTCGACGGCCGCTGGATGCATGTCGGCACGCCGGAAGCCCTGGCTGAGGCCGAGACCTCGTTCGAGCGCGAAGGTGCCTGAGCCCTTCCCAGCGGGGCCGAGGCTCTACACCATCCCGCCTTCGGCGCCGTTCCTTACGACGCTCGCCAAGGCCATTCTTGGGGGCGAACTACCGTTGCCCGGCGGTGCTAAACCCGACTCGCTCGCACTCCCGCTCACCACCATTTATCTACCCACGCGCCGTGCCGCCCGCGCACTGCGCGAAGCCTTCCTCGCCGAGGGCGCCACCGAAGCACTGCTGCTCCCGCGCATCAGGGCGCTCGGCGATCCTGACGAGGAGGCCGCAATCATCTTCGGTGCTGGGGATAGTGCCGAGGATGACGGCGCGATCGGTGCGCCCGCCATCGGCGCCCTCCCCCGTCGCTTAGCTTTGATGAAGCTCGTGCTTGCCCTGGGTCGCCGCTTCCGCTCAGAGGCGGCCCAGGAAGACTCGGCTCTCGGGCCGCCTTTACTGGAGGTCACGCCAGGACAAGCATGCTATCTCGCCGCAGACCTCGCGCGGCTGATGGACGATCTCGAACGGGAGGAGGTCGATCTTTCCGGGCTCGCCGAGATCGTGCCAGAGGATTTCGCCGCGCATTGGCAGGTCACCGTAGACTTCCTCAAGATCGTCACTGAGCACTGGCCTGACCATCTCGAAGAGAACGGCCTCGTCTCACCCATCACGCGCCGCAACATCTTGATGGGACTCGAGACGGAGCGCCTCGCATCAGGCTCGCCCTATCCGGTGATCGCCGCAGGATCGACCGGCACGGTTCCAGCGACCGCGCGGCTACTCAAGACCATCGCCTCGTTGCCGAACGGCGCCGTCGTGCTGCCCGGCCTCGACCTGTCACTCGACAATGAAAGCTGGTCGCTGCTCGGAGATCACCCCGAGCATCCGCAAGCTGGCATGGCCGAGCTCCTGCGCAAGCTCGACATGGAGCGCAAGGATGTCGCCTACGTCCCGGGAAGCGAGCCAAACGCGGCGGCCCGCGCACGGCTCCATCTCGTGAGCGAAGCGCTTCGGCCTGCCGAGAGCACAGAGCATTGGCAGCGCTTCCTCAGTGCTGATGGGCTCTCGCCAGAGGGTCGCGCGAGCTTCGCCAATGCGCTGACTGGCATTCGCCTGGTTGTCACACCGTCCGCGCATGACGAGGCTGAGGCCATCGCGCTGCTCCTAAAGTCGGTCATCGAGATGCCCGGAAAGACCGCGGCCCTGGTCACACCCGACCGTGTGCTTGCGCGGCGCGTGGCGGCGCGGCTCAAGCGGTATGAGCTCACGATCGACGACTCGGCAGGCGTGCCCGTCGCGCGCACGGTTCCCGGCGCTTTCCTCGATCTCGTGCTTGGCGCAGTGGACACGAATTTCGCACCGTCGGAACTGATGGCGCTGCTGAAGCATCCCCTCGCGCGTGTTGGACGCTCGCCTTTCGAGATCAGGTCTGCGGCGCGGTCGCTCGAACGCGGGGCCTTCCGCGACATCTATGTCGGGCAAGGCCTCGAAGGCGCACATGATGCGCTGGAAGCTGCGCGCGACGAGGAGAAGCGCCGTCGCGCGATCAGCGAGCAGGAGCAAGTGATTGCTCTGAAGCTCGTCGCCGATCTGGAAGCTGCTTTCGCGCCTCTCACGTATCTGTTCCAGGAACGCATGCCCCAGGAGGCGGCGCAATTCGCAACCGCCCATGCCGAGGTCGCTGAAGCCTTGGCGCGCGACGAGCGCGGCTCGCACTCAGCCTTGTGGCAAGGCGATGCTGGCGAAGCCTTATCGGTGCTGCTTGCCGAGCTAATGGCTGCGGGACGCAGCCTAACCATAGGCGCCGCAGACTATCCGCCCTTCTATCGCAGCTTGATTGCGGGCGAGGTGGTCCGCCCGCGCTTTCCGCTGCATCCTCGCCTCTTCATCTGGGGACCGCTCGAAGCGAGGCTGCAGCAGCCCGACGTCGTGATCCTGGGCAGCCTCAACGAAGGCGTCTGGCCGCGCCCGCAAGAATCCGGTCCTTGGCTCAGCAGGCCGATGCGCGAAGCGCTCGGCTTGAGTCCACCCGAGCAGCGGGTCGGCCTTTCCGCCCACGATTTCGCGCAAGCGCTTGGCGCCGCCACCGTCTATCTCACCCGCGCGCTAAAGGTTGACGGCGTGCCGACGGTGCCCTCGCGCTGGCTCCAGAGACTTGAGGCGCTGGTAAAGGCGTCGGGCCTGGAAAGCAGGATCAAGCCCGAGCAGCCTTGGGTCGCGTGGGCGCGCGAGCGCGACCACGCCGCTGGCTTCGCTCCCGCCACTCCGCCCAAGCCGTGTCCTCCGGTTGCGGCAAGGCCTCGCAAGCTGAGCGTGACGCGCATCGAGAAATGGATCGCGAACCCTTACGAGATCTTCGCGCGCGATATCCTGAAACTCGAACCATTCAAGCCGCTCGGCACCGAGCCCGACCAAGCCTTGCGCGGTCAGATCGTGCACAAGACTTTGCATGACTTTGCTGAAGCCTATCCCAACGACCTGCCGGCGAACATCTACGCCGAGCTGATTGCCTTCGCCGATCGTGCTTTCGAGCAGCTAGGTGGCTCGCCGCGCGTGGAAGCCTTTTGGCGGCCTGCCTTCCAGCAATTCGCCCGCTGGTTCGCCGCAACCGAGCCAGCACGGCGCACATTCGCCGCACGCACGCACACCGAAGTCAAAGGCGCGCTCACGCTTCCCTCGGGTTTCGAGCTGACCGTGCGAGCCGACCGCATCGACATCGGCGAAGACGGCTCAGTGCTTATCTACGATTACAAGACCGGCAGGCCGCCTCTGCCTGGTCATGTCGACGATCTCTACGCTCCGCAGCTTCCACTCGAGTCGGCGATCGCACAACACGGTGGTTTCGGCGATCTGGGCAAGCGGCTCGTCCGCGAGCTTCGTTACATCCACGCTTCAGGCCGCAACGACGGCGGCGAGGAACGTCCTGCCGGCAAGGGCGACGCGACTGAGCTCGGCGTAAGAGCGATCGAGCAATTGGCGAGCCTCGTCGATCGCTACAGCGATCCTGCCATGCCTTACGAGGTGAAGCGGCGGCGCTCGGCAGCTTTCACCGGACTCTACCGCTATGACGAGTACGCCCACCTCGCCAGGGTCGATGAATGGCTCACGCAAGAAGCCGAGGAGGAGTGGCGATGAACGATCTCGTGCCGCTCCCACACGAGACCGACCGCAATCAAGCGCGGGCCTCAGACCCCGACGCGTCGGCCTGGGTCTCGGCCAATGCCGGCACCGGCAAGACCGACGTCCTGGTCAGGCGCGTGCTCAGGCTCCTGATCGCCGGCTCTGAACCGGAATGCATCCTCTGCCTCACCTATACAAAGACGGCGGCGGCGGAGATGCAGAACCGGCTGCTCGAAGATCTCGCGCGCTGGGCGACTGCGTCAGAGGACGACCTGCGCAAGGAGCTGCTAGCGCTGATGGGGCATGCGCCTGAGGAAAGTGACCTCCGTACCGCGCGACGTCTGTTCGCGCGCGCGCTCGAAGCAAGGGGCGGACTTAAGATCCATACCATTCATGGCTTCTGCGAGCGGCTGCTGCAGCGTTTCCCGCTCGAAGCCCAGGTCACTCCGCATTTCAAGGTGCTGGACGAGCGCGGTCAGGCCGAGATGCGGCGACAGGCCTTCGATGCGACCATTGCCCGCGCCGCAGAGGAGCGCGATAGCACGCTCGGCAAGGCGCTCGCCAAGGTCATCACGCTGACGAGCGAAGATTATTTTCGGCACGTCATCGACATCGCTTTGGGCAAGCGCGCCGAGCTCGCCGCCATGGTGGCGTTCCACGACTCTCACCCAGACTGGGCAACGGCCGAAGGTTTAGCGCTCAAGCGCCTGCTGGGCGTTGAGGCCGATCAGGAAGCCACGCTGATTGGCGAGCTTGCGGCAGTCCTTGCCGAAGACGAAATCGATGCACTGCTGCAAGCTCTTGTCCTTCATGCAGCAACGGCTGACGACGAGAGGCTCAAATCGAGCCTTGTGGCGGCCAAGGACGTTGGCGGTGAGGCGCGCGCGTCGTTGTTCAGGACCATCTTCTGCAGCGACAAGGGTGAAGCGCGCCAACGCTTTTGCAGTAAGGCATTGAAGGATGCGGTTCCCGCGCTCTGCGCTGCCCTTGAGGAGGCGCGCGACCGCTTCGTGGCGCTCGATCTCAAGCTCGCGCATTTGCGGCTAGCCGAAGCGAGCGCCGCCGTTCTCGCTTTTGCCGACGCAATCCAATCTGACTATGAGCGGCGCAAGCGGGCCGAGGCCGTGCTCGACTATGACGACCTCATCATCAAGACCTCGAACCTGCTGTCGCGCGCCGACGCTGCCGCCTGGGTGCTGTACAAGATCGACGGCGGGGTCGATCACATCTTGGTCGACGAGGCGCAGGACACCAATCCTCAGCAATGGACCATCATCGAGCGGCTGGCGGAGGAATTCTTCGCCGGCGAAGGCGCAGATGGTGCCAACGGCAAACCGCGCACGCTGTTTGCCGTTGGCGACGAGAAGCAGTCGATCTACAGCTTCCAGGGGGCAGACCCCGCGCGCTTCGGCGAGGTCGGCCGTGCCTTCAACCGCAGGGCTGAGGCCGCTGGGCTCATTTGGCACGATGTGCCGCTCAACCTCTCCTTCCGCTCGACCGAGCCGATCCTCGATGCCGTGGATCACGTGTTTGCCGAGCGTAAAGCCGCGCAAGGCCTGATGACGGTCGAAACGGCCGTCATCAAGCACCATGCCCACCGCAAGGGCGAGGCGGGGCTGGTTGAACTCTGGGAAACCGAGACGGAAACCAAGCCCGAGCCTGCCGAGGCGTTCGAGCCGTGGAACGAGGAGGCTGCCGGCGCCCGCTCGGTCGACCAGCTTTGCCGGCGCATCGCGAAAGAGATCAAGCGCTGGCTGACCGACGGCGAGTTGCTCGTCTCGCAAGGCCGCCAAGTGAAGGCCGGCGATATGCTCATCCTGGTCCGCCGCCGCGATCCGTTCATCACGCCGATGATCCGCGCACTGAAGCACGAGGGCATTCCGGTCGCTGGCGCCGACCGCATGCGGCTGATGGATCAGCTCGCGGTGCAGGACCTCGTGGCGCTTGCCGACGTGCTGCTGATGCCCGAGGATGATCTTGCGCTCGCGGTTGTACTGAAGAGTCCCCTCTTCGGCCTCGATGACGATACGCTATTCGATCTCGCTTACGACCGGCGCCCGCGCTCGCTGTGGTCTCAGCTCAGAGATAAAGCGAAGGACGACGCTCGCTTTGCCGAAGCCTGGACGCGCCTGTCAGCATGGCTCGCGCGAGCAGACTACCTGCCGCCTTACGAGTTCTTTTCCGAACTGCTCGGCGTCGACGGCCAGCTCATGCGTAAGCGCATGCTGACGCGGCTCGGGCCAGAGGCGGCAGAGGCGATTGATGAGTTCCTCGACCTCGCGCTCTCCTATGACCGCGATGCCGCGCCGTCGCTGCAGGGCTTCATCGACAAGCTGCGCACCGACGACATCGAGATCAAGCGCGACATGGAGCAGGCCCGCGACGAGGTCCGCATCATGACGGTGCACGGCGCCAAAGGCTTGCAGGCGCCGATCGTGTTCCTGCCGGACACTTGCATGTTGCCGCGGCCGCAAGGTCCACGGCTCTTCCCCATGAAGCGGCCCGGCGCATCAGCCGACGAGGTCGAGCATCTCCTCTGGCCACCGGCGGGCCATTCCGATCTTGCCGCACTGTCCGATGCCAAGGCACGCCTCCAGCAGGCCGAGCGCGAGGAATACCATCGCCTGCTCTATGTCGCGATGACCCGTGCGCGCGACCGGCTCTATATCTGCGGTTGGCAAGGGCAAAGGAACAAGCCCGAAAGCGAATGCTGGTACGAGCTCATCAAGGACGGGCTCGCCGGTCATCTCGTGGAGATCGCCAGCGCTGACGGCACGTCAGTTCGTAGGATGGAGAGCGCGCAGGCGGAGGCGGCTCCGGCGAGCGAGAGCGAGACCGTGAAGCCGGAAACCGCGCCTCTACCCGACTGGGCGCTGATTCCTGCCAAGCCTGAGCGCTCGCATCGGAGGTTGGCGCCATCAAGACTTGCGCTCAGTCCCGATGGTTTATCGCAGGAGGCCGGCGAACAGCCGCCCCTTGGCCCCAAGGCCCTCAGCGAAGGCGGCCGCTACGCCCGGGGGCTGCTCGTGCACGCCCTGTTGCAGCATCTGCCGGAGGTGCCTCCCGAGGCGCAAGAACGGTCTGCGCGCGCCTTCGTCGCGGCACGTGGCGCGAACCTCGAGCAAAAGCTGAAGGACGAAATCGTAGCAGAGACCCTGGCGATCGTACGCAACCCGTCCTTCGCGCCGCTGTTCCAGCCCGGCAGCCTTGCCGAGATGCCAGTCGTGGCGAAGATCGGCGGAGGCGACACCGGCTATGAGGTCGAAGGCCAGATCGACCGGCTCGCCGTGCTCGAGGGCGAGCTTCTCATTCTCGATTACAAGACGAACCGGCCTCCACCCTCGCGGCTCGACGAGGTGGCGCCGGCGTACATCAACCAGCTCGCCGCCTACCGTCTCGCCCTCAGCAAGCTGTTTCCCGGCCGCGCGATTCGCGCAGCGCTGCTATGGACGGATGGCCCGCGGCTGATGGAAGTCCCATCAACTTCGCTTGATGCCGCGGAACGCGGCCTCTTGCCGGCCGGCCCTTAGCCTTGACGGCATAGGAGCGCATACCTAGGTTCGCATGCTGGATTTCAAAAACCGGTTGAGTCGTGGGCGCCGCCGGCGATTAGGAGAGGCAAATGGCAACTGAAAAGGTTTCCGACGACACCTTCGAGACCGAGGTGCTCAAATCTTCAACTCCGGTGCTCGTCGACTTCTGGGCTGAGTGGTGCGGTCCATGCCGGCAGATCGCGCCCGCGCTGGAGGAGATCGCCAAGGAGCTCGATGGCAAAGTGCGAATCAAGAAGCTCAACATCGACGAGAACCCGCGCACGCCGGGCACCTATAACGTCCGCGCTATTCCCACGCTGATCCTGTTCAAGAATGGAGAGGTCGCCGGAACGCTTCGCGGCGCCTATCCGAAGAACCATCTCGCCGCCTGGATCAACGGCACCGTGGGCGCTGCTTAGTCCTTCCTTCCTTCCGCTTGTCATTGCCCGGCTTGGCCGGGCAATCCAGTAAACGCAGGCCTGAGTAAGCAACGGCAGGCGGTGGTTATTGGATTCCCGCTTACGCGGGAATGACAGATTGAGCTCTCAGC